>JAIXXC010000291.1 GCA_027490985.1 Verrucomicrobiales bacterium
AACGCTTCGGCGATCGCGTCGGCTGGTCCGAGACGATGCCCGATCAGGTGAGGGGAGTGATCCTCTCCAATGAGCTCCTGGATGCGGTTCCCCTGGAACGCTGGCGGTGGAGTGCGGCCGAGCGCCGCTGGATCGAGCAGGGGGTCTGCTGGCGGGCCGGGCGCTGGGAATGGGTTCCGCTCGGAACCCCCTCGCCGATCGACTGGGAACTGCCCGAAGCACTCCAGGCGGTGCTTCCCGATGGTTTCTGTCGCGAGCGAAGCCCGGCCGCGGTGGCGTGGTGGGAGCGCGCTGCGCAGGTCTTGCAGCAGGGGTGCCTGCTCACGTTCGACTACGGTCTGGACAGCGCCGAGGAGTTTCTGGCGCCCACTCGGGCCCACGGAACCCTGCGCGCCTACCATCGGCATCGGTTGTTGGACGACCCGTTGCAACAGCCCGGGGAGGTGGATCTGACCTCGCATGTGGATTTCAGTGCGGTGGCCGAGGCCGGAGAGCGGCACCGATTGGTGACCTGGCATCGGGAGCGGCAGTCCCGATTCCTGATGCGGATTTTGGAGGCGACCCAACGCCCTCGGGCGCGGTTCCCCGAGTGGACTCCGGCGCGGGTGCGGGCCTTCCAGACCCTGACCCATCCCGAGCATTTCGGGCGCTCGTTCCGGGTCCTGGCGCAGGGCCGTGGGCCGACCCCGATCGATCCCGGAGGCTGAGTCATCGGCAGCAGCTTGGGCCGCGATGGCGCTGCGATGGCATGGCGCGGAGTGCGCCTGGTCTCCGGGTGAGGGGCAACTCTGGAGCCTTCAACTGGAGCCTCCAACGACGGGGTCTCGATGGAACTTCCCGTTGCCGCTGAGCCGACCGTGCGCCAAGTTGGGCGCGCACGAGAATGGACTTGGCAGGCACAGCTCCCTGGCGACGGCCGGATCTCCGCCCGCTGGCGTGGGCGGCGGTGGTGGCCGTGGCGCTGCATCTGTTGATCCTGGTGCTGTGGACCGGTGCGTCGATCTGGGTGCGCAAGGCCCCCGAGCAGGCCCCGGACTGGGTGAAGAGCCTCGTACAACCCACTGCGCCCGTTCCCGTGAGGCCGTCCGATCCCGCGCAAGATCCTGCCTGGCAGGAGGTGCCTCTGACCTTCATCGAGGTCGATCCGGCGTTGGCGGTGAAAGATCCCCCGAAAGACCCCCAATTCTATTCCGCGGCCAACGCGGTCTCGGGACAACCGGTTCCCTCCCAGAAGGCGCTCAAGGATCCGGAGATCACGGGCGTGCAGAAGACCACGCCCAAGACCTTCGACACGGCCAAACCGTCGCCGAATCCGCCTCAGGCCCAGCCGAAGGTCGAAGAGGTTCCGGCCACGCCCGAGACGGCCGTCCGCCAAGAGAAGAAAGAGGCTCAGACGCCCCGACCCTTGGGCGGAGTCCGCGATCCCGGCGAGACCCAGTTGGCCAAGGTGGAGCCCAAGGCGCGGTCCGAACAGCCTCAGGAGGAGCGCAAGGCCGTGGAGGCCCAAGAGTCCGGGGCTCCGAGGCGCAAGCCCATCAAGCGACTGGCCCAGGCGATGGAGCAGAAGGGCATCATTCGCGGAGAGAAGATGCTCCAGCAGGGAGGCTCGAGTCGCTTCAGCATCTCGCCCTCGTTCGACGTCAAGAGCACGCCCTTTGGCGAATACGATCTGCGGATGATCGCCGCCGTGCAGGAGCGGTGGTGGGCTTTGTTGGAAGAACGGCATTACGCCTTGGAGCGCACCGGCAAGGTGGTGCTCAAGTTCCGTCTGCACGGCGACGGCTCCATTTCGCAGATGACCACCGCCGAATCGACCGTCGGTGAAACCCTCAGTTTCACCTGCGAAGCGGCGGTCATGGGGGCCTCACCCTTCGGCCGATGGCCCAGCGTCCTCAAGGCCCAGGCCTTGGACCCCCGCGAGATCACCTTCACTTTCCACTACTACTGACACCCCGCAGCCGGGGCGATACCCTCAAACTTCTCATGCGATCATTGTTGGATGGCGGCCCGTTCGTGTGGCTTCTGCTCGGACTTTCGGTGACGGCGTTGACCGTGGTGCTCGAACGCGCCTGGTCGTTGCGGCGCGACCGCGTCCTGCCGCGTCCGTTGATGGACGCGCTCGCCGACGGCGACGTGTCCCGCCTGCGCGGAGCCTGTCAGGCCCGGCCCTCGCCGATGGCCCGCCTGATCCTCTCGGTCTTGGATCATCTGCCCTGGCCCAAATCGGAGAATGTGGCCGCCCTCGAGGTGCGCGCCCGTCAGGAGATCGCCGGCCTCGAGCGGGGCCTCGTGATCCTGGAGATCATCGTCGGCATCGCGCCGCTTTTGGGCTTGGTCGGAACCATTTACGGCATCATCCCGCTCTTGGGCGACTTCGGCTCCAACCTGCAGGCCGACAACGCGTTCATCGCCAAGGGCATGTCGGTGGCCCTCTACAAAACGGTCCTCGGCCTGCTGGTGGCCATGCCCACCTTGGCGGCCTGGAGTGTGTTCAACAAGCGGGTGGAGTTGCTGGGGCTCGAGTTGGAAGGCGTGTGCGATGCCCTGATGCGCCGTCACTACCTGCGGGAGCGCGCATCCGGTGCGGCGGTTGGTCCCGCCGGTGCCGGTGCCGAAGGGGTGCGTCCATGAAGTTCCTGACCCGACGGCGCAAGGCGGCCCCGGCCATCGTCATCATCTCGTTGATCGACGTGCTGGTGGTGTTGCTGGTCTTCCTGATGGTGACCACGCGCTTCAAGAACACGCCCTCGGTGGCCCTGACCCTGCCCGAGACCCGTGAGGCTCCCAAGGCGGGCGCCAGCGCCGAGAAGCCGCCCATGGTGGTGACCATCGCCGCGGCCGCGCCGCAGTTCTACGTGGGTCCGCGAGCGGTGACATCGGACAAGTTGCTCAACGAGTTGAAGGATGCCGTGGCCGGCGACCCCCAGATCAAGGTGGTGTTGAGGGCCGACGAGAACGCCAACTGGGGCGACGTGGTTAAGGTCATGGACTTCGCCAAGCAGGCCAAAGTGCAGAACATCCGCGCCTTCACCCGCACGGCTGGAGGCAAGTGAGGGTGGGGCAGCGGACACGGGACGGTGTTCGCAGGAAAGCTTGGGGGAACAGGAGCTTTCACGGTTGTGGCCCGGCTTGGATTTGCAATTTGGCCGGGCGGGGCTTTCGGGCTAGGGTGGTCGGCAGAACATGGAAAACGTCGTCATCATCGGGACCGGATGCGCCGGTCTGACCGCCGCCATCTACACGGCTCGCGCGAATCTGAAGCCGCTGGTCCTCACGGGCACCATGCCCGG
>JAIXXC010000099.1 GCA_027490985.1 Verrucomicrobiales bacterium
GCACTCAGATGAGGATGCAACAATCTTGATTGCTGGTTACTTCAAATCAATACACGTTAATGCGTCTAGTCGTGATGATGCCATATTTTCCGTGCAATCAAGTATTCAAGACGGTGTCGCGGCGCGTTTTTTGATCAATGACCTCACGGAGCAGGTGATTACACTACGGAGTGCTGGCTGATAGATGTTATTTGGTTCTTGGTTTTTTGCTCGCCGGATTTTTGTTGGTTTTCCTCCCGGCGCCGGCGGCGCTGGGAGAAGGCTTTGGCCCGTCGGTCCTCCACGATGGCCTTCCTTTGGCCGTCGTGGGCTTGCTGCGGGGTGACGAAGTCGATGCCCGAGTGGTAATGCTCGGTGTCGTACCATTTGAAGTACTGGGTGAAGTAGGTCACGGCCTCGCGATCATCCAAGAAGCGCCCCGGGTATTCCGGGGCGCGCTTGGCGGTGCTGAAGGCCGACTCGATGAAGGGGTTGTCGTTCGGTGTCCGCGGACGGGAGAACAACTGCGGCATGCCGTGGTCTTCGCAGAGCCGCTGAATCGGCTTGGCCTTCATCTGACGGCCACGGTCATTGATGATCTCCGGCCGCTGGTCTTCAGGCAGGTCGAGGATGTTCTGGTCAGTCAAACCACCCTCGAGTAGCCATCGGGATTCCTGGGCGGTCTGTGTCCAGGCGATGCGCCACTGGATGGTCTTCCGGGACCACTCGTCTAGGAGCAGGTAGAGATAAAGGTATTGCCCCTTCTGGTGGGTCATCAGGTAGCTGATGTCCCAGCACCAGCGTTGGTTGGGGCCAGTGAGTTCCTTCCGGACAGGCGGCTTCGAATGGCCGTTGTGGCCGCGCCAAGCACCGCGAGCCGTCATGAGGCCCTCCTTCCGCAAGACCCGGTAGACCGTCGAGAAAGAGGCCTGGAACAGGCCCTTGTCCGCGGCGGTCACGGCCAGAATGCGATGGGACATATCAGCGTACTGCTCGTCCTTGGCCATCGCCACAATTTGGGAGGTTTCCTCCGGCAGGAGCTTGTGAAGGGGTTCCGTGGGGCCAGGCCTGCGGTCCTGGAGACCCCGACCGCGTCGGACCCGCTGCTGCCAGCGGACGATGCGGCGGTACTGGATCATGAGGATCGAGCACGAGCGCCGCACCGACACGCCGTTTTGCAGGGAGGAATCGATCACCGAGAGGATCTCCATTTTGGTCTCAGCCTTGAGCCGTTGAGCGGCTATCGCCCCGACGAAACCCCATTGGTTTTTTTTCGCAGTAGGGTCAGTTCGACCGCCATGTCGGCGAGGGCTCGTTCTTTATCCGATAGCTCCTGCTTGAGTGCCTCGAACTCGGAAGACGCCACGGTCTCGGTCTTCCGCCCCGGCTTGGCGCTGAGCCGCACGAGTGCGCCCTCCTTCACCTGCTGGCGGATGCGGGCCAGATCGGTCGAGAAGAGGCCTTCTCGGCGCAGGAGCTCGCCAACGGGTTTGTCGGTGGACTGCGCCTCCAGGTAGATCTGGAATTTCTTCTCGGCGCTGAGGAAGCGGCGTTTCTTCGGGCCCGATTCGGGCGTGTCGGACGGATGGTCGTTGGTCATGTCGTGGGTGGGGGTTGTGACCGCCTCAGGCGGGGGGATGGTTCCAGTCGCCCTTCGGGCTCCCTCCACTATCCCCCCGCCTGCCACCTCGTAGCGTATTGAATTCCACTTGTCAGGTCACGGACTCAGCAACGGCGCGGTCGTTTCGTGGGAGAGAACCGAGATTGTTGAGATTCCATGTGATGACTCTGCTCTAGGGATTGTCTGGCAAAGCGGTAGGGCTATGTTTCCTGTCGAAGCATAAATGGGCATTTTCATCGTCATCGTCTTTCTCGCTCTGAGCAGTTGGATGCTCGTCGCGTTGTTCCGGCGGTTGCGTCGTCAGCGTGCGCCGACGGGGAGCTGGCTCGCCTTTGGTGCTCTCTTTGCCTGCGGTGTCGCGGTCGGCATTGGATGCGCGTTCTACGTCGAGTATCCGATTGGCGCGCGCTACCGCATCGGCAGTTTTCCGATTCCGATTGTTTTCTTCCATCGGGAGGACGGCCATTGGGTCGACTTTCCCGTCCCCGAGTTTCAGGCATGGGCAACAGCGCTCACGAACGTCATCACCATCACGGCACTCGCCACGCTACCGGTTTGGTCGATATCGGGGCGACAGCAGAGACATGAGGGGCCACACAGCGAGGCCTGACCTTCCGCTGCAGCGAACTCGGTTCCGCCTGTGCGGGATCGCGGTGGTGGCACTCGTTGCGTCCGTTGAGCAGGGTCGCTCACCTGTTGTGGTTCGGCCTGAGACTCCCATGAGCGCTTGGAGACGAGAGGCACCGCCCAGGTGCTGGCGTTCCTGGACCGACGATTATGGTTCCACTCCAGGCTGATGCGGCGGCTTGGTTCCGCAGGCATCGCGTTGCTCGCCACGGGCTAGATGGTCGATCGGATCTTCGAACGGCCGCGGCTGCCGTTCTGAACCGTTGATGCCCACCCTTGTTTCAGCGACGGCTCTCTCGCCAGTGGCATGGCGCTCACGGCAACAGGATCGCGCGATAAAAATGCAGCGCCTGCCCGCTGGTATTCGGATCGGCGAACCGCACGCTTCCGAGGTCGTTCGTGAGGACGGCGGCCTCGGTCCAGGTCTGGAGATCGCTGGAGGTCTCAATCCGATAGCGCTGGCCGGTGCGGCCCTCGATCTGAAATTCCCCCGGGCCGGTCATCAGCTCGAGCGATAGTTCCTCGCGGATCGTGAGGGACTGGTCCGGCGCGATATTGCGGAGGCGCTGGATAACACCGGAAGGCCAACGGATCTCCACCAGATCCGCCTGCGCTGCATCCCCCAGCCCGATGCTTGCGATCAGTCCATCCTGATTGCTGCCATTGCCGCCGCCGATCGCGCGAGTCTGCCAGCGCGGTTCGCCTCCGATCATGGCGCGCACCCGCACGACAGCGCCGATCCCCGCCCGGTTCGACAGCGCGCCCAGACATCGGATTTTGAGCCAGTGATTGGTGCCGGGCTTCGACAGATAAAGACCGCTGCTCAGTCCGGAGTAGGTCGGCACGAAGAGGTCGGGGTATCCATCGTTGTTCGGATCCGGCCAGGTGACGCTGCTGGAGGGGAGCAGTTCGCGCGCGGGCATCGCTTGGGTGATCCGGCTGAAAGTGGATGCACCTGACGAAAATCCCTCGTTCCGGAAGAGCATTCCTCCCGGCGCGACGGTGCTGATGAAGACATCGAGCAGGCCGTCGTTGTTGAAGTCTCCCCAGCCGGGCGTGAGCGATAGTCCTGAGCTGCGCGCCAGACTGCCGAGGGTCACGCGCACGAGCGTTCCCGCATCATTACGGTAGAGGAAATTCGCCTCATCAAAGTTGGTCACCAGCAGGTCGAAGTCGCCGTCGTTGTCATAATCAGCCCATGCCACACCATACGAATCGCCGCCGTCGGTCACGACCGCCCCGGCGGTGATCTTTGAGAACGTCCCGTCACGGTTGTTGCGATAGAGGAAATTGTTCACGCCCGAACGGTTCACCACGACCAGGTCGAGCCAGCCATCGCCGTCGTAATCGCCCCAGGCGCATGCGGTGGACGCGCCGATATCCCGTACCGGTGATCCCGTGGTGATCCGGGTGAAGGTGCCGTTGCGGTTGTTGCGGTAGAGCGCGTTGTTTCCCGCATCGTTCACCACGAAAAGATCCACCCAGCCGTCATTGTCGTAATCACCCCAGGCGCAACCCTGCCAGCTGCCCTGTTCGGAGACCACCGCCCCGCTCGTCACCTTGGTGAACATTCCGTTCCCGTTGTTCCGGTAGAGGAAGTTCGCCCCGAAATTGGTCACGAACAGATCGAGATCACCATCGTTGTCGTAGTCGGCCCAAGATCCCGCGGTCGAGTTCCCACCTTCGGAGATCACGCTGCCGCTGGTGATGGCCGTGAAGGTGCCATCTCCGTTCTCGCGGAACAGCGAATTGCGCCCGCCCGCCCAATTGGGAATGAACACATCCTCGTTCCCGTCACCGTTGAAGTCGCCCCACGCCGCAGCCAGTGCGCCGCCGCCACCGGAGACCAGTGGCCCGGATTCCACCCGCTTGAACACCGGGTTGGCCCGTTCGTCATCCTGGATCGTCACCCAGGCGCGCGAAGGCAGACCAAGGACCGCGCCGGCACTGGGATCGCGCAGTGTGAGGACGAAGCTCTCGTCATTCTCGGGGTTGGTATCGTCCAGAAGCGGGATGGACAGCGTCTTGAGCGATTCGCCTGCGGCAAATTCGAGCACGCCGCTCGTGGTGACGAAATCCGCGCCCGCGATCGCCGTACCGGAAGCCGTTGCGAACGCCACCGAGATCGGCAGGTTTGTGGCACCGCTTCTGCGCACCTGGACTGTCGCCACCGTGTTCGTCTCACCGATATCAAAGACCGGGGCAGACCACTCGACCACACCCCCTGGCGGTTGCGAGACCGTGACGACCACGTTGTCCAACCCCCAGCTTTCGTTGACCGCCGATTCCAGCCCTCCGGCGCCAAATCGCAGCACCAGGCGGCCGCCTGAATGCGCGAAGGTGTTCGTCATCCGATACACAGAATCCGTGCCGCCGGAGTAACTCGGCACGGTTGGAAAGCCGAGCGTGTTCCGCTCAGCCGCCCCGGTGCCGCCCGCGTTGAGGCTGTAGGGATAAGAATCCGGATAGCTCTGTCGCAGACCGACGTCGCTGCTGTTGCTGAACGCGGCCCGCAGCAGCGTCCGCTCACCGCCCACGCTCCATTCCCACAAATCGGGTCCGAACCCCGTGTTGCTTCCATCCCAGGATTGGATCACCAGCAGGTCGAAGCTCACCGTGACGGCCGAATGCGCCGGCAGATTGCCAAGGGTCAACGTGGTGCCTTCATTGGCGAAACGCCCAAGGAAACGCCGCGCGCCTTTCGGCGTCGTGGCGAACGACGCGGGCTGCCATTCGGAACCTGCGTTTCCAGCGGCTTCGAAGTTGTTCTGGTACACCGTCTGAGCCTGGGCGGACGTCAGGTGAAGAGTGAGCCAGAGCAGCCCAGCCAGCATTGACCTGAGACCCAGTGAGTCAGGCAATTTGGCGGCAAC
>JAIXXC010000155.1 GCA_027490985.1 Verrucomicrobiales bacterium
ACCTCGATGTAGCGGGTCGCCAACGGTTCGATGGACTGCATGTCCACGCCACCATCGGCCAGATTCAGCGGCACACCGTCCTGGAGGATCTTCAGGCCCCGACCGTGAAAGGTCCGCTGCAGGCCGGATCCCCGAATGGAAATGCGGGCCTCTTCGGAGCCGAAGCGCGATTGGACATAGACGCCGGTGGTGAAATCGAGGGCGTCCCGGAGGGTGGAAGCGCGGCCCTGACGGATCGCTTCGCCTTCGACGAGCGTGGTGCCGCCGGGCACCTGGGCCAAGGCGGCCGAGGCGGCAGACACCGACGGCACGGTGAGAGTGGGTTCGGCCTGCCCCTCGACCAGCACCTGGGGCAGGGTTCGGGATTCGGCCGCCTGGAGCACGGAGGCCCCCAAGACGGCGGTGACACAGGACGAAACGGAAACGGCGGAAAAGGAACGATTCATGGCACGATACTTCGGACGATTGCGGTGGAGTTTCCGGACGGGGTTCCCGGGAATGAGCCGCACCCTGCCGGAATAGGGGTGCAGCCGACGTCATCGGGAGAAGGCACGGCAAACCCCAGGAACCGAGGGTCCGACCCGACAGCAACCCTCTCCGGGTCACGGATCGGCATTGAAGCGCGGTCGGAGGAAGGCTCCGGGACGCGACCCGAAACCCCCGGGGTTGAGCCAAGATCAGGCCTGACGGGGCGGCTGCCAGGGGGGAGGAAACGCCTTGAACGCCGCGTATTCGTCGTGCGCCACGATGTGCCCGACGCAAACCGTCGGAGGTGCGGCCACTTCCAAGACCTCGTCACCGGCCACCATGTCGGTCTTGGCCAGCGAGATCACCACGGTCTGCTGCTGCTGGGAATCGCGGCCCTTGCGGACCACCTTGCAGAGGGCGCACGGATGTTGCCCGTCGAAGGTGGTCTCGAGGGCCTGAACCCACCCCATTTCGGCGCTGCGGTCCAAGACCATCACCGTCCAGGCGACCGATTGGAGCAGGGTCCACTGGAACCCGAGGGAAATCCCCACGAGCCCGATCACCACCCATTGGCACCAACGTCGCCGCACAGTGGTCCAAAGGGATCACGGTCTTCCGATCCTCGTCAATCGTCCGCACCAGATCGGGGGCCGAAAACCCTGCGGTTTATTGCCGCAGTCGCCCGGCGGAAGGCGACTTCGCTCAGCGCAGTACCCACGTCGCCGCAGCGGCGGTATCAGCGCTGTCGAGTCGCTGGAGTTCGGATTGCCCCAGCGCGATCAGACCGTCCACATCGCCATACTTGGCCCCACCCGGGAGAAAGTCCGGCGAGTGCAGGTCCAGCACCTTGCCGAATCGGAAGCCGCCCAGGTGCACGGCCACCCGGTCCACGCCTTTGCCCGCTTGAGCCCGAGCCGCGGCGGCAATCGGTGCGGTGGAGTCGAGGGCGATCAGCGACACCTGGCTGGAGGCCTTCTCATGGCCGCGGATGTACTGCACCGCCGTGAGCACATCGTGCACCCGGTGGACAAACACCGCCTGGTTGTACCCGAAGGTGTAGGCCGCGGCCTCGCGCGGGTTCTTGACGCGCGGGGTGCGCGTGAGGCGTTGTCCGTCGACCGACGACTCGCCCTGGTGCAGCAGGTCCACTCCCATGACCGTCGCCCCGCCATTCACCAGCTTCTGAACCGCCGGGATCAGGGTGCCATCGGAGGCATAAAGCCCCGATTTGCCGTCGGCCGTCAGCCAGATCACCGTCTTGCCGTTCCACTGTTTCGGATGACAGAAGACCACCGGGATTTCCTCGCGTCGGGCTCCGTTGCGCAGCAGACCGGTCATCTGGATCCAGGATCCCTTGTCCTGCTTGTCTTTCTGATCCCAGGCCACCGTACCCGATCCGATCGGTTCCCGCGCATCCAGGACGACATCCCAACCGGCCTTGAGCACCTGGCGGTACTGCTCCGGAGAACCGGAGGCCAGCGACTCGAGCTGCCGCTCGGCGTCCGTCGTCCACAGCTTCAAGAGACCCCGCTCGAAGTCCGGATCCCCAGCCTTCGGTGCGGGATGCTCGGCGTCCCACACGCTGAGCTCCTGCCGGGACGATATGGTGTAATCGCGCTCGAGCACCGGCTCCTGCTGCCCCAATTTGAAATGCCGGTTGATCCAGTTGTAGAAGGCGGTGCGGGAAACGGCGTTGTAATTGTGGGGAAAATGCTCCCCGCGCTGGAGCATCACCTTGTCCGGAGCTCCCAGCATTCCGTAGAGACGCTTGAGTTCCGGGAACCCCTTGGTGGACATCTCCTTCGTCCAGTCGTCGGCCGTGGTCATGCCTTGGGGCTTCGGCGCAAACAGGCCGGCGAATTCCACATTGCCGGTGCCCACGCGCAGCAGGCTGGCATTCTCGCAGGTGCAGCCGCCTTGCATGGCCGTACTCACCATCACCGCCGGGAACGACAACGTGACCCGCGGATCGATGGCCGCCAGCAGCATGGTCTGGGTGCCACCGCCGCTGGCTCCGGTGATGGCCACGCGCTGCGGATCCACCTCGGGCAGGTCGAGGAGGAAGTCGAGCGACCGCACGGCATTCCAAGTCTGGAGCCCCATGATGCTCTGGAGGTGCGCCTCGGCCTGCGGGCTGTAGAGCCCCCAGTTCTCCGTGGTGTTCATCTCGGACCGCTGCTTGGCGAAATGATGCACCACTTGGCGGGAGAGTTGTTGCGAGTCGGAATCGCCCAGCATGTCCCACTGCCAGACCACACAGCCCATCCGCGCGAGCTGCACGCACATCGACTGGAAGCGGCTCTTGCCCCCCTCGACGAAGCGCTCCTGACCGGTGGCGATTTCGTTGCGCAACTCGGTCTCGGTGGCCTGGGACAACCGGGCATCGGCCCAATGACCATGGGCGAACAGGACACCCGGAGCCTTGCCGCCGTGGGTCTTCTTGGGCCGATACAAGCTGCCCGTCACGAAGAAGCCCGGCGCGCTCTCGAAGTGGACCTTTTCGACGGTGTAATCCCCGCGATCGATACGCCCGTAGACCCGGGCATTCAGATCGGTCTTGGTGGGCATCGGCCAGAGTCCTTGCGACACGAGGACGCGCTGGCGCACCCGGGCGGAGCGACGTTCCCAGGCCTCCTGGGACTCGGGCGGTTGGAAGGGGAAATACCCGTCGAGGTCCTTCGGGGCCTGAAGGCGTTGATCATCAGGCCGCTGCCCCACCGCAAGCGCCCGAGGACCGGCCGCGGCCGCGTTGGAATGGAGTGACCAAGCAACGGCGACGAAGAGGGCGAGACGCAGCGGGGACATGCCCTGGAGATTATCGCCCCGGACGAGCGACACAATCCCCGGAATCATCGGATCGGCCGGAAACCCGCCCCCGGAGGCCTGCTCACAGCGTAGCGAACACTGCCTCGGCCGCCCGCACGGTGGCCTCGATATCGGCCGAGGCATGCGCGGAGGAAATGAAGCCGGCCTCGAACTGGGACGGAGCCAGGTAGATCCCGCGATCGAGCATCCCATGGAAGAACCGCGCGAACCGGGCCCGGTCACTGTGGAGGGCATCGGCCAGATTCCACACCGGTCGGTCGGTGAAATAACCGCAGAACATCGAGCCGATCCGCTGGAAACACACCGGAATCTTCGCGGCCTTCGCCACGGCGCTCAGGCCCTGCTCCAACTCCGCCCCCAACGACTCCAGTCGGTTCCAGGCATCGGTCGCTTCCAACGTCTCGAGCGCCGCCAGACCGGCCGCCATGGCCAGCGGATTGCCGCTCAGGGTGCCCGCCTGATAGACCGGCCCCAACGGCGCCAGCCGATCCATGATGTCTGCACGGCCACCGAAGGCCCCCACCGGGAGTCCTCCGCCAATGATCTTGCCGAAGCAACTCAGGTCCGGGGTGAGGCCGAAACGGCCTTGGGCCCCGGCCGGCCCCAGACGAAACCCGGTCATCACCTCGTCGGCGATGAGCACGGTGCCGTTGGCCCGGGTGAGTTCGCGCAGGAGTTCGAGATAACCCGGCCTGGGCAGATACAGTCCCGCGTTGGCCGGAACCAGTTCCAGGATCACGGCCGCCAACTCCGGGCCGTGTTCGCGGAAGGCCGTCCGGAGCGCTTCGGGATCGTTGAAGGGCAACACCAACGTCTGCCGCGCCACATCGGCGGGCACTCCGGCGCTGTCGGGATTGCCGAGGGTGAGCGCTCCGGAACCGGCCTTGACCAACAGCCCATCGGAATGCCCGTGATAGCACCCGTCGAACTTGATGATGCGGTCACGGCCCGTGAAGCCCCGCGCCAACCGGATCGCCGACATGGTCGCCTCGGTGCCGCTGTTGCAGAAACGCACCTTGTCGACCGAGGGCACCATCGCCTTGACGCGCTGGGCCAGGGTCACCTCCTGCGCGTGGGGAATCCCGAAACTCGTACCGCGTTCCGCGGCGTTCTGGATCGCTCGGACAATCGGAGGGGCGGCATGCCCGAGGATGGCCGGCCCCCAGGTTCCGACATAGTCGATGTAGGAGTTGCCATCCACATCGGTGACCCGGGCGCCCGAGGCGGAGGCCGCGAAAAACGGGGTGCCTCCGACGGCACGGAACGCCCTCACCGGAGAATTCACGCCACCGGGGGTGTGCTTGAGGGATTCGGCGAACAAGGCCTCGGAACGCGATCGAACGCTCATGTGTCCGGGAACGGTGCCTGCCAAACCTGCCGATGCAAAGGTCGAGTCGGGATCCCTCCGGATGCGCAGGCATCGGGGTGCCGGTGTTCGGCTCCGGGTGTTTTGATGTTCAGCCCGCCGTGTCACAGGTAGAACGACAGCAACGCCCCGGCCGGGCCGGGCCCAGCACCATGCATCCCTCGCGCCAATTCCATCACTGCCCCCGATGCGGCCAACCCGTCGATCCGCCGGTCACCGGGGCTCCACTGACCTGCGGGCGCTGTGGGTTCCGCCTCTATTTCAACCCGGCCGTGGCGGTGGCCGTGTTCATTCAACGGGAAGACGGGCGGATCCTGCTGATCCGCCGCGCACAAGAGCCTGGCGCCGGCCTGTGGGCTCCCCCGGGCGGGTTCATCGACATCGGCGAGCGGGCCGAATCGGCCGTGCATCGGGAGATCTTCGAAGAGGTGGGCCTCCGGTTGCGCGCGCTCCGATTCCTGTGCTCCCAACCCAACGAATATGCCTTCGGCGGTGTGACGTATCCGGTGCTGGACCTGTTCTTCACAGCCCAGGCGATCTCCACCGAAGGGGCCACCAGCGCCGAGGAAGTCCATGCCGTCGAATGGCATGAACCGCATCTCCTGCGCGGTGAGGATCTGGCCTTTCCTTCGATGAGGGCCGCATGGCAGGAGTGGCTTCGGACAAATCCCGCGTTTGCGGCCGACTCGGCCGGGGATAGCTTGGCCCGGTGATTCGCAACGTGATCTTCGATTGGTCCGGCACGCTGGTGGATGATCTGCCAGCCGTCTGGCGGGCCTCGAACCACGCCCTCGAGCAGGCGGGGGTGGCCGCGATGAGCCTCGACCAGTTCCGTCAGGAGTTCCGTCTGCCCGCCCGCGATTTCTATGTCGAGCGGGTGCCGGCGGAGGCGCTGCCGGATCTGGAGCGCTGGTTTCTCGACGGATTCCGACAGGTTCAGGACTCGGTCACGCCCCTGCCCCACGCCCGCGAATTCCTCGAGTTCTGCCGGCAGCAGGGCCTGAAGACCTTCCTTCTGAGCGCGGTGCATCCGGCCCTGTTCGATCGGCAGGCACAGGCCTCGGGTTTCGGCCCCTTCCTCGACAAGACCTACCTCGGCGCCCACGACAAGAAAGACCTGATCGGCCGTATCCTCACCGACAATGGACTGGATCCCGAACAGACGGTGTTCATCGGCGACATGCAGCACGACATCGAGACGGCCCACCATGGCGGCGTGAAGTCGGTGGGGGTGCTCACGGGCTACGACAACCTCGACAAGCTCAGGCAGGCCAAGCCGCACCTGATCGTCGAGCATCTCTCCGAATTGCGCCGACATCTGGAGTCCAACGGATTGCGCCTGGACTCCCCGGCCCGGGCACGGTCGGCCTTCCCCATCCCGACGGTGGGCGCTCTCATCCATGACGACCACGGCCGGATGCTCCTCTTCAAGACCGCCAAGTGGTCGGGCCTTTGGGGCATCCCCGGCGGCAAGATCGAATGGGGTGAGGCTTCGGAAGACGCGCTGCGCCGCGAGATCCGCGAGGAGACCGGGCTCGAGGTCGATGACGTCCGCTTCGTGATGGTCCAAGATTCCATCGCCTCCACCGAGTTCTACCGCGAGGCCCATTTCATCCTGCTCAACTACACCTGTCGCGCCTTGCCGGGGCAGACGGTCGTCCTGAACGAGGAGGCCCAGGATTTCGCCTGGGTGGATTGGGATCAGGCCTTCGCCCTCCCCCTGAATATGCCCACCCGTCGGTTGTTGGAAGCCGTCCAGGGCGAGTGAGCCCTCTCTTGTCATGGATACCATCACCCTTCGAGACCTGGAGGTCTCCTACCACATCGGCGTTCCGGATGAGGAACGCGTCCATCCGCAGCGACTCCTGATCAGCGTCGAGATGGAAACCGACATCACGCAGGCCGCCGCCGGGGATGACCTGAACCACACCATCAATTACTACGCCGTGAGCCAACGGCTGCTCGCATTGGGTCAGGGACGGTCCTGGAAGTTGATCGAGACGCTGGCCAGCGACATCGCCGCCCTGGTGTTGCGCGAGTTCGGAGCCCGGAGAGTCCACGTCGAGGTGAAGAAATTCATCATCCCGGAGGCCCGGCATGTCTCGGTACGGATCAGTCGTCCGCGGTGATTGCCACCGGCAAACCCCGAAAAGCGACTTGTCAGGGTTTCCCGAACCGTCAATTTCCCGCCCTCAGCCGGCCCCAAGCCATCCCCGGTCAGGGCCAGCGTATGGATACGGTATCGCATGGAAGAACACATCGAGGTTGAGGGCAAGGTGATCGCGGTTCTGGCCGGAACGATGTTCCGCGTCGAACTCGACAACAAACACATCGTCCTGGCGACGATTTCGGGCAAGATGCGCAAGCGCTTCGTTCGATTGACGCCGGGCGATCGGGTGAAGATGGAGATGTCTCCCTACGACCTCAACAAGGCCCGGGTCATCTGGCGGATCGGTTGAGGCGGGCCGGTTGACGGAATTCCACGGCCCCCTGGGGGGCGATGCCGATTCGGTCGGATCCGTTTTTCTGTTTGGCGACCTCCGGGGTTTCCGAATCTCCCGAATTCCCCAAATTCCGTCGCCTGGGCATCCCCGGCTGCGACGGCCATCACGGTCACGGTCCACCGGATCCCGCCAACCCGGCACCGCACGGTGAGGGTGTCACCGTGCGGGTTCTGAAAAACCGCCTTACTTGGCCTCTTCGGCCGCGGCGTCGTCTTCCTGCGACTCGCTGATCACCGGAGCGATGGCCTGGAGCTTGTCCTTGTCGGCCAGGTTGATGAGCTTGACGCCCATGGTGTTGCGGCCGGCCTCGCGGATGCCCTTCACGGGGATGCGGACCATCTGCCCGCCCGAGGTGATGAGCATCAGTTCATCGGAGTCGCGCACGGTCAGGGCTCCCACCACATGGCCGGTCTTGTCGCCGGTCTTCATGGTGATGATGCCCTTGCCGCCCCGGCTCTGCTGACGGTACTCGTCGAAGCCGGTGCGCTTGCCGATGCCGTTGCCTCCGGCCACCAGCAGGGTTGAATCGGGATCCACCAGGGCCAGCGCCACCACGGCGTCACCCTTTTCCAGCTCGATGCCCTTCACGCCGCCGGCGTTGCGACCCATGGATCGCACCTGGTCTTCCTGGAAGCGGATGCTCATGCCCTGCTGGGTGATGAGCACGATCTCGTTGGCGCCATTGGTCAGGCGCACCTCGACCAGATCGTCGCCCTTCTCGAGGTTGATGGCGATGATGCCCCCCTTGCGCACGTTCTGGAAATCGGACAACTCGGTGCGCTTCACCGTGCCCATCCGGGTCACGAAGAACAGCTCGTTGGCCTGCTTCCAGGTCAGGTCTTCCTTGTTGGCCCCGTACTTGGAGGTCACGCGCACGAGGGTCTGGATCTTCTCCTCGGCCCGGAGTTCGAGCAGGTTGGCGATACTGCGCCCCTTGGCGGCGCGCCCCATGTCGGGGATCTCGTGCACGCGCTCCACATACACCCGGCCCAGGTTCGTGAAGAACATGAGGTAGTCGTGGGTGCTGCACGTGAAGAGATGCTCGATGAAGTCGCTGTCCTCGGCCTTGTCCGTCTCGCGGGTGCTCATGCCGATGACGCCCTTGCCGCCGCGCTTCTGAGCCCGGTAGCTGGAGACGTTGGTCCGCTTGATCAGGCCGTTGTGCGTGAGGGTCACGATCACCCCCTCGTTGGCGATGAGGTCTTCGATGGCCATCTCGCCCTCATCAGGGATGATCTCCGACATGCGCGGACTGGCGTGCTTGTCCTTCAGCTCGCGCAGCTCCTTCTTGATGATCGAGAGCACGCGGGACTCCTTGGCGAGGATGTCCAGGAGGTCCTTGATCCGCTCGATGAGCTCGGCGTACTCGGCCTTCACCTTGTCGATCTCGAGGCCCGTGAGCTGGTACAGGCGCAGTTCGAGGATCGCATCGACCTGACGCTCCGTGAGCGCATAGCGGCCCGAGGCGTTCAGACGCTCCTCGCTGCGGATGAGGATGCTCCAGCGCTCCACCTGGGCGCGCGTCCACTCGAAGGCCAGCAGCTTGATGCGGGCTTCGTCGCGGGTCTTGGAGCTGCGGATGATCCGGATGAACTCGTCGAGATTGTTGAGGGCGCAGATGTAGCCCTCGAGCAACTCGGCCCGTTCCTCGGCCTTGCGGAGCTCGAAGCGGGTACGGCGCAGCACGACCTCGCGCCGGTGCTCGATGTAGCACTGGATGATCTCCTTCAGGTTGAGGGTCTTGGGCTTGCCGTGGTCGATGGCGAGCGCATTGACGCTGAAGGTGGTCTCGAGCTGGGTGTGCTTGAAGAGGTTGTTGATGACCACGCGCGGGCTGGCGTCGCGCTTGAGCTCGATCACCAGACGGCAGTTCTCGTCCGACTCGTTCCGCATCGCCGAGATCTCGGTGATGATCTTCTCCTGCACCAGGCCGGCGATCTGCTCCTCGAGCCCGGCCCGGTTCACGTTGTAGGGAATCTCGGTGATGACGAGCTGCTCGCGGTTGCCCTTGATCTCCTCGACCCCGATGCGCCCGCGCAGCTTGATGCTGCCGCGACCGGTCTTGAAATAGTTCTGGATGCCCTCGATGCCGCAGATGAAGCCACCCGTCGGGAAATCGGGGCCTTTGATGAACTTCATCAACTCCGGGATGGTGATCGCCGGATTGTCGATCTGGGCGCAGATGCCGTCGATGACCTCGCCGAGATTGTGCGGGGCCATGTTGGTGGCCATGCCGACCGCGATGCCGGTGCCGCCATTGACCAACAGGTTCGGGAAAGCCGCGGGCAGGACCGACGGCTCCATGAGGCGCTCGTCGTAGTTGGGGACGAAGTCGACCGTATCCCGATCCATGTCGGTCATCAGGGCCGCACCCAGATGGGTCAGTCGCGCCTCGGTATAACGCATGGCCGCCGGCGGGTCGTTCTCGACCGAACCGAAGTTGCCCTTGCCGTCGACCAGCTTCTCGCGCATCGCCCAGGGTTGGGCCATGTGGACGAGGGTCGGATAGATGACGGCCTCGCCGTGCGGATGGTAATCGCCCGAGGTCTGACCGCAGATCTTGGCGCACTTCATGTGCTTGCGCCCCGGGAAGAGCGACAAGCCTTCCATGGCGAAGAGAATGCGGCGCTGCGACGGTTTCAACCCATCGCGCACGTCGGGCAGAGCACGCGAGATGATGACCGACATCGAGTAGTCGAGGAACGAGGCCTTGATCTCGTCGGCGACGTTGATCGAGTGGATCTTCTCGTTGCCCGTGTAGGCGCCGCCACTGGCTTGCGGTGCTTTGGGATCGTTGTCTTCAGGCATGGGACGGAAAGGGAAAAGGTGGGGGGGATCGGTGCTGGGTGGGTCGCTTCAGCTCAGACGTCCAAGTTGCGGACATTGAGTGCGTTGTCCTCGATGAACTGGCGGCGGGGTTCCACCACGTCGCCCATCAGCCGGGTGAACATCTCCTCGGCCTCGACCGCGTCCGAAAGTTCGATCCGCAGCAGCTTGCGCTTGGCCGGGTTCATGGTGGTCTCGAACAGTTCCTTCGCATCCATTTCGCCCAAACCCTTGAAGCGGTAGATCTGGATGCCCTTCTTGCCGACCTCCTTCACGCCATTGAGTATCTCCGGAATCGAGAAGATCGGCGTCACATTGGCCCGTTCACCCTCGCCTTCGATCAGCTCGAAGAGAGGCTTGTCCTGTGCGGCGTAATGATCGATCGCCAGGCCCTTCTTGGTCAGCTTCGCCAGAAGTTCACCGATCGCCCGTGACTCGAGATGCAGGTGAACGTGGGAGGCACGACGGCTCTGACCCTTGGCCTTCTCCAAACGCTCCTTGGCTTCGAGGTCGCCGAAGAGGTCGGGATTGGCCGCCTTGAAGGCCTCCTGCTCCTCGTTGGTCATGAAATAGTGAACGGTCTCCGCGTTGCCTTCGCGAACCTTCACCAAATGCTGCGGCAGCGCTCCGTCCGGAGCCCGGCAGGCCACGTATTTGGCGAAGTCACCTCCCTGGCGGCGGATGAAGGTGGCGTGCTTGTCGAGGGTTTCGAGCAGTCCCAGAATTTCCTCCAATTGTTTGGCCGGAACCTCCTTGCCGTCGGCCAGATTCTTCAGTCGGACCTCTTCGGTGCCGTTCTGGAGCAGGATCCGGTTGAGCTGGTTGTCGTCGTCGACGTAATCCGTCCGCTTCTTGCGGGTGATGGAGTACAGCGGCGGCTGGGCGATATACACATAGCCGTCCCGGATGAGCTGGGTCATCTGGCGGTAGAAGAAGGTCAGCAACAACGTCCGGATGTGGGACCCGTCGACATCCGCGTCGGTCATGATGATGACCTTGTGGTAGCGGAGATTCTCGATCTTGAAGGCCCCCTCGCCTTCGCCGGCCCCGATGCCGGTGCCGATGGCGGTGATCATCGTCCGGATTTCGTTGTTCTGCAGCACCTTGTCGAGACGCGCCTTCTCGACGTTGATGAGTTTGCCGCGGATCGGGAGGATGGCCTGAAACTTCCGATCCCGCCCCTGCTTGGCCGAGCCACCGGCCGAGTCGCCCTCGACGATGTACAGCTCGGTATTGGCCGGATCGCGATCCGAGCAGTCGGCCAGCTTGCCGGGAAGGCCACCGCCCGTCAGTGCCGTCTTGCGGACGGCCTCGCGCGCCTTGCGCGCCGCCTCGCGGGCCCGGGCCGCATTCAGGGCCTTCTCGACGATCTTCTTGGCCACCACCGGATTGTCGTCGAAGTAGTTCATCAATCCCTCGTAGGAGGACGAACCCACGATGCTCTCCACCTCCGGCGAGATGAGTTTGACCTTGGTCTGGGACTCGAACTTCGGGTCGCTGTGCTTGATGGAGATCGCCGCCGTAAGACCTTCACGGACGTCATCTCCGGTGATCTGCGGATCCTTCTCCTTCAGCAGGCTGTTCGACTTGGCGTACTGGTTGACCGACCGGGTCAACGCCGTCCGGAACCCTGACAGATGCGTGCCGCCATCCGGGTTGTGGATGGTGTTGGTGTAGCAGAGCACCTGATCGTTGTAGCTGTCGTTGTACTGCAGCACGACATGGATGTGGATCTCGACCTCCTTCTCGGCCGTGGTGGTCTTGCTCTCCTTGAGAATGGTGATGGGCTTCGGATGCAGGGTCACGCGGCTCTTGTTGAGCTGACGGACGAATTCCTCGAGACCCTCCTTGTAGAGGAAGGTCTCGAGCTTGGGGTCCGGCTGGCGCTCGTCGAGGAACGTGATTTCGAGGCCCGAATTGATGCACGCCAACTCCCGCAAGCGCTGGGTGATGCGGTCGGCCTTGAACTCCACGGTGTCGCGGAAGATCTCGGGATCGGGTTTGAAGGTGATCAGAGTGCCCCGCCCCTTGGCCTTGCCGATGACCTCGAGCTTCTTGGTGACCTTGCCCCGCTCGAACTCCATGTGGTGGATCTTGCCCTCACGACTCACCTCCACCTCGAACCACTCCGACACCGCGTTGACACACTTGGCGCCGACGCCGTGGGTACCGCCCGAGAACTTGTAGCCGCCCTGCCCGTATTTGCCGCCGGAGTGCAACGTGGTGAGCACCAGTTCGACAGCGGGCATCTTCTTCTGGGGATGCATGTCCACCGGAATGCCACGGCCATCATCGCGGATGGAAATCGACCCATCGACATGGATGACGACCTCGATCTTCATGCAGTGTCCGGCCAGATGCTCATCGACCGAGTTGTCGAGCACCTCCGAGACGCAATGGTGGAGCGCCCGCTCGTCGGTGCCACCGATGTACATGCCCGGTTTTTTCCGGACTGCTTCCAACCCCTCCAACGTGCTGATTTGGGAGCTATTGTAGGTTTCCTTGGGAGGAACTTGATCGGGCATAAAGAGTAATCCGGAAGCCTGTCCACGATGAAGCCGCGTGACAGATCAGTCGAAGAATAGCGTGTCGGAGCGCAGAAGGACAACAGCTTTCGAAAAAGCACAATCGGTTGGTGGATCGTATCGACCATCCCCCAACAGGTTGTAGGCTCAACCCCGGTTCACCGACCCGATTTCCCCCATCCGCCTCGGGTTTCGAGCTCCCCAAAAAACGCTCAACCGATCGCTCGAGCCGCCCCTTGAAACGGGGTCTGGAAAGTCACCCGGAACCCGCCCCGGGAGAGCCTCGAACCCTCTGGCGGTGCATCCGATTCCGGCCGAGTCTGGGAGAACTCGAATTGCAAAGACCGAGGCTTGGAGACTTGGAGGCTGGTGAGGTTGGCTGTCTGGCGCCGTGTGGGGCCGAGTATCCCGGTCAAGCACCTGTGCGATCGCCTTTGCGCCCCAGTCTTTGGGACTGGCCTTTGGCCCGGTTTACGGCTCGCCGCGGATGATCACAAACCAGGCGTCATTCCACTTTTCCTTGTCATCGCCGGCGATGATCAGGAATTCGCCCCGTTTGAGGGCATCGAGGGAATGTTGGAGCGTCTTGACCAACTTGACCTCCTTCGCGTCGTTGATGCTGTGCAGACGCACTTCGAGATGTCCGTCACCGGTGGTCTTCAGATCGACCTGACATCGGTCGAGGGGAACCCGCTGGGAAACCTTGGCATCGAGCCCCACCTGCGTGGACTTCACCACCCAATAGTTCTTCCACCGGAAGTGCCGGAGCTTTTCGCGCCCCTTGGTATCGAGCTCCTTGAGGTTCTGACCCTCGGGGGCCGTGCCATCGGTGCCCCAGGCGAGTTCGAGGCGCAACTTGAGGTCGGCAGCCACCGAGGCCATGGGCGACAGGCCGCCCAGCACGAGGAGGCACCCCAATCGCAGGAATCCCAATCGGTTGATCCAAAGACGTTTCATCAGGACTGCTATCGGAAGATCAAGGCATCGCGGACGACGGACGCCAATGTTTTATTGGATCCAGTGCACCGTCACCCCGTCGCTCTCGGAACGGAAGACGGTGGACGTGACATCGACGACGGTCACGTCGCCTCCGCCCGCCAGGGTCATTTCGCGGGGGCTTTGATTGGTGGCCACCACGACGGCCACGGCCGCCACGCCCATCGCCGGGATGAGCCAGCGCAACCACCCCAGAGCGGCCGAGGCCGCCGGAGCCTGGGGCCGTTCAGCCTGGCTGTCGGCCTCGATCTGACGACGGATCTGACTCCAGTAGAACTCCCGGCTCACCGGGACGGTGGCCACCGGTTCGTGGGCCCGGATGAGCGTACCGAGCTGCCGGAGACCCTGGACCAGCTCCCGGGCATCGACGTCCGACGGCAACGCGGCCTCGATCTGGCGACGACGGTCCTCGCTCAGCTCGCCATCGACGTAGGCCTGAAGGTCCAACAACGGTTCGAGAGGTCGGTGTTCGGTGTGTTTCATTCGGATCGTTCTCGCTTCAAAGATTGTAGAAGGAATGCCAACCGGCGGCGCGCGTAAAAGAGGCGCGACATGACCGTGCCGATGGAGATGCCCACGCGCTTGGCGATCTCCTTGTACTCCAAGCCCTCAAACTCATGAAGGACCACCACGGTGCGGTGGGCGTCGGTGAGTTTCCCCAAGGCTTCATCGATGCGCCTCCGGAGTTCGTCCTGCTCGAGACCGGCGGTCGGATTGGTTTCGGGGGCTGGCAGTTGCCGCTCGACACCCCCGGATTCCTCGTCCATCGCCTCGATGGATTCGGTCCGGACCCGCTTCTGGCGTCGGAGCTGGTCGAGGCACAGGTTGATGACGATGCGCGTGACCCAGGTGGCGAAACTGGATTCGCCCTGGAACTGCGCCAACCGTTGCCACGCTTTTACCCATGCTTCCTGTGAATATTCCAACGCCTGGTCTTCATTCCTCATCATCATGAGGGCCCGGGCATAGATTTTGTCCCGATGCCTGAAGATCAGTTGCTCGAACGCCTCGGTGTCTCCCTTTTGGGCCCACTTGACCAGGGTCTCGTCGGCCTCTGACGGATAATCATGTTTCACCGACACAGGCATCGACGGCGTGGTTCGGAGATTATTCAGGAAGAGTTTCAACCCACCCGACCAGGGCGGTTGGGGCGACCTGCCGGGGTTTGGGGTAGGCGTCGAGGCTCACAGCTTGCCCTTGCTGCTGGGAATCTCGCCGGCAATGCGCGGGTCGCGCTGGCAGGCGAAATCCACGGCCTTGGCGAAGGCCTTGAACAAGGCCTCGACCACATGATGCGGCTCCCCCCCGTAAAGGAGTTCCAGATGCAGATTGCACCGGGCCTCGTTGGTGAAGCCCTGGAAGAACTCGCGTGCCAGTCCGAATCGGAACCGCGACGACATGTCCTGGTCCCGATCGGCCTCGGAGATGCGCCGCTGAGCCAACGAATCCATGCCGCGCCACACCAGATACGGGCGACCGCTGAAATCGATCACACACCGCGCCAGGACCTCGTCCATGGGCACGTGGGCCTCGCCGGTGAACGGGTTCCGCGGGTCGAACCCGGTGCCGTAGCGACGAAGGCCCCGCTTGTCGCCGATGGCCTGCAGGAAGGCCTGACCGAGGGCGATGCCGCAGTCTTCGACCGTGTGGTGCGCATCGATGTGGAGATCGCCCGAGCACCGCAGCTTGAGGTCGCAGACCGAATGCTTGGCGAAGGCGCAGAGCATGTGGTCCAGAAACCCCACCCCGGTCTTCACCTGGGCCTTGCCCTTGCCGTCGAGGTTCAATTCGACCCGGATGGAGGTCTCACTGGTCTTCCGCACGATCTTGGCGCGACGCTCGGTCATGTGGTCCAAGCGGTAACGGCGACTGGGGCCGGCAACAAGGTTTTT
The DNA here is from genome assembly GCA_027490985.1 of Verrucomicrobiales bacterium. Taxonomy (GTDB): domain Bacteria; phylum Verrucomicrobiota; class Verrucomicrobiia; order Limisphaerales; family UBA9464; genus SXXZ01. The sequence goes on from JAIXXC010000155.1 coordinate 15,404, forward strand.
GTTTGACGCCACCCGTCACCCACGGACGCTTGCCTCCGATGATCCACCGTCGAGACTTCCTCAAGACCGCCTCCGTGGCGGGCGCCGCCCTCGCCACCGGGTGCCACACTCTGGGCACAGGCCACACCGCCTCGGTGTACGAACTGCGCATCTACACCATCCACCCCGGCAAGGCCGAGGCGCTGCACAACCGCTTCCGCAACCACACCCTCCGCCTGTTCAAGAAGCACGGCATCGAGAGCATCGGTTACTGGATGCCAGCCGATCCGGCCGATCAGCGCCTGCACTTCCTGCTTCGCTACCCGAGCCGCGAGGCGCGCGAAACCCTGTGGAAGGCGTTCACTTCCGATCCGGATTGGAAGTCGGCCCAGAAGGCCAGCGAAGCCGCCGGTCCCCTCGTCGCCAAGGCCGAGAATCCGTTCCTGGTCGAGACCGACTATTCGCCCAAGGTCCGCACGGGCAACGTGTCCAAGGGCGGCGTCTGGGAACTGCGCACCTACACCAGCACCCCCGAGCGCCTGTCGCACTTGGATGCCCGCTTCCGCGATCACACCATCGGACTCTTCGCCAAGCACGGCATGGGCAACCAGGGCTACTTCCACAAGATGGCCGATCAGCCTGAAGGCGACCGTACCCTGCTCTACTTCCTCACCCACAAGTCCCAGGAAGCGGCCAAGGCCAGCTTCGCGGCCTTCGGCAAGGATCCGGCTTGGAAGGCGGCCCGCGAGGCCAGCGAGAAGGCGGCGGGCGGTTCGCTGACGGTCGCCGGCGGCGTGAAGTCGGTGTTCCTGGTGCCGACCGATTACTCGCCGACCCGCTGACCGGGACTGCGTTGCGCAACGACAAGGCCCCGTGGAATCCGAAGATTCCCGGGGCCTTCTTCGTGCCATCCAGGCCGGGGCTTTCGATGCGGGAAGCGATCCGGTCGGACTACGACTTCAGTTTGCGTTCGAGGATCTCGCCGGCCAGCGCGGGATTGGCCTTGCCCTTGGAGAGCTTCATCACCTGCCCCTTGAGCGCATTGAGAGCGGCGACCTTGCCGGCCCGGAAATCCGCTGCGGGCCCGGGGTTGGCGGCGATGGCCTGATCGCAAAGGGCTTCCAAAGCACCCACGTCGCTCACCTGCGACCACCCGTTGCGTTCCACGATCGCCTTGGGTGCGTCGCCGGTGGCGAACATCTCGGCGAACACGTCCTGGGCGATCTTGCTGCTGATGGATCCGCCTTCGACAAGACCGACCAGTTCCCGCACCTGTTCGGGCTGGATGCGAACCTCGTCGACGGCGACACCGGATTCGCTGACGCGCGCCTGAAGATTGTTGATCACCCAGTTGGCGATCGCCTTCGGCTGGGCCGCCCCCTGGACCGCCCGCTCGAAGAAGGCGGCCAGCGGCAGATTGTCGCGGAAGAACTCGGCATCGCCGTCGGGCAGACCGTACTCCCGGATGAAGCGCTGCTTGCGGGCGAGCGGCAACTCGACCACCTGGGCCTTGACCGAGGCCAACCACTCATCGGTGGGCACCAGCGGCATCAGATCGGGCTCGGGGAAATACCGGTAATCGTGGGCGTCTTCCTTGGAGCGCATGGCCTCGGTGATGCCCGCCAGGTCGTCCCAACGCCGGGTTTCCTGACGCAAGGTTTCACCGCGTTTCACCGCTTCGATCTGGCGCGGAATTTCATACTCGAGCGCACGGCGGACGCCCGAGAACGAGTTCATGTTCTTGATCTCGATCTTGGCTCCGAGCTTCGTGCTGCCCTTGGGACGCACCGAGACATTCACATCGCACCGCACCATCCCCTTCTCCAGATCGCAGTCGCTGATCCCGCCACGGAAGAGCACATCGGTCAGGGCGCGCAAGTAGGCGTAGGCCATCTCGGGGCCATTGAGGTCGGGTTCGGACACGATCTCGAGCAGCGGCACTCCGGCCCGGTTGAAATCAACGCCGCTGAATCGATCAAAATGGCTGTTCTTGCCGACGTCTTCTTCGAGGTGGGCGCGGGTGATGCGGACCCGGGCCATGCCCTCCACCGATCCCGGCCCATCGAACTCGAACTCCAGCCAACCGTTCGCGGTGGAGGGCTTGTCGTATTGGGTGACCTGGTAGTTCTTGGCCGAATCCGGATAGAAGTAGTTCTTCCGGTCGAACTTGGCGAAGCGGGGAATCTCGCAGTTGAGCAGATAGCCGGTCAGCACAGTCAGGCGGATGGCCTCGGCATTGGGCACCGGCAGCACGCCGGGCATGCCCAGGCAGATCGGGCAGACATTCGTGTTCGGGTCCGAGCCGAAGGCGTTGGCGCAACCGCACCACATCTTCGACTGCGTCTTGAGTTGGACGTGGGTCTCCAGGCCGATGACCGCTTCGTATTCCATGCGGCCGTTGGTATGCCACGAGACGGCGCGAAGGCCAAACGGAAGTTGAATCGACGGGTTCCTCCCGAAATCCTTGATCCAGACAAAAGGCGGGGTGAACGAGGCTCCGCTCACCCCGCCCTGAATCGACGGCGTCCGCCTCAGGCCTTGACCTGCTTGACCTTGGTCCACTTGTGGTTCTTGGCCGACGCGAGGACCGCATCCACCACATAGTCGGTGGCCAGACCGTCCTTGAAATCGGGCTTCGCTCCCTGGCCGCTCTCCAGGCCCGAGATGAATTCCACGACCTGGTGGATGAAGCTGTGCTCGTAGCCCAACTGCAGGCCGGGCACCCACCACTTGCCGGTGTACGGATGGTCGCCGTCGGAGACATGGATGCTCTTCCAGCCCCGCTCGGCTCCGACATCGCTGTAGTCGAACACCTGAAGGCGGTGGAGATCATGCAGATCCCACTTGAGGCTCATGTTCTCGCCGTTGATCTCGAAGGTGTAGAGGGCCTTGTGGCCGCGGGCGTAGCGGGTGGACTCGAAGAGACCCAGCGACCCGTTGTTGAAATGGCACATGAAGGCGCACGCGTCATCGATACCCACCTTCTCGACCTTGCCGGTCAGGGTGTGCTTGCGCTCCTTGATGAAGGTCTCGGTCATGGCGCTGACATCCTTGATGCCGCCATTCAGCCACATGGCCGTGTCGATGCAGTGGGCCAGCAGGTCGCCGGTGACGCCCGATCCGGCGGCCTTCACATCCAGACGCCACAGCGCGGCCCCGCCCTGGGGCAGTTCGGGATTGATCGTCCAGTCTTGAAGGAAGTTGGCACGATAGTGGAACACCTTGCCCAGCTTACCGGCGTCGATCATCTGCTTGGCCAACACCACGGCCGGGCAGCGCCGATAATTGTACCAGACCATGTTCGGCACCTTGGCCTTCTCGATGGCCTTGACCATGCCTTCGGCCTCCTTGGAGTTCAGGGCCAGCGGCTTCTCGCAGAGGATCATCTTGCCGGCCTTCGCCGCGGCGATGGCGATCTCGGCGTGCAGGTTGTTCGGGACGGCGATGTCCACCACATCGATGTCCTTGCGGGCGATGAGCTTCTTCCAATCGGTTTCGATGGACTCGTAGCCCCAGCGATCGGCGAATTCCTGGGCCTTGGCGGCGTCGCGCGCGCAGACGGCCTTCAGCACGATCTGGTAGCTCGACGGGAAGAAATGTCCGACCTGAGCGAATGCGTTGGAATGGGCGCGTCCCATGAAGCCGTAGCCGATGAGACCGATGCGAAGTTGTTTTTTAGCCATAGATACCCGGGGTTGGGAGATGGGCCGAGACTAAGGGGCGCCGCCGACCGCCGGCAATCCCGAGTTGCGTCGATGCCGCGATCAGCGGCTAATCCGGAGGCTCTCCGCCGGACCCGCATGAGTCTCATCCATCCCCGCTCCCACCTGGTGCGCTGTGCCAACCGGCACTGCCGATCCATGGTGCTGTCGGGAGATTCCCGCTGCGCGCGCTGCGGGTCGGGCCAGACGCCTCAGGCCCCCCTTCGGGCCCAGGCGCGACTTCGGCACTGCTCCAACCGCGCCTGTCGGGCCTTCATCCTGGATTCGGACACCCGATGCGCTCATTGCGGTTGCGAGGCTCCGGCTTTCAAGGCCTTCCGCTTCGGCGTGACGATGATGGGGCGCGCTGCCCAGGTCGGAGCCGCCGTCGGAATCCTGCTGCTGCTGGCCCTTTGGGTGTTGAAATTCGACAAGGCCCGGTTCGATCCCGAATCGCCCGCTGTCCACGCCCCGGCATCGGGAACCCCGACGGGCCAAGACTCCCGGGATACCGACCGCTGAAGCGCTCCGACACGACGCGCCCTCCCCCGAACCCGCTGCCAGACCGATCCGATCGAGGCTCCCACCGGCGTCAGGGGCGTGGCAGCAACACCGGCCGAAAACCCAGATAATCGCCACGGAGTTCCGGAGTCATGGCCCCGCGGATGGCCGATCGGGCCCGCCGCGTGCCGTAGAGGCGGCTACCACCCCGATAGCAGCGAAAGGTCCCGGCCGAAGGGCCCGTGGGATCGTGAACGGCATTCGTCGGATAGTCTCCATACCAGTCGCGACACCACTCCCAGACATTGCCATGCAGATCATGCAACCCCCAGGCATTGGGGCTGCGGGTCTTCACCGCATGGGCTTTGCCCTCGGAGTTGGATTCGATCCAGGCCAGGGCGTTCAGATCACCCGCAAAGGGGCCGGTGGTGCCCGCTCGGCAGGCGTATTCCCATTGGGCCTCGGTCGGCAGATCCCACTCCCAGCCTTCGGGAATGAGTCCGGCCTCACGATGCCGGCGGGTCAGGGCCCGACAGTACTCCTGGGCCTCCGGCCACGAAACCTGATTGACCGGTTGGTCGGGCGCCTTGCCGTGGCTGGGATTGGTCGGCTTCACGGCCTCCCACTGCGCCTGGGTGCACTCGGTCTCGGCCATGAAGAATCCCCGCGTGAACACCACCTCGTGCTGGACTTCATCCTTGTCGCGTTGGGCCTCGTCCGAAGGACTGCCCATGACGAAGCGGCCCGCGGGCACCCATCGAACGGGCCAGCGATGCGTGCCAAGGACCACGGTGACCGTCGCACCGGGCTTCAGCGACTGGAGGTTCGTCCAAGCCTGGGAAGGCCGCAGCGCCTCCGGCACTCCCGGAGCCGGGGCTGAACCGGCAAGGCACGTGGACTCGGTGGCGACAACCCTCAGGGAGGCGCTCAAGATCGCTGTCTGGAGGGAAAGCCAAACCAACGGGGACATAACGGTGTCAATGGACACCATCGGAGGCCGTGCATCAACGCCGATCCGGCACCCTTTCGAATCCGACCCACGCATCCGGGCTCCTCAAGGGCGACCCATTCCATCGCAATGGCGCTTTGACGGAGACCGATCCTCCAAAGAAACTGCAGCCATTCCATGGCACTTTTCCGCGCGGCTGCATTGCTCCTCTTGGTTCTGCTGACTCTGGGTTCTTCCGGGGTCCGAGCCGCCCTGCACATCGTGTCGGTGGACCCTCCTCCGGGCCGGGTCACCGATCTCGAACGGATCACCGTCACCTTCAGTGCGCCGGTCAATGGCGTCAGCGCGGGTGATTTCCTCGTCAACGGAGTCCCGGCCGCCTCGTCGTTCGGATCGGGTGCCACCTATGACTTCTTCTTCAAAGCTCCGCCCTACGGTCCGGTGACCATCACCTGGGGTCCGCTACACACGATCCAGGATCTGGGGCAACCCCCCACCCGCTTCGACGCCTCGGTCGCCAGCGCCAATTGGAATTATGAGCGGGTCGACCTGAGATCTCCGGAAGTCGCTGCGATACTCCCGCCACCCGGCCTGAGCCTGCAGCGTCTGGGTGAGATTCGGATCCGATTCAACCGACCGGTGGTCGGAGTCGACGCGACCGATCTCCGCCTCAACGGCGTCCCCTCACAGCAGGTCGAGGGGGTGGGAGCCGGCCCCTATGTGTTCCGGTTCGCCCCTCCGGGGCCCGGGACCGCCGACGTGTCGTGGGCGAGCGACACCGGAATCCACGCCGAGGACGACCCCGCTCTGACATTCTCGGGCACCGGTGTCTCGTACCGAATCGGGGTACCATCGACGGAGCGTCGCATCATTGTTCGCGAGTTCCTCTCGGAGAACCTGTCGGGGCTCAAGGACGAGGACGGCGACCCGGAAGACTGGATTGAACTCTTCAATGCGGGCGACACCGAGGTCGACTTGAACGGATGGAGTCTGAGCAACGATCCCGAGGTGCCCGACTTGTGGGTTTTCCCCAGCCTGGTGCTGCCGCCCTCGGGTTCCACTTTGATCTGGGCCTCGGGCAAAGACCGGACCCGACAACCGGCCAACCGCTACCTGCATACGAACTTCAAACTGAACTCCAACGGCGGATCCGTTCAATTGTCAGGCCCCGACCTCCCGCGATCGGCGGTCGACCGGGTCGACTATCCGCGGCAGGCCCCCGATGTTTCGTACGGCCTGAATGGCGGGACCCCGGCCCGGGAGTTCCGCTTCTTCGCCCCGCCCACACCGTCGGCGCCCAACGGAACGAGTCCCCTGACCAATGCCGTCCCGGACCTGCACTTCAGCGTGCCGCGCGGCTTCTTCGCGGTGCCCTTTGGGCTGTCGATCGCCTCGCCGCAGGCCGGGGTGACCATCCGCTACACCACCAACGGCAGCATCCCGACCTTGAACAACGGGGTCACGTACACCCGACCCATCGCCATCCAGGCCAACCGAGTGATCCGTGCCGTGGGTTTCGCCTCCAACCAGATCCCTTCCCGCGTCCAGACCCACACCTACCTCTACAATCTTCCGGCCTCGCGTCGCCTGCTGCCGGTGATCTCCCTGGTGACCGCCACCAACCACCTCTATGGCCGCACCGGGATCATGGAGTTCAATCCCCGCAACACGGTGAACCACGGACTGGCCTGGGAGCGCCCGGTCTCGGTGGAATGGATCCGCCCCGAAGACAACGGCGGATTCCAGGTCGATGCCGGCATCCGGGTGGCCGGCGGGGATTACATCCGGGGTCTCTACGCCTACAACACGACGGCCCTTCCCCAGAGCAAGTACTCGTTCCGCCTGTATTTCCGGGGCGAATACGGTGAGGGCCGGCTCCGGTACCGGGTGTTCCCGGGAACCACGGTTTCCGAATTCGACACGCTCCACCTGCGGGCCGGCATGAACGACCCCGTCAACCCCCTGTTGAAAGACGAGTTCGTGCGGACCCTGTGCGATCAGGTGGGGCTCGTCGCCAGCCACGGCACCTTCGTCCACCTGTTCCTGAACGGAGCCTACCGCGGCATCTACAATCCGGCCGAACGAGTGAATGAAGACTTCCTGCAGGCCTACCATGGTGGGGGCCCGCTCTGGGATGTCATTGGACCCGGCAATGCGGCTCTGAGTGGCGACACCATCGCGTGGTCGGCCCTCCGCAATGCAGCCCGGAAAGATCTGACCCAGCGGACCAATTACCTCGAGGTGGCCTCCCGGATGGATCTCTCCAATTTCATCGACTACCTGCTGCCTCACATCTGGTCCGACAACGACGATTGGCCCCACAACAACACGCGGGCGGCCCGGGAACGCGTGACGGGTTCCCGGTTTCGCTTCTATCCCTGGGACGCGGAGTTCTCCTTCGGGTCTCACCCGGTTTCATACGACACCATCGCCAACACCCTCTCGACCACCTCGCCACCGTGGGGCACCACCGATTACCAGCAATTGTTCAATTCGCTGAAGCGCTCTCCGGAGTTCCGCCTGCTCTTCGCCGACCGGGTTCACCGGGCATTCTTCAATGGTGGGCCTCTCACGGATGAGCGCATCCGGGCCGCCTACACCGCCCTCAGGGCCAGGGTTTCTCCGTCGATCTCCGGTTTTTCGGACGTGATCACGCCCTGGATCAACAGCCGACGCCCGTATGTGACCAACGCCTTCCAGAAAGCCGGTTTCCTGGCCTCGTCCAATGCCCCGGTGTTGAGCCTCATGGGCGGGCGCGTGATGCCCGGCGTTCGGCTCACGATGACGCGGAGAACGGGCACGATCTGGTACACGACCAACGGAACCGACCCCCGCATCGCCTTCTCTTCGGAAGTGTCACCCCAAGCGCGCCGCTATGCCGATGCGCTCCCCCTGCAACCCCCGGTGCTGATCCAAGCCCGCACTCTGAACGGCACCCAATGGAGCGCCTTGGTCACCGCCGACTTCCAATCGGCCGCGACTCCCGTTCCTGTGTCGATCTCCGAGATCCAATACCATCCGGCCGGCGGAGAGGCCTTCGAGTACCTGGAACTCTGGAATGCCGGATCCGTGCCACTGGATGTCTCGGGATTCCAGTTCAGCGGAGTCGATTTCCGGTTTCCCACACCCAGCCTGCCGATTCCCGCGGGCGGGCGGATCATCGTGGCCAACGATTCCAATCCCGACCTCTTCCGCCAGCGCCATCCGGGAGTCGCGGTCGCCGGGTGGTTCGGCGGCAGCCTTGCCAACGGCGGCGAACGGTTGGAACTCCAAGACAAAGCCGGACGCATCGTGACCTCGGTGGAATACGGGGATTCCCATCGCTGGCCGCAGTCGCCCGATGGCCGAGGGCCCTCTCTCGAAAACCGCGACCCCTCGTTGGATACCGATGACCCCTCGGCCTGGACGGCCAGTGCTCCCGGAGGCACCCCGGGGGCTCCCCCGCTCCCGCCAAGATCGGCACCGGTGCGCCTGAACGAACTGATGGCCACGGGTGCCCCGGACTGGGTGGAATTGCACAACCCCGGTTCCACCCCGGTGGACATCGGTGGCTACTCGCTGACCGACAAAGACGACCCTCGCCGATTCGTGATTCCCGCCGGCACCACGATCGCTCCGGGAGGATTCCGGGTCTTCTGGAACCGGGCCGAAGGCACCGGCCCGGATCGACTGACCTTCTCCCTCGATGCCGACGGTGAAACCCTCGTCCTCCTCGATCCCTCCGGAGAGCGGGTGGATGCCGTCCGCTACGGATCGATGGTGGACGGGTTTTCGCTGGGGCGTGACGCCGCCGGCACCTGGGTCCTCTCCAAGCCCACCCCGGGTTCGACCCATCAGCCCGTTCCCGCCGCCGAACTGTCCACGGCCCTCACGCTCAATGAACTGCAGTTGCTGCCGAGCCAAGGATCGCCCTGGGTCGAATTGCACAATCCCGACCCGCGTCCGGCGCCGGTGGCGGGCTGGAGTCTGGCGACCTCGAACGGGGTGGTCCGATTGGCGGGGCCCGCATTCGTGGCTCCCGGAGGCTTCCTGGTGCTGACCGCCGATCGCAAGGCGGACCCACATTCCCTGGAATGGGATCTGCCGGCGGCGCCCGGGTTCGTCGCCCTCCAGGAACCCACGGGTGGCGAAGTTCAGCGGTGGGTTTCTCCGTCTCCGATCCGGGGCGGCACTCTGGCGAGAATCCCCGATGCGACGGGTCCGTTCCAGAGTCTGAACGCCGCCGAGACTCCCGGCCTGAGCAACCAGGTGAGCACGCTCGGCCAGCACCTCAAGATCTCGGCATTCTCGGCGCGATCCACCCCGGACTGGGTGGACCTGGAGGCGGTCTCGACCGGCTTACCCGCTGGAGTCGCCCTGCGACTGATCATCGATCCCCGGGGAAGGCCTCCGGTGACGGTGCCCTTCGCCTCCAGCAACCTCGTGGGATCGGGAGCGCGGGTGCGGCTCTACTGCGGTGCTGCAACCCTGCCCGAGCCACGGCCATCGATGCCGAGCCTCATCACACCCACACCGCTGCCCGATGAGGGCGGCAGCCTGCGTCTGGAGACCGTCGAGGGGCGCCTGTTGGACCGTGTCGACTATGGTCCTCAAGTCGTCGACCGACCCGTCTTCCGCCGGGGCGAGGCGTGGTTTCTGGCTCTCGAGGGTCCGATGGCCACGCCCCCGTTCTCGGCCTCGGTGTTGGCCGACGGATCGACCCTGCGCATCAACGAGTGGATGGCTTCGGGCGGTTCCTCGCTCGACTTCGTAGAACTGTACAATCCGGATCCGTTGCCGGCGTCCCTCTCGCGATGGGTGCTCACCGACGATCCCAGCATCCGCGGGGCCACCAATCGGAATCTGCCCACCCCGAGCTTCATCGGAGGCCGAGGGTTCGTTCGGTTCCGCATGGAGGGTAGCGAGGCCACCTCCCCGGGCACGCCGCTGGCATTCCGGCTCAATGCGCTTGGCGAAACGCTGCGCCTGGTGGGCGAGTACGGCGGCGTGGTCGACAGCGTGGACTACACCGTCCAAGACGAGGGTGTCTCCGAAGGGCTGTTCCCGGACGGATCCTCCACCCGAGTCCGCTTCCCCAACCGTCCGACCCCCGGATCGCCCAACGCCTCACCCTACCCGGACACCGACGGCGACGGAATGCCCGACGCCTGGGAGGCGGCTCACGGCCTGCGCTCGGACCTCGCCTCCGACGCACTCGAAGACCCCGACGGAGATGGCGCTTCGAACCGCGACGAATACCGGGCGGGTACCGATCCGCGCCAAGCCACGAGCGTGCTCCGGGTGGAGGTGGTCCAGGACTCCACCGGCGCTTGGAAAGTCCGATTCCAGGCTCAGGCCGACCGGAACTACACCGTGCAAGGGTGCGACGCGCTGGCCTCTCCCTGGAGCGGCTTCCAGGACATTCCCGCCGGAGTCCCACGGGAGGTGGCAGTCCCGCTGCCCGTGGAGGCCGCCCAACGGTTCTACCGGGTGATCATTCCCTGAAGGGACATCGCAGGCGGAGGCAAGCTCGGGCTCTGGGAGCGATCCCCCGGGCCGAGCCTCCCGAGGCTCCCTTCAGGCGAAGAGTTCCGTCACCACGCGCCCATGGACGTCGGTCAACCGGAAATCGCGCCCGGCGTGCCGGTAGGTGAGTTCCTCGTGATCCAGTCCGAGCAGGGCCAGCAGGGTCGCATGCAGGTCATGCACATGGACCTTCTGGTCGACGCAATAGAAACCGTAGTCGTCGGTGACACCGTAGCTGAAGCCCGCCTTCACGGCCCCGCCGGCGAGCCACATCGTGAAGGCGTGGGGATGGTGGTCCCGGCCATCGTCGCCCTGGAGGGTGGGCGTGCGGCCGAATTCTCCGCCCCACATCACGAGGGTTTCGTCCCAAAGTCCTCGTGCCTTGAGGTCTTGGAGCAACGCGGCGATGGGACGATCGACCTCGGAGGCCAGTCGCCCATGATCCTTGGTCAGGTCCGAATGCTGGTCCCAATAGCCGTGGCTCGCCTGGACGAACCGCACCCCCCGTTCGCTGAACCGCCGCGCCAACAGGCACTGGCGGGCGAAGGAAGCGGTCTTGGGGTCGTCGAGGCCGTAGAGCTTGCGGGTGGCCGGGCTTTCCCGGTCGAGATCCATGGCCTCGGGAGCCTCGGACTGCATGCGGAAGGCCAGCTCGAAGGCCTCGATCTGGGCCTCCAGCACGGCATCGGCACCGACCGCCCCGAGATGGTCGCGATTCATGTCGCCGAGGAGGTCCAACTGGGCCCGCTGGGTGAGAGCGTCGCCATTCGGATCGTGCAGGTAGTGGATGGTGGCCCGATCCACCGGGACACCACCACCGATGGGCGTGCCTTGATGGACGGCCGGCAGGAACGCGCTCGACCAATTGCCCACCCCGCCGTGGCCCAGTGTGGGATTGATGGTGATGAACCCCGGCAGGTTGCGGTTCTCGGTGCCCAGGCCGTAGGTCACCCACGACCCCATGCTGGGGCGCACGAACGTGTCGGACCCGGTGTGGAGTTTCAGCAACGCGCCCCCATGGGCCTCGTTGGTGCCGTGGACCGCCTTTAGGAAACAGAGGTCGTCGGCACGGGCTCCCACCAGCGGGAAGAGGTCGCTGATCATCGCTCCGGACTGACCGTACGGGCGGAATTCCCACGGCGAGCGCCTCAGATTGGAGGTCTTGGCGAACTGGATCCGCGGCTTGTCGAAGGGCAACGGTTTGCCCGAATCCTTCAGGAGCCGCGGCTTCCAATCGAAGGTGTCCACGTGGGATGGCCCCCCGTGCATGAACAGGAAGATGATCCGCTTGGCCTTGGCCCGGAGCACCGGGGGGCGGGCTGCGAGCGGTTCCCGGCGGCTTTCGGCTCCCAGGAGGTTCCGACCGGGCGACAGCAGACCCATCAGGGCCAGATTGCCGAACCCCAGGGCCGATCGGCGGAGGAGACTGCGACGGGACATCCGGGGGTGACGTGGAGGGTTCATGGGATCAGTCGCGGTACTGGAATTCGGAACTGGCCAACAGCACCTGGCACCAGGAGGTCCATCGATCGGCCGAATCGGGCGGGGCCGCCGTGGTGGCCGCTCCGGTGAGAAAACCCACAGCACGGGCTTGCTCGGCCGGATCGGGCGTTCGACCCAGAACCCGCTCATAGGCCCAGGCCACCCGCTGGGCCACCGAAGCCCGCTGGCCGGACCCGAGATCCCCGGCGAGGGCGCGCGCCTGCTCCTTGACCCACGGGCTGTTCATCCAGAATAGGGCCTGATGGGACACTACCGTAGGGGTCCGGCGGGCGACGCCCACGCTGGGATTGGCGAAATCGAACAGCGTCAACACGTCGTATACGCGGTCCCGCACCACGGGCAGATACACCGTGCGGCGGCGGGACGACTCCGACACCTCGTCCTGAGGAGTGTATTCGTCGTTCTTCCACGAGACCAGCGTCCCCCCGAGGCTGCGGTCCAACCGACCCGAGACGGCCAAGACCCCGTCGCGGATCATCTCGGCCTCCAGACGCTGCCGCGGATGGTGCCACAACCACCGGTTTTCAGGATCCGTTTCGGGGCCTTTGGGATCGGCGCGGATCCGTCCGGCCTGCCGCCAGGTCGCGCTGGCAAGGATCTGCCGGTGCAGTCGTTTGAGATCCCAACCCTGGTCCACGAAGTCCCGCGCCAACCAGTCCAACAGTCCGGGGTGGGTGGGTGCGTCTCCCCGCGTTCCGAAATTGTCGGAACTGCGGACCAAGCCCTGACCGAAGTGGGCCTGCCAGACCCGGTTGACGAACACCCGTGCGGTGAGCGGATGGTCGGATCGGGTCAGCCAGTCGGCCAATTCCCAGCGGCCGCTCCGGTGGGCCTCCGGAGTCGGAGCACGCCCCACGCGGATCGCCTTCGGAAATCCCCGGGGAACCGGGTGGGAGGCCAGTTGAAGATGGCTTCCGCGGATATGGACGGGCAGATCGGCCACCGTGCCCTCGTCCACCGAAAGCGCGAACTCGGGCACACCCGGGTCTTGTCGCCGTAGAGCCTCCTGCTCCTGCTCGCGCTGGGCCAGGGCCGACCGGACCGACTCCGGGTAGAACGCCTGGGGATCCTTCGGAAGGGCCAGCACCCCACCCTCACCGAAAACGGCCTCCCGGGCCTCGGCCCACTCGGCCTCGCGGCGCTCGGATTCGCCGACCGGGTCGAACCCGAATCGAACCACCGCAGGCCACTCGCGGGTACGCTCCGGCCTTTCAAAAGCCTCCTTCACCCGCTCCGGGGTCCAGACCTCCGCGGACAGCAGCACCTCATCCAGACGCCCCTTGAAGTGCACATAGCCGTCGGGCCGACGAGCCAGCGCAAAGCGGCCGACCCCGGGCACCCGAGCGCGCCCCACCTCGAGTTGTCCCTCGGGGCTTCCATCCACGAACAGACGCAGGCTCTTTCCATCGTAGGTGGCCACGAGGTGGTGCCATTCGCGCCGCTGGACGGGTCGGGCCGAGCGGACGGACACCACGCGATCCGGGCCGCCGCCGATGTTCAAATAGGCCATGGGATGCTTCCCATCGAGGACCAGTGCATAGTGTCCCTCGGCCCATTCGTTGTCGTTCTTCGAGACCAACCAGCGCCGGGAATCGCCCTCCTTCGCGAAGGCATCCACGTAGACCCAGGTCTGAAGCGTCCACTGCTTCGGCTCCAACTCCGGACTGTGCGGCCGATCCAGATGATTCCGACCGTCGGCCTGGAAACCCGAACCGACCCGTCCCGGGGCCCACCTCGAGCCGTCTCCCGCAGCCTCACCTCCGGAGCGTCTTGGAGCCAACCAGGTTTCGCGGGCCGGAGCATCCTTCGCGAGCCCCTCCAGCGTGCGCCGCACTCCGGGCGACACCCCCGGGCCCAGCCACCACTGTTTCCAACGCCCCTCGAGGGTGTTGGTGGCGACGCGCCTGGAAGGGTCGTTCCACTGGGGCAGGTCACGGACCAGCGCCGTCTGCCAGTCCCGAAGCAACCCGTCGTTGGCCGCCCGGATCGCGGCTTCGTGTTCCTGCTTCAAGCGCGCCGATGTGGCCTGGTGTTTCTCGATGGCCGACATCCGCTCGGCACCGGTGATCCGGCGTTCGTTGAACTTGGAGACGAAGGCGAGATTCTCGAGAGTCTTGGTGCTGCGGAAGATCCCGGCCAAGGCGTAGTAATCCTCGGCGCTGACCGGATCGAATTTATGATCGTGGCACCGGGCGCAGCTCAGGGTGAGCCCCAGAAAGGCCCGCCCCACGACATCGATCTGCTCATCCACCAGGTCCATGACCAATTTGGGCTTGTCCTGCTCGGCCAGCATCTTCGGCCCCAGGACCAGGAACCCGGTGGCGACCCACCGGTCGAAACGCGCCGCCTCGGACACGCCCGCCGCCGGCAACAAATCCCCGGCCAACTGCTCCCGCACGAAGTGATCGTAAGGCTGGTTGGCATTGAAGGAGCGGATCACCCAATCGCGGTACCGCCACGCATTGGCCATCACCTTGTTCTCATCCTGACCGTTGGTATCGGCGTAGCGGGCCAAGTCCAGCCACCAGCGTCCCCACCGCTCGCCGTAGGCCGGCGAGGCCAAGAACCGTTCGACCATGCGCTCGAAGGCCTCGGGAGCCGAGTCCGAGAGATAGGTGGCCACCTCGCTCGGGGTCGGAGGAAGGCCGGTCAGATCCCAGGCCACCCGCCGGATCAGGAGATGCCGTTCGGCTTCGGGAGCCCGATGCAGTCCCTGGCGGTGCAGGGCCTCATCGATGAAACGGTCGATGGGATGCCTCGAGTCGCTCACGCCCGGACTCGGCGGGGGCACCGGCGGCGCGACCACGGGCCGCAACGACCACAACGTCGGGGCTGGCGCGGTCGACGCGGTCGGTGAGGATGCCGTCTGGCCGGACACCGGCTTCACCCAGAGCAGAAGGCCGTATACTGCAATCCACCCAAGCCGGGGCGATTCGGGTGTTAAGCACTTGATGACGTGGCGAATCCTTTCGCAAGACGAGGCTAGAGCGAGGCGCGGGCCCGGTGAAGGGCGGTCACGAGAGACCCACGAAGCGCGTGCTGAAGACGAAGCCGACAGCACGAGCGGTCCCGCTGAATCGTTCCGGCCAAGTCCGCCCCAGTGGCGGAGCGCCGTGATGACGCCCCCAACGCTTTGGATGGAAAGCCGCAAGCCCATGGTATCTGCTCCTGACTATGCGGCCCCGCCCGCCTTCCGGCCAAGCCCCGTCTGCAGGCTCTTCTGTGCCTGAGGATCCGCCCTCCGTGTTCCGGATCGGCGTACGATGACCGCCCCGCCGGCGGGATGGGCCTTGATCTGCGGATCGGATAGGTCGAGCGTTGTGGTCCCATAACCGAATCGCTCCCCATGCCCACCCCTCTCCGCCTCGGAATCATCGGCACCGGATTCATCGCAGATGTCATCGCTCAGGCCTTGCGCGGCACGCGTGAGGTCGAGTTGGCCGCGGTCGCCAGTCGCCGGATCGAGACGGCCACGGCCTTCGCCGCAAAGCACGGATCGGTGCCGGTCTTCGAATCCGGCCAATCGCTCATCTCATCGGGCACGGTCGACGCCGTCTACGTGGCCACCCCCACGGCGGCCCGCGAACCGTTCTGCCTGGCGGCGGCGGCCCGCGGCTTGTCGGTGCTGGCCGACAAACCCTTCTTGAACCGCGATTCGGTCCTGAAGATCACCGACGCTTGCACCCGGGCCGGCGTGGCGTTCCTCGACGGCACGCATTTCACCCACCATCCGCGGACACGGGCTGTCCGTGAGGCGCTGCCCGAGAAGACCGGGCCCCTGCAGGGATTGCGGACCTCGTTCTTCTTCCCGGCCCTGGACCGGAACAACATCCGGCTCCGCCCCGACCAGGAGCCCACCGGGGCCATCGGTGACATGGCCTGGTATTCCATGCGGGCCATTGTCGAATACTCCGGCAGCGAGGCTCCGGTCGCCGAGTGCCGCAGTTGGGCCCAGCGGGATCCGGTGACCGGTGGCTGGATCCGTGGAACCGGTTTCATCCGCCTGAGCGACGGATTCACCGCGACCTGGGATGCGGGCTACACGGTCGGAGCCTGCCTCATGGACCTGGACCTGATGGGCAGCCGCGGAGTGATTTCCATCGACGACTTCGTGCTCGATTGGGACGGCGGCTTCGGCGCTCCCGACACGACCCGCCCCGTGGGATTCACCCACCGCTTCGGCATGGCCAATCCGGCGAGCTGGGTCCGTACCGAGACCCCATCGCCGCTGCGCCAATCCACCCGCATGTTGGAAGCCTTCGCCCAGCTGACCCGGGATCCCCGGGGGCCCGCGGTGACCGCCAGCATCCAAAGAAGTCTCAGAACCCAGGAACTGGTCGACGCCCTGGTCGCCTCGCTGCGCGATTGAACCCGGGATTTCCCGAATCGAACCGACTCGTTTCCCATGAACCCCGTCATCCAAGCCCTCATCGAACGGTATCGACTGGAACCGCTGCCGGTCGAAGGCACGTTGTTTGTCCAATCCTATCGGACGGCCCTCGAACTGCAGCCGGGGCGACCAGCGGGAACCGCCATGATCGGACTGTATTGCGAGGAACCGTTGAGCCACTCGCTCTTCCACCGCCTGACCCTCGATGAGGTCTGGCACTTCTACAGCGGTGATCCATTCCGACTCATCCTCCTGAAGCCCGACGGCTCCACCGAAGACGTGATTCTGGGTCCGGATCCGACCCGGGGGCACCACTGCCAGGTGGTCGTCCCGGCCGGAGTCTGGCAGGCCGCTCACCTCATCACCGGAGGCACCCACGCCCTGTACGGCTGCACCCTCTCCCCGGGCTACACCCCCGACATCTTCGAAGGCGGCACACGGAAGGCCCTTTTGGCGGCCTATCCGTCGCGACAGAGCGACATCGAGCGGTTTGCGTGTCGGGATCACGAGACACGGATGCCCGTGTAACCGGCACTCCACCGGGTCCGTCTCTTCTGATCGTGCCCATTGACCCGGTCCGGATTTCAGGGATTTTCCCCCGGTACCGATCCTTTCAAGGTTCTCCACCGCCCCGGCCGAAGTCGCCCGCGGAGATTGCGGGCTCCCAAGGACACGGTCTGATCATGAACGCACTCCTCCCGCGGTGGATTCCCGGACTCGGTTGGTTGGCCTGGCTCTGCCTGATGCTGTCGGGTGGTGCCGTGGAACTCCCCTCGAAGGTGAGCACCTCGCCGGCTCCGACCCGCGCCAAGGCCATCGCGGTGAGCGCGCTGAAGGCCCTGCCCCCGCAGGTCACTCGGCGCTTGAGCGCTCCCGACCTCGCTGTCGTGCGGGCCGAAGACGCCTTGGACCGGCAACAAAACGCCAAAGGTCGGGCCCGTGTGGGGATCCGACGGCTGCTGGACGATCCGATCCGGGTCTTGGGAGGCAAATCCCCCTGGATATCCCTCCCGGACGGCACTCGCGTGTGGAGTGCCCGCATCGAATCGGACGAGGCGTTCGGCTTGCGGCTGCATCTCGAATCGCTGCACCTGCCCGAGGGGACCGAACTCCGGATCTTCAATGCCGACGACCCGACCGAACTCCAAGGCCCCTTCACAGCCGAAACGCTCGGCGATCGCGACGAGCTCTGGACTCCCAGTGTGTTCGGCGCGGCGGTGGTGCTCGAGTGCCGGGTGGCCGGTGGAACCCCGCTTCCATCGTTCCGCGTCACCGAACTCACGCATCGGTATGTGCGCCTGGGTGAAGACCCCGCCACCAAGGCCGGCGCATCCACGGCCGAGGCCAAGACCGCCGCGAGCTGCAATATCGACGTCAGCTGCGAACCGGCCTGGGCCACGACCTCGCATGCCGTGGCCGGGATCGGCTCGGTCGGAGTGGTCGGAGAACTCTTCTGCACCGGATGCCTGCTGAATGATCTGAACGAGGCGCCCAAGACCGATTACTTCCTGACGGCCGCCCATTGCATCACCAGTCAGTCCGAGGCCGACACGGCCGAATTCTACTGGGACTACCAGACCGCCAGCTGCAAGAGCTTCATCCCCAATCCGGCCACCGTGCCGCGCACGGTCGGGGGCGCGAGCATCCTGTCGACCAAGAGCCGCGGCACGGGCAACGACCACTGCTTCCTCCGGCTTCACGGATCGGTTCCCGCCGGGGTCACCTATGCCGGTTGGAATTCCGATTCCCCGGCAGCCGCCGAAAGCTTGGCGTGCATCCACCATCCGCAGGGCGATTACAAGCGCATCAGCATCGGTGTGACCCAGGGCGAGAACGCCAATTTCCGCACCGTGCGCTGGCTCCGGGGAGTCACCGAGGTCGGAAGCTCCGGATCACCGCTCTTCAATGCCAAGCAGCAGGTGATCGGACAGCTCTTCGGCGGCGATTCGGATTGTTCGAACATCGACCCCTCTCAGCAGATCGATGAGTACGGCCGCTTCAACGTCACCTTTCCGACGGTGCGGCGCTGGTTGCTCAATGAACCGGTCACAGTGCCCGCCAATGACGCCTTCATCGCGGCCCAGGAGCTGACGGGCGATCGAGGCTCGGTTTCCGGAAGCACGGTCAACGCCTCGCGCGAAACCGGCGAACCCGACCATGGCCAAAGCGGTGGTCGCAACTCCGTCTGGTATCAGTGGAGCGCCCCCTTCTCGGGCGTGGTGACCTTCGAAACGATGGGCAGCGACTTCGACACCGCCTTGGGGGTCTACCTGGGCGATTCGCTCACCGGGTTGATCCGGGTGGCCGGCAATGACGATTGGGAACTGGGTCAAACCACCAGCCGGGTCGGTTTCGAGGTGGCTGCCGGAACGCGCTATCGCCTCGCGGTGGACGGCCGTGATGGTGCTCAAGGCACCGTCCAACTGGCTTGGCGGCCGGGCGGCATCGCGACTCCCCCACCCAACGACCTCTTCACCAACGCGATCGTCACGGTCGGTTTCGGAGGGGTGTACCACGCGAGCAATCGGGGTTTCACCCGAGAACCGTTGGAACCCTCCCACGCCGGCGGAACCGGCCAACGCTCGGCCTGGTGGCGCTGGACGGCCCCCATCTCCGGACCCACGGTCATCAACACGGTGGACAGCAGCTTCGACACGCTGTTGGCCGTGTACATCGGCAATTCGGTCTCCACGTTGCGACGGGTCGCCGAGAATGACGACATCGATCCCACCCTCGACAAGGTCCAGAGCGAGGTGAGTTTCGGAGCGACGGCCGGCGTCACCTACTTCATCGCGGTCGATGGTTTCAGCGACGGAACCCTCCAAGAAGAAGGCTCCATCCGCCTCGACATCTCCCAGAAAGGCGGCCAACCCAGCGGCAACAACCAGTTCGCCAATGCCACCGCGATCTCCGGAGCCCGGGGAGCCGCGACCGCCAACAATCTGCGTTTCACCCGCGAGACCGGCGAACCCTCCCATGGCGGCATCCGGGGCGGGCGGTCGGCGTGGTGGCACTGGACGGCGCCCGCCGATGGGCTCGTCCGCTTCGAGACCACCGGTTCGGCCTTCGACACCCTGTTGGCGGTCTACACGGGCGATGCGGTCAACGCCTTGAAGTTGGTGGCTGAAAACGACGACATCATCTCGGGCGACGTCTGGCAGAGCCGTCTGGAGTTCGAAGCCAAGAAAGACACGCGCTACCGCATCGCGGTCGATGGTTTCTACGATGCCGGGCCGCCGGTCATCCAAGACGAAGGAAACATCCGCCTCGCCTGGGAACAAGCATCGCCCGTCCCGCCGTTTGCCATCACGGCCAATCGGGCCCCTGACGGACGATTCGAAGTCCGCCTGAACTCGGTGTCCGGAGTCCGATACGCGCTCGAGAAAGTCGGCGACCTGGTGACGCTGCCGGCCATCCCTTGGACCCGGATCGCCACGGCCGACGGCAACGGGGCCGAACTGGTGCTCCAGGACGCCGATCCGGTCGGCGCGCAAACCGGCTACTTCCGGGTGGTGACGGTGCCTTGAT
The DNA here is from genome assembly GCA_027490985.1 of Verrucomicrobiales bacterium. Taxonomy (GTDB): domain Bacteria; phylum Verrucomicrobiota; class Verrucomicrobiia; order Limisphaerales; family UBA9464; genus SXXZ01. The sequence goes on from JAIXXC010000155.1 coordinate 35,460, forward strand.
TGGACCAGACTGGAGGGCGTGAGTCTCACAGGCACTCCACCTGAGACGGCTTCGGCGACGACGCCGGGGCCGTTCCGGCTGCTGCTTCAGGTCAACGCGTTGTCGCTCGGGCGCAAGGTGCTGGCGTTGCGTCAGAAATCGCGTCTGTGGGTGGCTGTGATCGGACTGTTCCTCGTGGGCTATGCGGCCATGGCCTACGGTCTGTTCTTCCAGGGACTGAAGTTCCTGTCGCGCTTTCCGGGCCTCGGTGGGCTCCTGGTCGAGCGGCTGCTCTTCCTGCTCTTCGCCTGCCTCTTCGGCCTGCTGCTGCTGAGCAACCTGGTGATCAGCTATTCCAATTTCTTCAGGAACCGGGAATCCGAGTTTCTCCTGCCGCTGCCCATCCCTCCCGAGACCCTCTTCCGGTGGAAATTCGTGGAGTCGGTGATGCTGGCCTCCTGGGCCTTCCTCTTCCTCATCGCGCCGCTGCTGCTGGCCTACGGGCGGGTGTATCAGGTGGGCTGGCACTTCTACCCCATGACCGGCGTGCTGGTCGCCCTCTTCATCGTGCTCCCCGGGGTGGCCGGCTCCGGATTCTCGCTCCTGCTGGCCCGCTACCTGGACCGTCGACTGTTCCAGACCGTGCTCCTCGCGACCCTGGCCACGGTGATCGGGCTGGTCGTCTGGCGGACCCGCCCCACGGTGGTGACCGAGGAGATGCTTCTCGAGAACCGCGTTCTCGTGGTGATCGACCGACTCCTCGACAACACCCGCTTGGTGCAATTCCCGCTGCTGCCCAGCTACTGGCTGAGCTCGGCGGTCCAGAACTGGGTCGAGGGGGCCTTCCGCAGCGCGTTCTTCTATGGCGGGGTGTTGCTGAGCTACACCCTCTTCTTCGGGCTGATTTCCCTGACCCGGTTCGGTGCGGTGCTGTACGAGGCCACCAGCTGTGTCCGCAGCCGGGGATCCCTCCTCGGTCAGTGGGGCTGGGTGCAACGGATCGGCCGTTCTTCCGGAACCCGGGAGGTTCGCGACAGCCTGCTCGAGCGCTGCGTGGCGGCCATCCCCGGATTGCCAGGAGATGTCGGGGGCATCCTGGTGAAAGACATCCGCGTTTTCTGGCGCGATACCACCCAGTGGGGCCAGACGCTCATGCTGTTCGGGCTGCTCACGGTCTACCTGATGAATCTGCGCCACTTCACGCGACAGTCGGATTCGGCGTTCTGGGTCTCCATCACCAGCTTTCTCAATCTGGGAGCCTGCTCGCTCAACCTGGCCACCATCACCACGCGCTTTGTGTTTCCGCAGTTCTCGCTCGAAGGGCGCCGGGTCTGGCTGATGGGTCTGGCCCCGCTGGGGTTGGCCCGGGTGGTGTGGTGGAAGTTCCTGACGGCCTCGGTGCTCACCGGCTTCCTGACCTTGGGCCTGACGCTCCTGAGCTGCGGCATGTTGCACCTCGATGCCGGACGAACGGTGTATTTCACCCTCGCCATCGCCGTGATGACACTCGTCCTCAACGCCCTGTCGGTGGGTCTCGGAACCCTCTACCCCAACTTCACGGAGACCAACCCGGGCAAGATCGTCAGCGGATTCGGCGGCACCTTCTGCCTCGTCCTGAGCTTCGTCTACATCCTCGGATCGGTGCTGCTGCTGGCCCTGGGCAGCCCTTGGGGGTGGCGTGGCGAAGAACAGGACCCGACTCGAGCCGGCCTGACCGGTGTCGTGTTCGCGATCGCGTCTCTGGCCGCCGGTGGCATTCCATTGCGCCTGGCGCTGCGGCGCGCCGCCACCATGGAACTCTGATCCCCGATCAGAACACCTCCCTGGTCTCCCCAACCCCGGCCCGCCTCGACAGACCGAATCCGGCTGGATCCCAGAAATGCCTGCTGGGACTCAATCCGGGCCCGAGGCCGGCGCACCCACCATCGATCGAAGAGGAATCTCCAAAGGATCGGACTGAAAACTTGACCCTGAGTTGGACCGCATGATTTCCTACCGGCTCCAGCGGAGAGGTGGCCGAGTGGCTGAAGGCGCTGGTTTGCTAAACCGGTTTACGGTCAAAAGCCGTAACGGGGGTTCGAATCCCCCCCTCTCCGCCAGATTTTCACCCGTGAAGGCTCAGCATTGGACGCTGGCTTCGCGGGTTTTTTGTTGGGCGCGCTTTGTCTGCAGTTTCCGAGTCACCCGCCCCAACCCCAGCGCAGGAGTCCGAGAGCACCAGCGAGCAACACCACGGCCAGACTCGGCCAACGCGCCCAACGCAGCAACGCGATGGACGCGATCAGTACACCCAATCCCGGTCCGTCCCAATGACCACCGGCATCGCGCAACGTGGCGTGGGCCAGCGTCCAGGCCAGGTGCAGGATCATGCCGACCACGCCGGCCGACACCCCACCCACCCAGCGCTCCCACTGTCGCCATCCTTGCAACCGCTCGACCCAGGGAGCCCCGACCAGGATCCAGACGAAGCTCGGGAAGAACGTGGTCCACGAGGTCATGCCCGCCCCGAGCACCCCCGCCACGCCCGGCGACAGCGGTCCCGGGTGATGCCAGGCCCCGAGAAACCCCACGAATTGCAGCACGAGGATCAAGGGCCCCGGAGTGGTCTCCGCCAGGGCCATGCCCGCCATCATCTCGGGTCCGGAAACCCACTGGAAGCGTTCGACCGCCTGCTGTGCCACATAGGGCAGCACGGCATAGGCGCCACCGAAGGTCAGCACCGACGCACCGCTGAAGAAGATCCCCTCCCGCACCAGCACGTGCCCGCCGCCCAAACGCAGCGCCGCCAACACCACGGGCAACCACCACAAGGCCAGACAGAGCCAGAGCACCCCGACCGAACGCCCCCAGTGGGGCGGACGCGGAACCTCGACAGCCGCCGAATGGGAGGATCCCACGTTCGATTCGGGAGACTGCGGAGTCGGGAGGATCCCCGGCCAGAGGAGTCCAACCCCGAACACCAGCAGCAACAGTGCCGGAAACGGCAGGCCGGAATGCAGCCCCCACCCCGCCCCCAAGGCCATCATCCCGAGACCCCAGTGGCGCAACCACCGCTGGCCGAGACGAATCAGGGCGACAACGATCAAGGCCACCACCGCCGGTTGAACCCCGCGCAATACGGCGGTCACCGCAGGCAGCGAACCCCACACGGCATACCCCCAACTCAGCGCCAGCAGCAGCAGGGCCGCGGGCAGCACGAACAGCGTGCCCGCGACGAGGGCCCCTCGGGTGCCGTGCAACCACCACCCCAGATAGGTCGCCAACTGTTGGGCTTCAGGACCCGGCAACAGGATGCAGAAGTGCAGCGCGTGCTGGAACCGTCGCTCGTCCACCCAGCGGCGACGTTCCACCAGTTCTTCGTGCATCAGGGCGATCTGGCCCGCGGGCCCGCCGAAGCTGAGGCAACCGATCTTCAGCCACAGGCGGCAGGCTTCCCTAAAGGTCGGACGCTCCGGCAAGGCCGGGTCGGGTCGCGACTCCGGAGCGGAATTCGCTCCCGGCGATGGGTCTCGCCCCTCGGACGGGCTCATTCCACGCGCCCCGGCTCACGCACCCCGGAACCCACCCGCTTCAAGCGTTGATCCCCGAGCTCCTGACGGGCCTCCTCGGCCAACCCGGTCAAGCGGGCCACCACCTCCGGATATTGCTCCAGCACATTGCTGCGTTCGGCCGGATCCCGCCGGAGGTTGTAGAGCTCGGTGCCCACGGCCGGGCGCTGATACGGCGCCGGAAGCCCGCCGGTGCCCCCGGGCTTGCCGCCGAGCGTCTGGGAGGTGTGCGGGAAGAACAGCTTCCAGTCACCGCTGCGGACCGCCAGCAGGTCGCCTTGATTGTAGTAGATGAAATAGGCCCGATGCGGATGCGGCACATCGCCATCCCCGCGCACGATGGGCCAGACATCGAGCCCGTCGATCTTGCGCGTCGGCAGTGCGGCCCCGGCCAATCGGGCCACCGTGGGCAGCACATCGATGGTCATCAACGGCGTGTCGTTGGTGCGGCCCTTCGGGATGTGCCCCGGCCATTGCATGACGCACGGCACCCGGATGCCGCCCTCGAAGCTGGTGCCCTTCCCCTCGCGGAACGGTCCGGCACCACCCGCGTGCTCGCCGTAGCTCAGCCACGGACCGTTGTCCGAGGTGAAGATCACCAGGGTGTCCTTCTCGAGACGATGCTTTCGGAGCGCGTTCAAGACCTCGCCGACCGACCAATCGATCTCCTCGATCACGTCCCCATACAGCCCCTGCCGGGAGCGACCGGCAAACCGGCTGCTGGCGAAGATCGGCACGTGGGGCATGGAGTGGGCCAGGTAGAGGAAGAACGGCTTCCGGGCATTACGCCCGATGAACGACACCGCCCGTTCGGTGTACCGACGGGTCAGTTGCGACTGATCGGGCATCTCCTCGATCACCTCGTCGCCGTCGATGAGCGGCAGCGGCGGGTAGGTGCCTTTGGCCACGCCGGGATGGTTGGGCCACATGTCGTTGGAATACGGCAGCCCGAAGTACTCGTCGAACCCCTGACGGGTCGGCAGCAGCTCCTTGGGGCGGCCGAGGTGCCACTTCCCCACGATGGCCGTGGCATAGCCGCGCGGCTTCAGCACCTCGGCCAAGGTCATCTCGTCCGGATGCAATCCGATCTTCTGCTTGGGCCCCAGCGCCCCGTGAATGCCGAGCCGATTGGGATAGCATCCGGTCAGCAAGGCCGCCCGGGACGCCGAGCACACCGCCTGGGCGACGTAGAACGAGGTGAACCGCGTCCCCCGACGGGCGATCCCATCGATATTCGGCGTACGGATCTTCTTGGCCCCGAAGCACCCGAGGTCGCCCCAACCGAGGTCATCGCAATAGATGAGCACCACATTCGGCGGCCGCTCCTCGGCCGCCATCGACCGACCCGCACACCACCCGGCCAGCATCAGCACCGCCCACGCGGCACGACACCGCAACCCCACGGACCACAATCGGGAAATCATGATCGGATTTTCCAGAATCGATCGACCAAGGAAAGGGACAACACCGCACACGACCGGTCGGCAGTCCATCGGTTCCATTCGACGGATGCGGATTTTATGGCGAGTGTGACTTTTTGGCCGAGCCCATGAAACCGACTCCGACTGAGATCCTCGCCACGGTGCTGTTTGTCCTGGCGGTCCTGCATACGTTTTCCGTGAAGCGGTTCGCCCACTGGGCGCACCACCATCCACAAGGATCGGTCCAGCACACGCTGCTGCACTTCCTGGCGGAGACGGAAGTGGTCTTCGGCCTGTGGGCGGCGGTGCTCTTCTTCGGGATCGCGATCCTCGGGCGGTCGATCCACGAAGCCGTCCACTACATCGACGGGCTGAACTTCACCGAACCCAAGTTCGTGTTCGTGGTCATGGTCATGGCCGCGACCCGGCCGGTGGTGACCTTGGCCGAATCGCTCATCCTCATGCTGGCCCGGCTGATCCCCCTGCGCGAGGGCATGGCCTTCTACATCGCGGCACTCTCCTTCGGCGCACTCCTGGGGTCGTTCATCACCGAGCCGGCGGCGATGACCCTGTTGGCCATTCTCCTGAAACAGCGCTACTTCGATCGCGGTATCAGTCCCAAACTGGCCTACGCCACCCTCGGCTTGTTGTTCGTCAACATCTCCATCGGCGGCACCCTCACCCACTTCGCCGCCCCGCCGGTGCTGATGGTGGCGTCGAAGTGGCAGTGGGATACGCCGTACCTGTTCACCCATTTCGGGTGGCGGGCCGCAGCCGCCTGCCTGACGTCGACCCTGCTGGTCGCTGCCGTGTTCCGCAATGAATTGGGTCGGGTTCCGGTGCAGGACCGACGCGGTGATGGAATCCCAGCCTGGTTGACCCTCACCCACCTCGGCTCGCTGGGATGCGTGGTGGCCTTCGCCCATCACCCGGATGTTTTCTTCGGGGTGTTCATGATCTTCCTGGGCATCGTGTACGCCACACTGCGCCACCAGGATGGCCTGAAATTCCGGGAAGGCCTGTTGGTGGGATTCTTCCTCGCCGGTCTGGTGACACTGGGTTCACTGCAATCGTGGTGGCTCAAGCCGCTGATCACCCGACTGGATGGGGCCACGCTGTACTTCGGAGCCACGGCTCTGACGGCCATCACCGACAATGCGGCGCTCACCTACCTCGGTTCACTGGTGGAAGGCATCAGCGAGCCGCTGAAGTATGCGCTGGTGGCCGGTGCGGTCACCGGCGGTGGATTGACCGTCATCGCCAATGCACCCAATCCGGCCGGAGCGGGCATCCTTCAGAATTCCGAGGCGTTCAAGGCGACCGGAATCAGCCCCATCGGGTTGCTGCTGGGGGCCCTGCCCCCCACCCTGATCGCCATCGTGTTCTTCTGGTTCGTGGCCTGAAGGATTCTGGAAATCGGATCGGCTACTGATTTCAGCGCGGCTGCCAAGGTTGGATCCAGGCGGCGGCCGTTTCGCCCTTGCGGTAGGGGTTGGCGATCTTCTGGGACGAGGTGACCACCGCGCGCACATAGAGCTCGTCGCCACGGGCGGTGTATTGGGCCCGGTTTCCGACCACCACGGCGAGGGTTTCGCCGATCTGGTCGCTGTAGCGTTGGGTGGCACGGACCGGTTCGCCTTTGGCCGACAGCACCGGAGAGCGGGAATCATCGAAACCACGACGCGTGCCGATGAAGCGGATCGAGTAGGTGACTCCCGGCACGGCCTCCACCTCGATGGACATCGTCCTGCCCGACCGCTCGATGCGGCTCAGCGACACACCGCTGCTGGCATAGAACTCACCGGCCTCCATGGCGGCGATGATCGAGGGCGGGTCCAATCGTTCGGAGCGCACCATCACCCAGCCCCGGCCGTTGTTGCTCTTGCCCACACCATGGCTGTGGTAGTGATGCGAATCGTCCACGGCCAGGCCGTACATCGGGGGCAGGTCCAGTTTGGCGATGCGCCACGCCAGCACGATGTCCCACATCCGCTCCAGGCCGGCATGGGTGGTATCGCCCTCGTTGTGCACCGAAGGATGGCCGTTGTAGACCTCGAAGAACCGCTCACCCTTCACCTGCATCA
>JAIXXC010000103.1 GCA_027490985.1 Verrucomicrobiales bacterium
CCGGCGTCGGGCTTGTTCTGCCAACCGAGGGAATCCAAGCGCTCGAGGAGGTGGGCCAGGAAGGTCATCCGGTCGAGACCGTGTTCAGCCCAATAGAGCAGGTGGTCGAGTTGTTCGGAACGGTCGGCGAGGCTGAGGGAGTCCAGAGTCTCGCGGGCGCTCAGGGGCGTTTGGCTGCCGAGGAGATTGCCCCGATGGCGGGCCCAACCGCGGACGATGGGTTGCAGCAGGAAGAGCAGGGCCACCAGCGGGCGCGACCAGAACCTCGATTTGCTGGCAGGAATCTCGGCCTGAAGGGCGGCCGTGACACAGAGTCCCAGCGAAAAGACGAGGCTGGCCACACCGAGGGTCCAGACGAAAGGCACCACGGCGCTGACCACCAGCAGGGGCAGGGTGACCAGGGCGTGGAATTCGAGGCTCGTGCCCACGACCAGCGTGAGGCTGGCGTCGCGGGTGTAGATGCTTTGGAAGGGGGCGCTGCCGAAAATGCCGTGGTAGATGACCGGGCGACGGGTCTCCACGCCGATCTTGGCGGCGGTGTAGATCCGGCCGTGCCACACGGATCCGCCGAAGCGGTTGAAATTTTCGGGATGGCGACGCTCCAGCAGGGATTCGGCTTCGCCATAGCCGGTCTGCTGCTTGAGGTAGGCTGCGACGGTGTTGCGTCGGTAGTGCCACACGAAGCCGGCCGGGCTGAATCCGATCTGGTAGCCACGCTGCTGGAGTCGCCAGCAGATGTCCACATCGTCGCCGGCTTTGCGGTAGATGGGGTTGAACCCGCCGATCTCCCGCAGGGCCCAACGGTAGAACGCCATGTTGCAGCCCGGGATGTGCTCGGCGACGCGGTCGTTGAGCATCACGTGGGCCGGGCCACCGGGTGAGACCATGACCGCGGCGGCCGTGGGCGAATCGTCGGCCGGCAGGAGGTTGTGACCGCCGATGCCCGTGAACCGGGAGCGCAGGAGGTCGCCCACCAGGAAGAAGAGCCAGTCTTCGTCGGCCCGGCAGTCGGAGTCGGTGAAGGCGACGAGGGTGCCGGTGGCCGCCTCGATGCCGGTGTTGCGGGCCGCGCTCAGACCGAGGTTCCGGGGATGCCGGAGGCTGACGATGCCCGGGAACAGTGCCGCGATCGAGGGGGTGGCATCGGTCGATCCGTCATCGACGAGGATCACCTCGTAGTCGGGATAATTGAGGTGCTCGAGCGATTGGAGGCAGGTCTTGAGGGTGGTGGCGCCGTTGTAGCTGGCGATCACCACCGAGACCTTCGGAGTCGCGGGCAGCGCAAAATAGGGCGCGATGCGGAACTGCTGGCGCACCGCGTCGAAGGCCGGTTTGGGGGAGCGATCGGCCCGGGTCAGCCCGAAGGCCCAATCGTCGACGAGCCGTCCGCCATGCCACCATTCGTCGGTGTAGGCATAGACGACCACGCCGGCGCAACCGCTGCGAAAGGCGCTCTCGATCTTCCAATGGAGCACCTCCGACTGACGCGCCGGGCCTTCGCGCAGGGTGTCGATGCCGATCTCTCCGAGGATGAGCGGTCGGGTGTCGGAGAGCATCTGCAGTCGGGCCAGATAGTTCTCGAAGGGCTGGCGATCGTGCAGGTAGACGTTGAAGCACAGGAAGTCGGCCGCCTCGGCCTGCAGGAATTCGGTGGTCGGGAAATTGCCGAAGGTGCACAGCAATTCGGGATCCTCGGACTTGGCGGCGCGGATCAAGTCGTCGAGGAATGCGGCCACCGAGGCGGCCCCGCTCCAGCGGACGATGTCGGCGGGGATCTCGTTGGCCACGCTGAGCGCGAAGACCGCCGGGTGTCCGGCGCAGCCTCGGGCGGCGGCGCGGACCAGTTCGACCAGCTCCCGACGCGCCTCGTTGGAATCGAGGAAGCACTGCTGTCGGTTCCAAGGCACATCGACCAGGAGCTTCAACCCGTGCTCGTGGGCCAAGTCGAGGAACCATCGGGGGGGCACATGGTAGACTCGGAGCAGGTTGGCTCCCAGGCTGCCGATCTGAGTGAAGTCCCTCCGCGTGGCCTCCGGAGAGGCGAACGGCGTTCCCTCGTCGCCCGGGGTCAGAGGACCGTAGGTGACCCCCTTGGCATGGAATTTCGCGGGTCCGAGGCGGAAACCCTTTCCGTCCACCGTGACCCGGATTCGAGATGATGCAGAGGCGACGTTCACCGGAGCCGCACCCGACTGACGCAGGGGTGACGGAACTGGAGGCGAGCATGGCTGCGCCGTCTGGGGAACGGAAGCCTCAAACCGAAGGGGAGGCAGGGCTGCGATCCCGACGCCTCTTCCTGAATTCCCCGTCTCGAGGCCGGTCGGGCCGGCGGAATCGGTCTCCAATTCCAGATCAGGGGGTTTCATGGGTCGTCGAGGTGGCTGTGACCCACCGGGGTTCAAGGGTTCTCGACGCCCCTTGGGCCCGGCGCATTCAGGGGCATTCAAGCCCCTCGGGACCTCCTACCGAAATGCCCTGTTTTTATCGGTGGTCGGCCTGGGCGGGTTCACGGTGTACCGGAAAACACCTTTCGTCGCCGCGGGGCATCTCTGCCGTTGCCTCGGCCCTTGGGCACTGCTTCCTTGGGGCTGTGATGGCGACGACGTTGCGATTCGGTAGGCGGAGCAGAGGTGTTCTGGGGGCGATCCTGGCGATCGTGATGATCGGTGGTGCCCGGGCCCAGCAGATCCCGGTCACGGAGAAGAGCCTCTCCAACGGCATGAAGCTGTTGATGGTGGAGCGTTCCGGGGAGCCTCGCATCTCCGGCGGTTGGGTGGCACATGTGGGATCGTCGAATGAGAAGCCCGGCATGACCGGCATCGCCCACCTCTTCGAACACATGATGTTCAAGGGCACGCCCACCCTGGGCACCAAAGACGCGGTCAAAGATCGCGAGATCATGGAGCAGCAGGAGCGGCTCCGGGAGGAGATCCGCGTCGAGGAATCCAAGCTTCGGGCCGCCCTGCGCCGGGGGGATGTCACCGACATCACCAGCCCCGAGTCCAAGAGTCCGCGTCACCGCGAGCTCGAGGCGCAGTTCAAGAAGCTGATCGACGCCCAGCGCGAGGTGCTGGTGAAGAACGAGTTCGACCGCGTGTACACCACGGCCGGCGCCTCGGGCATGAACGCCTTCACCTCCGAGGACATGACGGCCTATTTCATCACGGTGCCGGCCAACAAGCTCGAGCTGTGGATGTGGATGGAGAGCGAGCGGCTGCTCCGGCCGGTCTTCCGCGAGTTCTACGCCGAGCGGGATGTGGTGTTCGAAGAGCGCCGCATGCGCACCGAATCGACGCCCACCGGCAAGTTCGCCGAGCAGTTCAACGCGATGTTCTGGGACGCCCACCCCTACCACTGGCCGGTGATCGGTTGGCCGAGCGACATCCCGGCCATCTCCAAGAAACAGGCCGATGAATTCTACGCCCTCTATTACCAGCCCCAGAATCTCACGCTGATCCTGGTCGGCGATTTCAAGGCCGACGTGGCGGTGCCGATGGCCGAACGCTATTTCGGGCGCATCCCGCGCGGCACCCAACCGCCGCCCGAGGTCACCACCCTCGAGATCCCCTCCTTGGGCGAGAAACGCTACTACGCCGAGGCCGAGACCAATCCGCAGGTCGACATCCTCTGGCGCACCGTGGGCTTCGGTCACAAAGACAGCTATCCGCTCGAGGTCGTCCAGCAACTCCTGCTCGGGCGGACCGGCCGCCTCCACAAGGGGCTGGTGCTCGGCTCCCAGGTGGCCACCGACGTGTCGGCCCAGCAGGATTCCCGCAAGTGGGCCGGAGCCTTCAACATCTCGGCCGAGGTGAA
>JAIXXC010000104.1 GCA_027490985.1 Verrucomicrobiales bacterium
GAGCCCATCACCAGCAGGGACTTGGGCAGCTTGGCCGGCACCATCGCCTCGAAATAGGTCCAGATCAGCTTGCCATCCGGCTCGATGCCCGGCAGCACGCGCGGGCGGGCCCCTGTCGCGACGATGATGTGCTTGGCGGTGTAGGTGCCGTGGCCCTGCACGCCCTTCGGCACCGGGTGCTGCGGCTGGACGGCCGGTTTCGACGACGGGCCGACGACGATCTCGCCGGACTTCGTCAGCTTCGCCTCGCCCCAGATCACGTCGACCTTGTTCTTCTTCATCAGGAACTGGACGCCGTTGTTCATCCGCGCCGCGATGCCGCGCGAGCGCTTCACCACCGCCTCGAGATCGGCCTTGAAGGTGCCTTCCAGCACCAGCCCGTAATCCTTGGCGTGCTGGCCGTAGTGCAGGATCTCGGCCGAACGCAGCAGCGCCTTGGTCGGGATGCAGCCCCAGTTCGAGCAGATGCCCGCGAGATGTTCGCGCTCGACGATCGCCGTCCTGTAGCCGAGCTGGGCTGCCCGGATCGCCGCGACATAGCCGCCGGGGCCGGAGCCGATGATGATGATGTCGTAGTCAGCCATGATCGTTCTCCGGCCTCACACCAGCATCGCCATCGGCTTCTCGATATAGCCCTTGAAGGCCGCCAGCAGCTCGGCGCCGAGTGCGCCGTCGACCGCGCGGTGGTCGGTCGAGAGCGTCACCGACATCACGGTCGCGACCGCGAGCTGGCCGCCCTTGACAACAGCGTGCTGTGCGCCGGCGCCCACCGCGATGTACCCCCCTTCACCACAGCGGACCGGGGTCGGGCCGGAGCACGCACTGGAAGCGATCACCCTGATCCCCTTCGCGCACAGCGCGAAAGCCTCATCCTTCCCCGAGCTTACCTGCGTGCGCAGCGCCCGATCCCGCGGAGCCCCCAAAACCGCAGCGGAGCGGGGTCGGGCCGGAGCACGCACTGGAAGCGATCATCCTGATCCCCTTCGCGCACAGCGCGAAAGCCCCATCCTCCCCCGAGCTTACCTGCGTGCGCAGCGCCTGATCCCGCGAAGCCCACTCAAATCTCGTCCAACGGCTGCCGAGCATCGCCGAAGGTGCCCGGGCGCACATCCATCTTGTCCATCATCGACAGGAACAAGCGGCACATCTGGCGATTGGGCTTGTCCTTGTAGTCGAGAACCCGACCACCCCGGATGCGACCACCGCCCCCGCCGACCATCACCACCGGCAATTGGTTGGCATCGTGGTTGCCATTCAGCATCGACGAGCAATAGAGCAGCATCGTGTTGTCGAGCAGGGTGCGCTCGCCCTCCTGGATCGCCTGGAGCCTGCGCGCGATGTAGGCCACCTGCTGCACGAAGAACCGATTCACCTTGAGCCAGTCGGCCGAGTCGCTGTGCGAGAGCAGGTGGTGGATCATGTAGTCCACCCCCAGGTTCGGGAACCGCAGCGAGCTGTGGTCGTTGTTGAGCTTGAGGGTGGTGATCCGCGTGGTGTCGGTCTGGAACCCCAGCACCAGGATGTCGCACATGAGCTTCATGTGCTCGGCGATGTCCTGCGGAATGCCGTCGGCGGGCCGGGCCATATCGGGCTTCGACAACGTCGGCCGCCACCCCTGCAGCTCCCCCTTCTTGCCCGCGTTGTCGATGCGCTGCTCCACATCGCGGACCGAATCGAGATACTCGTCGAGCTTGCGGCGGTCGTTGAGGCTGATCTGCCGGCGCAAGCTCTGCGCATCGGACAAGACGGCATCGAGCACACTGCGGTCGCCCTTCTCGTTGGAATCCTTGAACAACCGGTCGAAGGCCAACGCCGGATAGATCTCCAGCGGCGTGGGGGTCGTCGGCGAGGTCCACGAGATGTGCGAGCTGTAGAGCATCGAGTAGTTCTTGTGGACCGACGGATTGGACTTCTCGCAACCCAGCACCAGGCTCGGCACCTTGGTCGTTCGTCCCTGGGCCTGGGCCACGAATTGATCGAGGCTGGTGCCCGAACGGATCTCACCGCCCGAGGCCAGCGGCGCTCCGGAGAGCAGGTTGCCCGTCTGCGAACTGTGGATGTTCCCCTTCAGCGCCTCGGCATTGTAGAGCCCGCGGATGAACACCGTCTTCTGGCGGAACTCGTGCAGCGGCGCCAACACCTGACCGAGCTCCATCTGCGCACCCTCGCCGCGCGCCCACCATTCCTTTGAGTGGAACCCGTTGCCGGAGAACAGCACCGCCATGCGCACGGGCGCCTCGCTGGCCGGGCGCCGGCCGGCCGGCGGCGTGTCGCCCCAGACCGTGAGGGACTCCATCCAGGGGAGGGCCATGGTGACGCCGACGCCTCGAAGGAATGCGCGCCGATTCAGCGAATGGTGGGGCATGGGAGCAGGGGGTGGAGGGTGGAGGTCATTCTTCCGACGGGCGGTCCATTCCGCGGATCCGCACAAATTGAGGACTGGTGACGATGGTTTCAATGGCACTCTGGATGCGGGCATCGCGGGCGGAGAGCGTGCGCTGCAGGTCGGCCAGAAGCGGCTCGTCCGACAGCAGCACACCCCGCCCCAGCGAGTAGCCGAGGAGCTTGCGACTGAACTGACGCACGAAGGCCTCCTTGCGCTGGTGGGAGAGGTAGCGCCGCAGATCGGCCGCTCCCTCGAGTACGGTACCGTCGGGAGCCTGGACCCGCACGTCGATCGGCCGTCCGCCGAGGTCCCGTTCACGGAAGCGCCCCACCGCATCGAAGGACTCGAGCGAGAACCCGTAGGCGTCGATCCGGCGATGGCATCCGGAGCACTTGGGGTCGGTGCTGTGCTTCTCGGTCAGTTGGCGCACGGTGAGCTGGTCGAGCGATTCGTCCTCGGGCAGGCGGGGCACATCCTTGGGAGGCTTGGGCAGTTTCTCGCCGAGGATCACCTCGCTGATCCAGTTGCCTCTGAGAATCGGGCTGGTCCGCGAAGCCCCCGATTGACGCGCCAGGGTGGACGCCTGGCCGAGGATGCCACCCCGGGCCATCGAGCGAAGACCCGTGACCCGCTTCCATTCGTTGGATCGGGCGAAGCTCACCGAGGTCACCCCGTAGAATCGGGCCAATTCGGCGTTCAGGAAGGAGTGGTCGGCATCCAGGATGTCGAGCACCGGGCCGTTGTTCTGGAACAGGTCGGTGAAGAAGCGGACCGTCTCCTCGCGCATGGCGCCACGAAGCCCGCGGAACTCGGGGAAATGCCGCTCGCTCTTCTCGTCCAGGCTCTCGAAGTCGTACAGGTGCAGCCAGGCCAGAGCGAACTCCGTGGCCAAGCGCTCCACCTTGGGATCCTTGAGCATCCGTCGGACCTGGGCCCGCAGGACCTCCGGCCGATGCAGACGACCGCGGGTGGCCGCATCCATCAATGCAGCATCGGGGGTCGAGGCCCAGAGGAAGTAGCTCAGGCGCGTGGCCAACTCCACGTCGCTGACGCGGGTCGCCATCACTCCGGGACCGGGTTGCTCGGCCCGGTAGAGGAAGGCCGGCGACACCAGCACTCGCGCCAGGACGCCACGGATCGATTCCTCATGGGTCAGTCCATCGCCCCGCAGGCGGACATACAGGCTCCCCAGGGCGTCGATCTCGGACTCCTGCAGCGGCCGGCGATAGGCCCGGGCGGCGAAGGCGAAGAGCGATCGCACATGGGCGGGCTCGGTGTCGACGAGCAGGCGGCGGAACGCGTCGGCCCGGCGACGGATGGGCTCGCCCATCGGAGTGAAGGCGCTGGGGTCGGCGTCCTGCGTGGCGAACTGCCACAACTGCTCGAAGGCGTCGACGAGCTTGAACGCATCTTGGCTCACGTAATGCAACTCGGCCCACAGGCGCTCCAACTCGGCGGTCTCGGCCGGATCGAGCATCAGTCGGCGCAAGGCGTCGTCCTCGCGATAGAACAAGGTCAGGGTGACCACCTCGTCGACGGGCACGATCTTGGTGTAGCAGAGCGCGGCGGGGAACAGCGCCCGGAAACGTTCCAGGCCCTGATCCCAACGGCGGCGGGCCGCGCTGGCATCGGCCACCAGTACCGGCAAGTCCGACTGCATGGGCAATTCGCCATCAGACCAGGTGCCCTTGCCGCCCTTCGTGCTGACCGCTCCGGCCACCAGCCCGAGCGAGGCCGGACGCTGCGGCAGGATCTGCATCTGGACGCTGGCCTCCGGACCGGCCGTGGCATCGAGTCCGGCCGTGGCCACGAGTTCACCCCCGGCGGCCCATTCGGCCGGGATCCGCACCTCGATCACCGACGGGGCCTTCACACAGAGGTCTTGAGGAGCGATCCGCGCACCACCGACCGGATGCGTCCCGAACAGCGCGGGGTCGAGGCCGGCGGCGCTGGCCGCGGACATGGCCGCCGCGGAGGGAACGCCCTCGGGTCGCTGCAGGAGGTCGCGGAGCACGGCCCCCAGCAACGGCCCCTGCAGGGAGGTCCATTGGCGACGCAGGACGGCGTCGGGGGAATCCTTGACCAGTCCCGTCGGTTCGGATGGAGCGAACAACGCCTGGAGATCCGCGGCCCATCGACGCCGTTCCTCGGCCGAGTCGCTCGCACGCCAGCGGGCCAGGAGGGACCCTTCGGGAATCGAGGTCTCCAGCGCCCCGCCGCGGGCCTCGGGCTCGCTGAAGAAATGCCAGACCGCGGGATGCCCCAACCGGTCGGCATGCGGATTGCCGGCGAGGATCGACGGGGACACGTCGCCCGACAGGCTCCAAGCCTGCGCGGGATTCCGGGTGTCGGTCAATTGGAGGTCCACCCGGGTGAGGTCGCAGGAATGGTTGCCATCGCGCGGACCCACCGACAGGCAGACCACATCACCCACTCCCACCGTCACCGAAGGCAGCGGCCCGAAGCGCACTGCTTGTGCCCCCTGCGACACGCCGGAGGCCAGCGTCTGACGGGTGCCACCCCGACGCAGTTCCAACACCCAGCTCACTCCGTTGCCGCATTCGATGTGGGAGTGCTGCACCACGCCCTCGACCCGGAAGGTTCCGGCCACCGGTCCCCGCCATCCCACGATCACGCGACGTGATGGCGACGGATGCACGGCGACACTATGGGGCCTCATCAGGCCCGGCACGCGCACCTCGCGATCCGAGGCGTTGGCCGTGACACTCAGAGCGTCGGCGCCGGTCCATCCCTGGATGAAGGAATAGCCCTGCGCGCTTTCCATCGAGGAGGTCATGTGCCCCTCGATGCGGGTGCCGCCCGAGCGCAATCCGAGGGCTTCGAGCCACGCCGCGAACACCTGCGGGTCGAGGTTCTTGGAACGGGCCCATGCGATCAACGCCTCGCCCGAGGGCACCTCGGTCAATTCGGCCGCGGCATTCAGACACGCCGCCGCCTGGGAGAACAGCGGACCCCGGGTCTGGTCCAGGCGATGGATCACCGAGCGCAACCGACTCAGCGGGATCTCCGGGCGACCCGGGACCACCAGTCGCGGGTGGGACCACAGCGCCACATCGGAAGCCGAACCGTCTCCGGCATCGGAGGTCACCAGGAAAGCGCTGACCTGACCGGAGGCATCCGGAGCCGGCAGCTTGAGGCGGGCCTCACGGGCTGTGGCCAGGGGCGAGATCGGCACCTGCCAGGCGCTGGGACCGTCCCGCTTGCCGATATGACCCACCGTGGTGAATCGCCAGACCGAACGCTGCCAGGACTCGACGACGGCGGCCACGGCGGCCCCCTCGCCCGGCTTGGCTTCACGCCAACGCGCGCGGACCGCATCCATCAGCGGCGACGCCTCGGTCTCGTTCAACGCCTGCCACAACCGCCCCAAGTACCGGGCATTGAGTCCCCGTTGACGGGCCAACCCCGCGAGTCGGGCCTCGCCCCGGGAACGGCCCGCCGACCTCAGTTCGAGCGTGGCGTCGAAATACTCCGCCAGCGGCAGCACGCCACCGTCGCGCGTGTCGAACCGGATTCCTTGGAGATTCACCGAGGTGCCCCCGCCATTGCGGGTGTAGCGGCCGTAGAATTCGCGGATGGCCGCGAGGCGTTCCTCGGTCCAGTCGCGCTGCGAGGTGCTGGCGGAGAACCCGAGTCCGTCCGGGAGGAACACCGCATGACGCGCCACCTCCTTGGCGGCATCGAGGTACTTCGTGACCAGCGAGGGCGACATCACCAGCGACTGGCCCACGTTCATGAAGCCTTCGCCCGCGGCCGAATCCACGGGAAACTCCCGGGCGGGATCGAGCGTCTCCACGCCGGTCAGGTCACCGATCGTGTAGGTGTACTCGGCATTGGACAACCGGCGCAGCACCACGGGGCCGGGATCGCCCGCGTTCATCCGGGCCCATCGGTTCAGCAGGGCCCGCACACCGCCCATCAAGTGCTCCCGAGACTTGTCGTCCATCGGTGGCCGGTCTTTCGGCGGCATCTCCCCGAGCGACACCTGCTCCAGCACCTGCTGCCAGACCTTGGGATCGGTCGGCCCCGGGGACGGTTGCATGAAGCGCTCCAGGTCGAGATCGCCCTTGTGCTGGGCGGTGGAGTGGCAATCGAGGCAATGCGCTTCGAAGAGCGCCCGGGTCTTGGCATCGAGCGCCTCGGCGGCCGTGGTCGAGACCGCGGATCCGAGAGCCACCGTCAACAGGGCTACGACCCTCCGACCGACCCTTGCGACTGTCGCGACCGTGGCCATCGGCATGGCCCGCCAACGCGGACTCTGGGGCGACCTCGCGCCCTGGAACATCGTGTTCATCTGACTTCGTTTTCTCTCCGGATCCCCGGATCGCCGGATTCCTGACGCCCTGTCCGCCGCCGTCCTTCAAATGCGGATGAAGAGGCGCTTCTTCCACAACCACCAGCACATCGCCCAGAAGATCGACAGCACCGCGGCCCCTTCCACCGCCGGCGCATAGACGCCGAACTGGTCGACCCAGAAGGTCTTGCCGAGATGCGTGCGCAGGTTTTCTCGGAAGAACCCATCCCACAGGTGGCTGGTCACGTACATGAAGATGGAATTCATCCCCACCACCTGCAGCGGGAAGGTGAGCCACGACTGCTTCAGGCGATCGGCGACCACATAGAATGCGGTGAGGAGCAGGCAGCACCATCCGGCGCTGAAGAGCACCCACGACGGCGTCCAGATGCGTTTGACCACCGGGGCGATGCCGGTCTGGTCGAGGATCCATCCCGCACCCAACCCGGCCAATCCGAACAGAACGAGGCGCAGCAACCGCTTGCCGATGCCGACATCCTCGCGCCGCAACCACCCACCGACGAGCAGGCCGCAGATCATCGTGCCCAGCGTGGGAATGAAACTGAGCGTGAGATAGCCACCCCCGTTGTAGAGAAAGGGTTTGGCCCGCGGGAACAGGTTGAGGAACCCCACGTCGAAGTGGTGGGCCGGATTGGCGTTCTTGTTCCAGTGGGCGGCGAACCCGCTCAGGCCGTGCTGTTTCATCCAATCGGCCGAGACGCCCACGCTCGCCGGATCGAAGTCCGGGCCCGGCAACGGCGCGGCAGCGAACCAGGCCCAATAGCCGAGGAGGATCGCCACCAGGGCCAGGATCTGAACCCGCACGCTCCGCCACGCCAGCAACCAGAGGAAGGTGTAGCCCAGTCCGATCTGAGTGAGCGTGTCTTCGAAGGTGAAATTCGTCTGCGAGGCATGCGTCGAACGCAGCGCGATGCCCAGTGCCGACAACGCCAAGGCCCGCCACAGCGTGTGGAAGAGCATCCGCAGGAACCCCTGATCCGACTGCTGCCGGGACGCGATCGACCACGGCAGCGCCATGCCCACCAGGAAGGAAAACGACGGCTGGATCAGGTCATGCAGCGTGCACCCCTGCCACTCCACATGATCCTGATGGTGGGCGAAGAAGTGCCACAGGCTGTCGGTGGGCATCTTGGCCGCCACCGCGCCGAGTCGGACCATTTCCCCGGCCATCAACAGCATCACAAACCCGCGGTAGGCATCCATGGACGCCAAGCGCTGCGGCATCGCCGGGGACTTCCCGGTACTGGTGGAAGGAGGCATCCGTGGGTTGTGACAAGGTTCTCCCACCCGCGCAATCCCGATGCAGGAAACGGACCGGACTCTCTGGGGCGATCAGGAACAATCCAGCCCGACCCCGGTCACTGTTCGGGGGGCGCAATCTTGGCGTTCGCATTCCTCAACCGCAGGCAGAGCGTGCGGATCAGGATCTTGAGCCAATCCGGAAGCCCATCGAGCGTCTTGGTGAAAGCGGGGCCGGAGATCTTGATCAGTGTGCTGTCGACCAGCGCCTGGGCGGACGCCGAACGCAGGCTGCCATCGAGGAAGCTCAACTCCCCGACGATCTGGTTCTCCTCCAAGGCCTCCAGCTCGATCTCGACCCCGTTTTCCCGTCGGTAGATGCGCATCTTTCCCTGACGGATCAGGTACATGGCCCCCGGGAACTGCCCCTCGTGGAACAGATGCTCTCCTTTCGCGATGCGGACCACGCCGCTGGAACTTCCGGGCTCGGCAGGGACAGGCTCTTTTGAAGGCTCGCTCCGGTTCGGGGATTCAGAGAGTTCCATGAGCCCACGGTCCCCCATCCGGTCGTTTCAGTCCACTCCCGGATCCCGGCATTGGCGGATCCCCTCGACCGGGGCACCGTCGCAGCCATGGAACCGGTCCTCCCCGAAACCCTGGCCGAGCGGTTGTTCACCGACGGCGACTTCGCCTTCCGCTTCGGCATGCAGCGACCCGGTCAGGAGTGGTTCCGCTGGGACCGCCCGGAATCGGAGGCGCTGCACGAGCGCCGACGCTGGCTGTCCGAAGAACCTGGTCGGCATCTGGCGTGGACTCCGGAAGCCCTTCCCCTGCTGCAAGAGGCCGAGAGCCTGTTTGCCGAACCCGCCGAGGGACCCGCTGGCGTGGGCGAACCGCTGCCAGCCGATCGCCTCAAGAGCCTGTCCCTCCGCTGGGAACCCGACTTGCTGCTCCTGCGACGAGGCGCCTCGGGGGAGTTCCGTCTGGTGGCCGGGGCCGTGTGTTTCCCCTCGGCCTGGGATCTTCGCGAGAAGTTCGGCCACACCGTCGAGGCCATCCATGCCGGAGTCCCCACCCTGAACGCCACCTTGGGATCCCGGATCCACACCTTCCTCGATCGCCTCCCGCCGGGGCAGACCTTCGAGCGCGACAACTGGGGACTGGCGGCCCACGGCGAGCGCAACGCCCACCCCGATCGGGCCCTGCCCCGCCTGACGACCGAGGCCACTCTCGAGACCACCTGGCTGCGACTCGAGCATCAGGCCTTCCGCCTGCTGCCTCAAAGCCGCGGCCTCCTCTTCGCCATCCACCTCACGGCGCATCCTCTGGCCCGGGTGCTGCGAACCCCCGAGCACTCCCGACGACTGGCCTCGCAACTCCGCTCCATGCCCGACGCCATCGCCGCCTACAAGGGCATCCTGCCGGCCCGCGAGGCGCTGATCCGGCAACTGGAGCAGCGCTGAGCCGTCCTTCAGCCAAGGCACCAGCAGGCCCCATCCCACGGAGCCCCCGACTTGCCTGCTGGGGCTCCCCGGCTATGGTCGGCCCACATGAGTTTCGTCGAGGCCTTCCGCGCCTTGCCTTTGGAGGGTTTGATGAGTCAGGCCCGATCGGCCGATGCCGAACGGGTCGATTCGGTGATTCGGCGCGGCCCGTCGTCGCTCGGTGATTTCGCCACCCTGCTCTCACCGGCGGCCGCCACCCGGTTGGAAGAGCTGTGCCGACGATCCCAAGGGCTCACCCGCCAGCGGTTCGGCAAGACCATCCGCCTGTTCGCACCGCTGTACCTGAGCAACGAGTGCATCAACAATTGCGCCTACTGCGGCTTTTCCCGCGACAACCCCATCTTGCGGGTCACCCTGGCGCAGGCGGAGGTCGAGCGCGAGGCCCGGGCCCTCGCGGGCCAGGGTTTCCGCAACATCCTGCTCGTGGCCGGAGAACACCCCAAGTTCGTCTCCAACGGCTACATGGCCGACTGCGTCCGGACCCTCCACCCGTTCATCCCCTCGCTGTCGCTCGAAGTCGGCCCCATGGAAACGGCCGAATATCGACCGCTGGTGCAAGCCGGCGCCGAGGGACTGGTGGTGTATCAGGAGACCTACGACCGCGAAGTCTACGCCCGCATGCACACGCTGGGGCCCAAACGCGATTTCGATTGGCGCCTGGCCACCCCGGAACGGGCCTATGAAGCCGGATTCCGACGTCTGGGCATCGGGGCGCTGTACGGTCTGGCCGACTGGCGACAGGAGGCGATCTCGGTGGCCGCCCACGCGGCCTGGTTGCTCAAGCACTGTTGGAAGGCCCAGGTGACCGTCTCGCTGCCGCGGCTGCGTCCCTGCGCGGGCGAATTCCAACCCCTCACCGGGTTCCAGGATCGCGATCTGGTTCAGGTGATCACCGCGCTGCGCCTCTTCCTGCCCGACGTGGGCCTGGTGCTGTCCACCCGCGAACCGGCCCCATTGCGCGATGGACTCCTGCCCTTGGGCATCACCCACGCCAGCGCCGGCAGCCACACCGAACCCGGCGGCTACACCGGGGCCGGCAAAGACGCGATCCACCACACCGTGCGCGGCCGCATCGAGTCCCTGGCCCCCGATGCCCCGGAACTCCAGACCGCCGAAGGCCGTGCCACCAATGCCACCGGCCAGTTCGACATCGCCGACGATCGTTCACCGGCCGATGTGGCCCAGGTGATCCGACGCCTCGGCTACGAACCGGTGTGGAAAGACTGGGACGCCGCGTTGTCGGAGTGAGCCGCCTCACCCGGGCCGCTCACCGCAGTCGGGCCGCCACCGCCGACACCACCTGGGCGGGAGTGATCCGGTTCAGGCAGGCCAACGATTCCGAGTGGCGGCAGACCGGCTTCAGACAGGGTGCACACGCCGGCGGCTGCGGAGCCCGGAGGGCGAACTCCACCTGGCCGTAGGGTCCCGTCCGGAGCGGATCGGTCGGACCGAACAGGGCGACCACCGGTTTGCCCAGGGCCGCGGCCACATGCATCGGTCCGGTGTCGTTGGTGACCAGCAGGTCCATCCGGCGCAGGGCCTCGATCATCCCGGGCAACGAAACCCGCCCCGTCAGGTCCAGGCAGCGTGCGGGATGGGCCTGGGCGATCGCCTGTCCCAAGGCACGATCGTCACCGCCCCCGAAGACCGCGATCCGGTGTCCGGGGTGCGACTGCGACAACAACCCCACCAGTTCGGCGAATCGGGCCACCGGCCAGCGTTTGTTGTCCCAGCGGGCACCCGGTTGGAGTCCGATCCAGCGGTCCAGAGACAACTCGGGAAAGTCCCGATCCAACTGCTCGGCGGCCGCAGTCCGACGCGGGATCCACTCCCAACCGGTCCTCAACGGCACGCCCAGGTGCGTCAGCAACGCCCGCTGCCAGTCCACGGCGTGGGTTTGCGGCGAGGGCCGGGGCACCGATTCCCCATGGAACACCGGAGCCAGCTCCCGCCAGTCGCGCACGCCGACAAACCGGGCCCCGCCGCAGGCCCGACCGAACACGGCCGAGCGCGCCAGCCCTTGGAGATCCAGAATCCAGTCATAGCGCTCGGCGCGGAGCTCGCGCACCAGACGCACCACCGAGGGCCAATGACGCGGCTTGCCCCAGTCTTTCCGGTCGAAGGGGATCAGGCGCCGCACATCCGGATCCCCCTCCAACAGCGGCATCAGGCCGCGCAGGATCCACCAATCGATCCGGGCCTCCGGGAACTCCAGCCGCAGCAGTCGCAGCACGGGCAGCGCGTGGATCACGTCTCCCAGGGAACTGGGCTTGAGGATGAGGATCTTCACGGGACCAACCACGGGACCAACCACGGGACCGACGAAACCACCTGATCAAGACTCCTCCGACCCGGAGACGGCACACGCCGGTCGAGACGATCCGACAGTGTCTTCCAGACAGGCCCTCGGGCAAGCCCTCGAACCGTCCGACCGGGGGCAATCCCACCGCGGCACCGGACACTCAGCGACCGGTCGCCAGGCGCTCGGCCAATCGGGGCGGCAGACCGGCGGCGAGGATCTTCTTCTGGGTGGTCGGGATGTCGTATTCGAGACGCCGCAACTCCACGGTCTGGGTCGGGAAATCGTACACCACGTAGGCGGCCCGAGGGTCGCCGTCGCGCGGCTGACCGACGCTGCCCACATTGATGAAATACTTGCGACCCGGCTCGATCTTGAGCTTCGAGTACTGCCCTCCGCGCACCCCGGTGTCGCGGATGAAGGCCATCGGCACATGAGTGTGACCGAAGAAGCACAACTGGGTGTTCTGGTAGGTGAAGCTCGCGGCCGCCTCCAGCTTCTCGAACACGTAGCCCCAGCGCTGGGGACCGTCGAGAGTGGCATGGACGATGGAGAAATTGGCCACCAGGCGGAAATACTTGAGGTCGCGCAACCACTTGCGGTCGTCGGCCGTCAATTGGGCCCGACTCCACGAGACGGCCTCGGCCGCGGCGTCGTTGAAGCCTTCGGGGTCTTCATCGAGGCCGATGTACTCGTCGTGGTTGCCTTTCACCGTGGGGATGTTCATCCCGCGGATGATGTCGAGGCACTCCTTGGGATTGGCGCCATATCCGACGACATCGCCCAGACACACCACATGGGTACACTTCTGCTCCTGGATGTCGGCGAGCACCCGCTGGAGCCCTTCCAGGTTCCCGTGGATGTCAGCTATGATGGCGTACCTCATTCTCGTTTACCGCACGATCTCGAAGCCCCGGAAACCGCCCGTGGCCTCGGTCCATGTCACGTCTTCGCTGCGGATCATCGGACCCAACCCGCACTCACGGATCGCCTTCCGAAACTCCTCCAACTCAGTCCGCTCGCCCTCGGCGATCAGTTCAACCCGACCGTCCAGCAAGTTCCGCACCGTTCCCGAAACCTCGAAGCCCGTCGCCTGCCGCTTCGTCTGATAACGAAACCCCACGCCCTGAACCCGACCCGAGTACAAGACCTGGATGCGCCAACGCTTCATGGATATCCCCACTGTCGCAGAACTCCCCATTCCGTGGATTTTTCCGCGGAAAGGCGCGAAACTTAGCCACAGGCGGGTTGGAAGGCGCAATGAGTATTTCCCCCCCGGTATTTCTTGCGGGTTGACGCCCCGAATGGAAATCCCCGGTCGCAACCGGCACGAACGACAGCTTGAAGCCCACCCCCCGCTGCGTAGCCTCACCCGCGTGAAATCCACGCAACTGTTTCGCAGCTGGAGCGCCTGGACCCTGGCGTTGGGTCTGCTGTCGTCACCCCTGCTGGCCGAAGGGCCGCTCGACCGGCTGACGACTCTCGCCGCCGAAACGACCGACACCGCCCTGCGCCTCGACGTGCTTCGGGGCATGGAAGCGGCTCTGCGGGGTCGCAACGGCGTGGCCGCGCCGGCCGGCTGGAACGGCTTGGAAACGACCCTGACCGCCGCCCCGGATGAGGAGACCCGTCGCCTCGCCCGCAATCTGGGCACGATTTTCGGAAGCCCGAGGGCCCTCCAGTCGCTGCGGACCCTCGCGGCGGATGCCCAAGCCCCCGCCGCCGATCGCAATGCCGCCCTGGAGACACTGCTCCGGACTCGGGATGCCGCGTTGGTCCCCCTGCTCCAGCGACTCACGGGCGATCCGGGTGTCCGCGCGACCGCGTTGCGCGGACTGGCCGGGTTCGACGACGCCAAGACTCCTTCGGTGCTCCTGGGGGCCTTCGGCCAGTTCAACCCCGCCGAACAGCGCGATGCCCTCAACACCCTGACCTCACGGGCCGCATATGCCCGCCCTCTGCTGGAGGCCGTCCGGGCCGGGCAGGTTCCCAAGGCGGCCCTGACGGCCGACCTCGTCCGCCAGTTGCGCTCGCTCAAAGACGCCTCCCTGGCCACCGACCTCAC
>JAIXXC010000142.1 GCA_027490985.1 Verrucomicrobiales bacterium
ACCGTCTCACGAACCGGTCTGGCGCCGCTGCCGGCGGATGAACCAGCGCACGGTCAAAAAGCCGACGATCGCTGGGACGGCACCGAGCACACCCAACATGAATCCCCACAGTTCGTCTCGGCGGGACGAACGGGACCCCTGTTCCTCGTCTGGCCGGTCCGGCTTCAGTTCCAAGGAAACGGATTGGCCGGGCTGCAACTCGAGCCCATGGATAGTTGGGGCGGTCCAGTACCCACGCCCCATCGAATCAGGAATCAGCTGCAGGATCTCCAGACGCCCCGGAGGCGCCGGATCGAAGGAAAACCGTCCCTCGGCATCCGTCACCGTGCGCAATTGGAGGTCCCGCATCGCCATATCGAAGGACGCGGATCGGGCGAACCCGAGGTGCAACTTCTGATCGGCGATGCGATCAGTGGGACCCACGAGACGTCCGGTGATCCGACCGTAGCGGCCCAACGTGACCACCGGGTTGGTTGCCAGATCTTGGACGGCACGGAATGCGAAGCCTTGGGTGGAGGCCATGAACACCGTTCCGCCTCCCCAGAGGGCCGGCAACTCGAAGCGTCCCGACGCGTCGGTGGCAAATTTCAGGTGTTGGTAAGGATGGCCGACGGACAACAGGCCGAGCGACGGGTCGAAGTCGAGATGATTCAACGGATCCCCCCAGGTACCGTTCATCCGGGCCACCGACACGCCGGCGGCCGGTCGGCCCTCCGGATCCCGGACCTCTCCGCGGGGCCCGGATCCCCGCGTCAGGAGCAGGTCCTCCGAACCGGAGTCCGCGGGCTTCAGCACCCGGGTGGCGGGCAGGTAACCCGGAGCCTCGACCACCAGGAGGGATCCGACCAGGGTCTTGCCGACACGCACCGAATACCCCCCGTTCGTGCCGGAGCGTCGGCTGTCGACCGACCATTCCAGCATCATCCCCTCGGGAGATCCCGGAGGGCGCAGCACGCTCGCAAAAAACGAAGGGATCGGAGCCCGGGTGTCCCGGTCGAGAGCACGCCCCGAAATCTTCCAGTACGGCCGATCGGTCCAGGGAGTCTCGATGCCCCGCAGCGGGTTGTTCGCCGGGTGCTCCTTCTGGGGCAGGCTGGAGAGTTCAGGCTCAAGTTGAGGGCCTTTCTCGATCAGGAAGACGAGATTCGTGAGATCCTTTTCCACACGACCCACGAGCCGGTAAGGGATCCACGGTTGCAGGCTCGGGTTGCGGTCAGACAGTCGATAGCCCGGGGCACTGAAGGAGAGCTCGACCTCGCCCGACGGGACGCCCCGAACCTCGAATGCCCCGCGGGGGTCGAGCTTCAGTTGGACCCGATCCGGGCGATCTGAAACCGACATCTGAAGGTGGATCCCCTCGGGCGGTTTCGCCCCACCCGGCAATACCATCCGACCTGCCAATCGATGAGCCCGTTCCACCGCGACATCGCCCATGTCGAGGGAGAGACCGTCCTTCGGAGTGCGCAGGGTGCGTGGACCGATGGCGCCGAAGGAACCCACGCTCTCGATCTGGCCGATGAACGAGAATGCGGTTTCCGGGGGCAGGTTCTGGAACGCAAACCGACCCTGCGAATCGGTGCGGATCCACACCGACTCAGGCGGCAAGTCGAGAAGCCGGTCGCCCGACCAGAGACCCAAAACCACTCCGGGCACCGGCCTCCCCTGGTGCAAGACCCTTCCCGTGAGCGAAGCTCCCGGAGTCATCACCAGGTTGGCCACCAGAAGGCCGCCCCGCAGTTGGGTGAAGAACCGCGTTGCGAAGGACGGGCAAACCACCCGGACATCGACCGAGCGAAATGGTTCCGTGGCATTGAGCGCGAATTCTCCCTGGGCATCCGCGACCGCCAACCCATCGAACGAATCGCCTCCATACTGGTGACCACCATTCATCAAGTGGACGCGGTGGCGACGGATGACGGCACCCGGGATGGGCCTTCCTGCGGTATCCACCACTCGCCCGCGGACCCGCTGCTCGGGTACAGAAGCCAGAGCAGGTGCGGGCTCGACTTCCATCGGGATCGGCCCGCGTCCGGGATCGACCTCATCGAAGAACTTTGGCGCACAACCCGGCCCGTGGACCAGCACGTCGAATCGCAGGGTGGGATCCAGCGCCTCGATCCGGAACCGGCCGTCGGAGTCCGTCGTGGCGAACTTTCGGCAATCCGGCGGGCAGGTTGGACAGACGATACCCGGCCCGTGGGTCGGGGATGCCGAGAACAATGACACCGTGATCCCGGGCATCGGACGTCCATGGGACCGCACCTGGCCCACCAAGGCAGGCCGTCCAACCTCGGGCGAACGAGCCGAACCGTTCGCGTCAACCGGCCCACCCGGATGGGGCGCCGTCTGCCCTGGGGCGGTGAGCATCCCGCAGATCAGCACAAGCCCACCGATCAGGGTGCGGAAGCCCACCGATCCATCGCCGATCCATCTCATGAAACGAGACAGCAACACTTTTGTGGTATTTATTTAGCCATTAAAAAGGACTATTGTGACCGTTCAAACCAAATGTTTTAGAGGATCCATTGCGGATCTTCGGAACGGCCGCCCGGCTCCACCCGCAGAAGCGGGACCTGTTGCCGATGCCCCCAACCGCATCCCTCTTTCGCATCCTTGGCCGATCGGCGGAGGCGCCTTAACCTTCTCACCCATGCCCCTGCCCCAGATCCCAACCCCTCGCCGTTCCTTTCTCCGGACTGGATTGCGCGCGGCCGCAGCCGCATCGGTCGTGTCGATCGGATTCCCCCATGTCCGCGCCGCGGACGACGTCGTGTTGGGTCAGGGCAAATTCCGATACCGCGTCGTGCCCGGTTGGGGAGACCTGGGTGCCGCGACACCGGTCAACGACTGTCATGGTCTCGTCGTCGACCGCGAGGGCCATGTGCTGCTCTTCACCAACGAGACGAAGAACAACGTCATCGTGTACGACCGGAAAGGGCGCCTGGTCCACAAATGGGGCACGCAGTTCCCCGGAGCCCACGGCCTGTCGCTGGTGACCGAGGGCACCCGAGAGGTCCTCTACCTGACCGACCTCCAGCGGCATCAGGTCTTCAAGACCACCCTCGATGGCACGATCCTCCGAGAGTGGTCGTTGCCGAAGAACACCGGCAAGTACCCCAAGGAGGACGAGTACCGACCTTCGTGGACTCTGCATCAGGCCAATGGCGAGTTCTTCGTGCTCGATGGCTACGGCCGCGATTACATTCTGCATTACGGGGCCGACGGGGAGTTCCGACGGATCTTCGGCGGTGCCGAAGGCGGCATCGTGCATTGGGGACCGCATGGCGGGATGATCGATGTCTCCCCTTCCGGCGAGAGCACCCTGCTCATCGCCATGAGCGACCAGCAGCAGCTGACGCGCATGACCCCCGAGGGTCGCATCCTCGGCACGACGCCCCTGCCCGGCGGCAACCCCCGTCAGATCCGCCGCGTGGGCGACCATTACTTCGTGGCGCATCTGGGCGACAACTGGCCGAAGGATCGCCATTGCCGTGGTTTCGTCTCGATACTCGACGCCTCGTTGCGGGTGATCTCCAACGTCGGTGGCACCGCCCCGGATTACGGCCCCGATGGGAAGCTCCGCCCCATGGCTCATCGGGAGGAACTCTTCCAGCACCCGCACGACCTGGCCGTCGATGTCGAGGGCAGCCTGTACGTCGCCCAGTTCGCCTCCGGCCGCACCTACCCGATCAAACTGGAACGGGTCTGATCGGCAGGCGCAGGCCGGACGAACCCCCATTCACTCCGACACACGACCAACCCTCCCGACCATCACCGGCTCGAAACCACTCCGGGCTCTTCCACCAACGACGGCTTGGTCACTGGGCCGCCACCCAGGGTCTGGTAGAGGTTGTGGAAGCGCTGGGCGCGCGCGCGGTAGGTGCGGGAGACTTTTTCCAAGCGGTAGCCCACGCCTTCGAAGTGGCCGGGTTTGTTCCAGAGCAGGTACACCTCCACGGGCTCGGGCGGCCGACCGGTGGACTTTTCGAACGTGCCGACGCGGTCGGCGAGAATCCGACGCGTGACCGTCCAGGCGACCTCGGGGTTGGTGTGATTCTTCGACTTGGTGTACGCCCTCCAGACCTCGGGCATGATCTGGAATCGGCTGATTTCACCGGACCCACCCACCACATGATCAGGTTCCCCCGCCGCGGGAGATTGGGCCCCGGTTTCGATCATCGCCAACGCGTCCCGGAGCGGAGAGGCCGAGACCGAGGCGCCCATCAGGACGAAACAACCCGCGATCCATGGAAGCAATGTGTTCATTTGTCCTGAGTTTGATGGAGGCTATCTTCGGCTCTGCAGACTCCGCCATGGTCCCGTGCCGTGACTTGTTCACAGGTTTTTCACAGCCTCCGAGTCTGGGACGGGTCGGTGAGTCTCTGCGCCCCACCCTGCTCGCAGTGCCAGGAAGCGCTGGTACTCGACGAACCCGTCCGCCCATGAGGCGACACCTCACGCCAATCGACAACCCATCCAGACCTTTACACGGCGTCCCAATCTTCCAGCGTCTGCCGATCATGGCTCCGTTTCCCAAAGCACTGTTCCGGCGCGGGTTGGCGTTGATCGCCATGCTGATGGTCGGGTCGCTCGTGGCTTCCGAACCGGCCTCACCCGCGATCCCTGCCGAGGGATTGAAACTGTCCCTCTGGGCCCGGGAGCCGCAGGTCATGGATCCGGTCGCCCTGAGCTTCGACGACCGGGGCGTGCTGTACGTCGCTGAAACCGCACGGCGCGGCACGGTGGACATCGACATCCGCGGCCATCGGGAATGGGTGGTGGAAGACCTGGCCAACCAGTCGGTGGACGACCTGCGCAAGGCCTTCCGTCGCTGGATGGCCCCGGAACGGAGTCAAGAGAATGCGCCGTGGCTGCGCGACCTCAACGGCGACGGGGTGCATGACTGGCACGATTTGGAACCGGTGAAGGAACGCATCCGGCGCCTCGAAGATACCCGGAACACCGGGCACGCGGACCGCTCGCAGATCTTCACCGAGGGCTTCAATGAAGAGATCTCGGGAGTGGTGGCCGGGGTGCTGCCCTGGAACGACTCCGTGTGGGTCACGGGCTATCCCGAGTTGAAGCGGTTCGCCGATACCGATCGCGACGGCATCGCCGATACCCAAGGCACCGAGTTCCGCGGATTCGGGGTCCACGCCGCCTTCGACGGTCACGACCTGCACGGCCTGATCATCGGGCCCGACGGCAAACTCTACTTCACCTGCGGCGACAACGGGTTCTCGGTCACCAACCGCGAAGGGCGGATCCTCCGGCACCCGAACACCGGAGGCGTGCTGCGGATGAACCCGGATGGTTCGGATCTCGAGGTCTATGCCACCGGCCTGCGCAACCCGCAGGAAATCGCCTTCGATGACGATGGGAATTGCTTCGCCGTGGACAACGATGGCGACCTGCGGGAGGAGCGCGAACGCTTCGTCCACATTGCCGAGGGCAGCGATTCGGGCTGGCGACTGAATTGGCAATTCCGGGATCCGGGTTGGAACGCCCTCACGCGACAACCCGACTACAACCCGTGGATGGATGAACACCTGTGGGTGCCCAGCCATCCGGACCAACCGGCCTACATCACCCCGCCACTCACCAATTATTCGGTGGGCCCTGGAAGCCTGGTGCACAATCCCGGCACCGCTTTGAGCGAGGCCTACCGGGATCACTTCTTCCTGATTCAATTTCCCGTGAAGCAGGTCACCACCTTCCGAGCACGACCGCGCGGGGCCGGTTTCGAGATGGTGGATGAGCGGCCGGTGCTGACCGGCATGATGGCCAGTTGTGTGGCCTTCAGTCCCGAGGGATCGCTGTTCGTCGGTGATTGGGATGGCCTGTGGAACCCCGACGGCAAAGGGGCGATCTGGGTGCTCGACGACCCGAAGGCCAGCGGATCGCCGCTGCGACGCGAAGTCCAGACCCTGCTCCGCACAGGATTGAAGGAGCACTCGGCGGAGTCGTTGACCCGGTTGCTCGGCCATGCCGACCAGCGCATCCGCCTGCGGGCCCAGTTCGAATGGGTCCGACGAGGAAATCCAACGCCTCTCCTGACGACCGCGAACGACCCGCACGCCCCCACCCTGGCCCGTATCCATGCGCTTTGGGGATTGGGCCAACTGCGCGCCCCGCTGAAGGCCCGCTCCTGGCCGCTGGCCGATGCCGATGCGCGGGTTCGAGCCCAGGCGGCGAAGGTGGCGGGGGATTTGCACGTCAGCGGGGCCGCAACCGCTCTCATCCAGCGGCTGCGCGATGAGAATGCCCGGGTGCGATTCCAGGCCGCGCTGGCCTTGGGCAAACTCGGGGATGTCTCCGCCTTCGACCCGTTGGTGTCGCTGTTGGAAGACCACGCGGATCAGGACCCCTTCCTGCGGCATGCCGCGACGATGGGGTTGGCGGGGCTGCGAGCCCCCGAACGCCTCGCCCGACTATCGCGACATCGCTCGGTGGCGGTCCGCGTGGGAGCGGTCGTGGCCTTGAGGCGCTTGGCCTCTCCGCTCTTGGCCGATTTCCTGAAGGACCCGCATCCCCGGGTGCGGCGCGAAGCGGCCATCGCCATCCATGATGACGAGTCCGTTCCCGCGGCATTGCCCGCCCTCGCGGAATGCCTGGACTCCCTGGGCGACACTCCCGATCAAGCCCTCCTGCGCCGATCTCTCAGCGCCAACCTGCGCCTGGGCACCACAACCACGGGCCGTCGCCTCAGCGCCTACGTGCAACGGTCTGCGGCGCCCGAGTCTCTGCGGATCGAAGCCCTGGAGTCGTTGGCCTCCTGGAATACCACGCCCTTCCTCGACCGGGTTGAAGGCCGGGTCCGATCGCTGCCCGCACGCGATCCGGAGGTGGGCCGGCAACTCCTGGCTGAAGTCATCCAACCCCTTTGGCCCAAGGCCAGCCCCGCCTTGGGGTTGGTCTTGGCGCGTCTGGTCTTCGAACAGCGGCTCGCCGTGCCCGCCACGCTGCTGGCCGACTGCGTTCGTTCCCCCAGTCAGCCGGTCGCTCTCCGGGTTCAAGCCCTCCGGGCCTTGGCACGAACCCAGACCCCCGAACTTCCGGAGATGGTGCAACGCCTGACACACGAGAAACCCGGTGAATTGCAGCAAGCGGCCCTGGAAATCCAAGCCGAGCGAGCGCCCGCGAAGTTCTTCGAGTACGCCCGCAAACAGTGGGGCACAGCGACCGTGGGCGATCAGCAATGGATCCTTCGCCTGTTGGCCGGAAGAACCGAAGCCGGCGCGACGGCCCTGCTCTCGGAACACCTCGACCGCCTGGTCTCGGGAACCCTGCCGCCCGCGTTGATCCTCGACGTGCAGGAAGCCCTCCTTCGGCATGGCCGCCCGGAACTCACCGGCAGAGCCCAGGCCTGGGCTCTGGCGCATCCCGAGCAGAAATCCCAAGCCCTCCTGGCCGGCGGCAACCCCGAGGCGGGACGCCGCGTATTCCACGGATCGGTGCAAGGCCAATGCGCCCGTTGCCACAACGCCGGGGGCGAAGGGCAACAGGCGGGACCGGTGCTCCAGGGCATCGGTCGGCGCGCCACGCCAGAATATCTCTTGGAATCGCTGCTCGATCCCAGCGCCCGCATCGCCGAGGGCTACGCCACCGTGAGCCTGACGTTGAACGGCGGGGAAACCCTCGATGGACTCCTGCTTCAGGAGCGCGACGGCCGCCTGCGACTGCGCCTGATCTCGGGCGAAGTGCGGACCGTGCCCAAGGCCGACATCGCCACCCGCTCGGCCCATCCCCAGTCGGTGATGCCCCCGATGGGCGAGGTGTTGAGCCCGCGCGAACTGCGGGACCTGGTCGCCTTCCTCGCGTCCTGGAAATAGGCTGGTGGACTGGCCTTGCAACTTTCCCGGATCCGAAGCATCACCGCCTCCATCATGACGCCAAGGCCGCACGGAACCTTCCGGGCTCATCCCAGCACCGCCCCAGCGACCCAGGGCGACCCGGTGCTGCGGCGGCATCTGCGTTGGATGGCGTTCGCCGGAGCGACCCTGACCACCGGCGGACTCCGAGCCGCGACCGAGACCCCGCCCCCCGCGCGCATTCTGCGCCCCAAGGAACTGCCTCCCGGCCTGGTCCGCGTGCCGCAGACCTTGCTGGCCATGGCTCACTCGGAAGAGGGCCAGAAGGAGCTGGGGATCTCGGCGGACATCGAACCGGGTTTCGACGAGTTCCTCCGGAAGGCCTGTGCCTCCTGGATGCGCTGGCGGAACCTGCCCCCGACCGAACAGCGCGAGGCCATCGCCCGGGCCGAGACGGCGGTCGTGGGCGAGGTGCGCCGACGCATCGGGGGTGCGGCGGTGGCACGCCTCCGGCAACTGGAGCTGCAGGCCCAGGGCGCCCGAGCTCTTCTGCGTCCCGAGGTGGCCGAGTTTCTGGATCTCACCGCCGACCAGAACGCGAAGCTTCAGACCCTGTTCGAGAACTCCGATCAGGCCCTGAGCCAGATCGGATCGCTGGGGGCGGCCGGACGGGCCCGTTTCGCCGCGGCGTTGTCCCGCTTTCGGCAAGCCGAGCAGATGGGATCCGATCGCTGGCTCACCTCTGAACAGCGGTCGCGCTGGCGCGAGGCCCTCGGAGCTCCGCGCGAAACGGCGACCTTCCAGAGGGTGAAACCCATGGCCCCGGAACTGGTGGATTCAGGCGTGTGGCTCGACGACCGGGCCGTGCGCCTGTCCGATCTGCGGGGCCAGGTGGTGCTGCTGCACTTCTACGCATTCCAGTGCCACAACTGCCACGCCAACTTCGCCATCTACAACCGATGGCATCAGGCGTTGCGCGACAAGGGCATCGTCGTGGTCGGCGTCCAGACCCCGGAGACCGAGGCGGAGCGGGACACAGGCAAGGTGCTGGCCGCCGCCCGCAAGGCCGGATTCGGATTCCCGGTGCTGGTGGACACGAAGAGCGCCAACTGGGAGGCCTGGGGCACCACGATGTGGCCCACGGTCTATGTCATCGACCGACGCGGCTATGTGCGCGACTGGTGGATGGGCGAACTGAACTGGAAGGGAGCCACGGGCGACCGGTCCATCGAACAGCTGGCCGAGCGCCTGCTGACGGCCTGAGCACGACCGCTTGGGCTTTTCCGGAGGCCTCCGAACGAGGCCCGCAGGCGGTGTCGATCGGCGTCTTTCCCGGGCTCGAATTCCCGCAGGGCCACTTCCCCGCGTTGACGCCGGACGCAATCCGGCCAATCTCTGGCGCTTCACACCGACATCGCCATCGCCCTGCACCGACCCCGCATTCCCATGCCTGAATCCCTCCCCGCTTCCTTCTCGCTCGCCGGCCGCGTCGCGCTCGTGACGGGCAGCACCACCGGACTCGGTCGCTGCATGGCCAAGGCCCTCGGCCAAGCCGGCGCCAAGGTGGCCCTCAATTACGCCAACAACGCCCAGCGGGCCCAGGAGGCCTTCGCGGAGTTCCAGGCGGCCGGATTGCAGGGAGCGCTGTTCCAGGCCGATGTGACCGACGAAGCGCAGGTGCAACGGATGGTTTCCGAGATCCGGTCCAC
This sequence comes from Verrucomicrobiales bacterium, assembly GCA_027490985.1. GTDB lineage: Bacteria > Verrucomicrobiota > Verrucomicrobiia > Limisphaerales > UBA9464 > SXXZ01. The sequence goes on from JAIXXC010000142.1 coordinate 9,521, forward strand.
CCTGGGGCCGGTCGACATCATGGTGCTGAACGCCACCTGCGACCAACCGCAGAAGCCCATCGAGGAGTACGATTGGGCCTTTTACCAGCGCATGGTGGACTTCTTCATCAAGAGCCCGGTGCTGCTCACCAAGGCCTGCGTGGGCCACATGAAGGCCCAGCGCTGGGGTCGCATCATCAACATCGGCTCCGAGGTGGTGGCCCGGGGCGTCCCCAATTTCACGGCCTACGTCGCGGCCAAGGGCGGGCAGAACGGCTTCCATCGCAGTCTGGCGGGCGAACTCGCCCCGCATGGCATCACGGTCAACATGATCGCCCCGGGATGGATTCCCGTGGAACGCCACGAAAAGGACCCTCAGGAACTCAAGGACGGCTACCGGTCGCTCATCCCGGTGAACCGCTGGGGCGTCCCTTCCGACCTCGACGGCACGGTCGTCTACCTGGCCAGCGACGCCTCGTCGTTCGTCACCGGTCAGACGCTGCACGTCAACGGGGGCATGACCGTGTGCTGAGCGGCAGTTTCCCTTTCCCTCACCCTCACCTCACCCTTTCCCATGAATCGAATCCTCTCCCTCTCGGTGTGGACCGCGCTGCTGCTCGGGCTCACCGCCTGCAACAAGCCGGCCGATTCGGCCGCCTCGAACACTTCCGACAGCGCGACCGGAACCGCCTCGAGCGGCGGCAAGAAGCGCAAGATCGCCTTCGTGTCCAACGGCGTGGCCTCGTTCTGGACCATCGCCTCGGCCGGCGTGAAGACCGCCGGTGAGAAGCTGGGCGTCGATGCCCAGACCCTCATGCCCGTGGAAGGCATCAGCGACCAGAAGCGCATGATCGAGGACCTGCTCACCAAGGGCGTGGACGGCATCGCGGTCAGCCCGATCGATCCCGCCAACCAGACCGACCTGCTCAACACGGCCGCCCGCCGAGCCAAGGTGATCACCCACGATTCCGATGCGCCGAACAGCGACCGTCTGGTGTACATCGGCATGGACAACTACAAGGCCGGCCGCATGTGCGGAGACCTGGTCCGCGAGGCCATGCCCAAGGGCGGCACCGTGATGATCTTCATCGGCCGACTGGAGCAGGACAATGCCAAGCGCCGTCGTCAGGGAACCATCGACGCCATCCTCGGCCGTCCGGAGAACTCCTCCAACTACGACGCCCCCGGCACCGTGCTCGAGGGCAATGGCTTCAAGATCCTCGGCACCCTCACCGACCAGTTCGACCGGGCCAAGGGCAAGGCCAACGCCGAAGACGCCCTGGCGAAGTACCCCGACCTCGGCTGCATGGTGGGCCTCTTCGCCTACAACCCTCCCCTGCTCCTCGAGGCGCTGGCCCAGGCCGGCAAGCTGAACAAGGTGAAGGTCGTGGCCTTCGATGAAGACGACGCCACGCTCGACGGCATCCAGAAGGGCACCGTCCATGGCACCGTCGTGCAGAACCCGTACATGTACGGCTACAAGTCGGTGGAAGTG
>JAIXXC010000158.1 GCA_027490985.1 Verrucomicrobiales bacterium
CAGACCGTCATCTCGCTGGCCGAGATGTCCGACCGCCTCGGCGTGATGTGCTACTTCGACGCCAAGACCCGCAAGGTCACCGACAAGTCCGGCAAGGAGATCTCCCAGCTCACCTACGGATGGGACAAGAACTCCTGATCGGACCTCGGGACCCATTCCGATCCTGCATCACGGCGGGCTCGCCTCTCAGGGCGGGCCCGCCGTGCTCGCAACCAATCCTCGTCCTTCCCCGAGCCGACCCGGGAGCGCAGGCCTGATCCCGCGGCCCCCTCATGGGTTCTTGGGATTGCCCTGCGCAGCCCAACCCGCTTGGCTTGCACCCATGAGTTCCCGCTCCGCTGCCACCCGGCCCGTCTCCTGTGTCGCCCCCGACTGGTGGGATTACACCACCCTCGATCCCGAACTCGTGGCCGACGCCGCGGCCCTCACCCCGGAGAAAATGCAGCGCCTCTCGCGCCCCGGCTTCAAGGTCACGCTCTACGACACCCTCGAAGAATTCTACCTGGCCGAGGCCCTCGAATACGTCGCCGCCTGGAAACAAAGCACCGACGACAACCCCGTGGGCATTTGCGGCCCCATCGGTCCCACCGAGCAGTTGCCCCTCGTCGCCCGCATCGTCAACGCCCTCGGCCTGAACATCCGCTCCGGCCACTTCTGGGGTATGGATGAATGGGTCATCGATGGCAAAGAAGCCCCCGCCACCCATCCCCTGTCCTTCGAAAAGGCCGACCGGGACCTGTGCTTCAACCGCATCGCCCGCAAACAGGTCATGCCCGACGCCCACCTGCATTTCCCCAAAGCCGACACCCGAGCCTATCGAGCGTCTTGGGATTCCGGAGTCCGTTGCGCCGTCATGCAAGGCGGCCAGGGCGATGTGAAGCACTGGGCCTTCAACGACCCCGTCCGCCGGGCGGGCCAATACCGGAACGCCCCGCCGACCCCGGAAGAATACCTCAAGCTCGGCACCCGGGTTGTCGACCTCCACCCGCTCACCATCGCCCAGAACGCGCGCACCAGCGGCGGCGGCAACGTGTCCCTCGTGCCGACCCAGGCCATCACCGTGGGTCCGGTCGAGACGTGGAAGGCGGAAGCCGTCTCCATCTGGCATGCAGGGCAGCACGACAATCCCTTCGGCCAACGCCTCACCTGCCTCATGATCGCCCAAGGCATCGCCGACACCGCCGTCCCGATGTCGCTCCTGGCCCGGCACCCCAACGTGCGATTCAACTACTTCCGCGGCGGCATCGGTCGCTGTGCGGTCGAGATGCACTGAGCCTGGGTCCACCGCGCACACCCCCAAACGCCCACCCGAAGACAGCATCCCGGAAACGACCGAGGCCGATGGGAATCCCCATCGGCCTCGGCTGTTTCAGTGCGACTCCGCGTCCGGTGATACCGGATCAGTGGGCCACCAGGCTTTGCGCCGCCGCCAGATCCACCTTGCGCTGGTTCAGACTGCGGAAGAATTCGTAGCCCTCGCGGCAACGGCGGACCATGACGCTCTTGTCTTCGAGCATGGTCTTGATGATCCGCAGGATCGGGCCCGGGCGCAGGTAGTACCGCCGATAAAAGCGATCCACCGACTCGAAGATCTCGTCCTTCGACAAACCCGGATACTCCAGCGTGGACTGCTGGAAGCCGTCGCCGTGCACGATGTCCGTCTTGTCCTTCTTGGAGAACCAGCCGTTCTGGCGGGCCATTTCGTAGAGTTCGGTGCCCGGATAAGGTGCGGCCAGGGACACCTGCATGGAAAACACGTCGAGATCCTGGGCGAACTGCATGGTCTGCTCGATGGTCTCGGGCGTCTCGACCGGCAACCCCAGGATGAACGTGCCGTGGATCACCACGCCCGCACGGTGGCAGGCCTTGGTGAAGCGGCGCATCTCATCGGTGGTCACGCCCTTCTTGATGCGCTTGAGAATGTCGTCATTGCCCGACTCGTAACCCACGAGGAAGAGCCGCAGACCGCAGTCCTTGAAGAACCGGATGGTGTCCTCATCGAGGTTGGCCCGGCTGTTGCAGCTCCAGGTCAGGCCCAGGGGGGCGAGCTTCTTGGCGATCTCGCGGGCGCGGGGCAGGTTGGCCGTGAAGGTATCATCATCGAAGAAGAACTCCCGGACCTGCGGGAAGAGCTTCTTCATGTAGGCCATCTCGGCCGCCACGTTCTCGGCCGAACGCACCCGGTACTTGTGGCCGCCGATGGTCTGGGGCCACAGGCAGAACGTGCACTGGGCCGGGCAGCCGCGACCCGTGTACATCGAGATGTACGGGTGCATGAGGTAACCGATGAAGTACTTCTCGATCTCCAGATCGCGCTTGTAGACGTCGGCCACCCACGGCAGCGCATCCATGTTGTGGATGAGCTCACGCTCGGGGTTGTGGATGATCTTGCCCTCCTTGCGGAAGCTCAGGCCCGAGATGGACTCCAGCGGGCGGTCTTCGCAGACCTCCTTGCAGGTGAAGTCGAACTCCTTGCGACCCACCCAATCGATGGCCGGCGAGGCCTTGAGCGTCTCGGTCGGCAACACCGCCGTGTGGGCACCCACGAAGCCGATCTTGGTCTCGGGACGCTGGGCCTTGATGGCCTCGGCCACCTTGCAGTCGTTCTTCAGCGACGGCGTCGAGGTGTTGATGATGACGTGCCCGTAGTCTTTGGCGATGCGCAGCGTCTGCTCCATGTTGATGTCCAGGGGCGGACAGTCGAGCAGTCGGGAATTGGGCACCAACGCGGCCGGCTGCGCCAGCCAGGTGGGATACCAATACGAGGTCACCTCACGGCGTGCCTGATAGCGGGCACCGGCACCGCCGTCGAAACCGTCGAACGAGGGGGGGGATAGAAACAGGGCGGACATGGAGATCTGGGCTGGGGAGAGGGTGGGATTCCGGAAGGCGAATGGATTCGGGGTTTATTCCGATTTCACTTCGATCTTCTTGGCGGCGGCGATCTTGGCCTTGAGGTCGGCGAGCTGGTCGTTGGCGGCCCCGGAGGCTCCGGTCGAACACCCCCCCGAGCCACCGGAATGGCCGTGGTCGTGGTCGTGGGGCAGATCGTTGCCACCGCGGGCGAAGGCCGATTTCACGCCGGCGAATTCGCGATTCACCGCCTCCTTCGCCTCGGCGAGGTGACCCTTGCCGATGGTGGCCCCATTGTAGGCCGCGCGGGTCAACTCCGGGCTGGACGGATATGGAGCCGGCCGCGAACCGAAGTTGTACTTGAAGTTGATCCATGAATCCCGCGGGCTGCTGCTCAAGGCGCCCGACGGCTCGAAGCCGGAGTGCATCATGCAGTTTTCGCAGCGGGGATCGCGGCCGCACCCGCGCTCATCGACCCCGAAGCGATCCCACTTCACGTCGGAGAGCATCTGGGCGTAGGTCGGGTAGTGACCCTCGGTCATCACGTAGCAGGGAGCCTTCCATCCGCGGATGTTGTAGGTCGGCACCGCCCAGGCGCTGCAGGCCAGCTCGCGCTTGCCCGCCAGGAACTCCAGATAACCCGGAGTCCCGAAGATGGTGAACATCTGACCCCAGCGCTCGATATCCTTGAACTTCTGGCGGGTCATCTCGCGGGTCAGGAAGAACTGGGCGGGGTCTTTGCCCAGACGCTTGACCATGTCCTTCTTGGCCGCGTCGTAGTCGTAGCCCGGCGAGATGGTGTGGCCGTCGACCCCCAACGAGCTGAGGAACTTGAACATCTCCTCGAGTTCGGCCGTTTCGGTCTCCTTGTAGACGGTGGTGTTGGTGGCGACCTGATAGCCGAGGATCTTGGCCATCTGGATGGCCGCCACGCACTCCTTGAAGACGCCTTCGCGTTCGACGATGAGGTCGTGGGTGAATTCCAGGCCGTCGACGTGGACGTTCCAGTAGTGCCACTTGCTGGGCCGGATCACCACCTTGGCCTTGGCGGTCGCGTCGGCCTTGCGAATGGCCTCGGCCTCCTTGTCGGTGATCAGCTTCTCGGAGAGCAACTGCGCCAACTGGGGCTCGAGGGCCGGCGTGTAGGCGCTGGCCAGGTACTCCCGCATCTTCTTGCGCATGAAGACGCCGTTGGTGCAGATGTACACCAGGCGCCCCTGTTCATGCAGACCGGCCACGAGTTCCTCGATCTTGGGATAGATCAGGGGCTCGCCGCCGCAGATGGAGATCATCGGCGCATCGCACTCGGCCGCGGCGGCCAGGCACTGCTCGAGCGG
>JAIXXC010000316.1 GCA_027490985.1 Verrucomicrobiales bacterium
GCCTCATGCAGGTTGATGGCGCCGATGTGGATCTGGCGTTTGTTTTCGGCGGCTTGGGTGATCTCTTCGGACTCGATGAGCAGGAATCGTCCCCGCTCCTCCACCAGCGCGCGGAATTCGTCGTACGGCTTGAGCCGGACCTCCCGGACGCCGTTGGTCGGGTTCGTCCGGGTTTGCACCCAATCCGGACCGTGCCGGCGCAGGTAGGCACCGAAGGCGTCCCTGGGGCGAATACCCGCCCGCCAGGGCTCCCCCTTGGCCCGGTCGGCCACCGACTTCAGGGAAATCCAGCGCTCACCCCGACTCAGGAGATTATGATCGGACAGGGCCAGGAAGTGGTATCCGCGTTCGCGGTACGACTCGGCGATCATCTCCGGGAAGTCATCGCCGTCCGACCAGAGCGTGTGCGTGTGCAGGTTGCCTTTCCACCAGCGCAGTGGTTCCGCGGACGCCGAAAGGCAGAATAGACAGATCAGAAGTCCGAGGATCCCCAAGCCGGATCGCCCCACTTTCCGTGGTTGCTGTCGAAATCGATCCGAGTGCGCGCGCATGGTGTTTCAGTGGGCTTTGGGATCCGGGGAATCAACCCCAAAGCGGTTTGCCGGGCTGCAGTGCTTGGATTGTTGCAACGCTGTCACGGGACCACGGCCGTATCCGATTGAAATGACCTCTGGCCATACGACCAATTGTTGGCTCATCGACCCTGATTTGCCGTCAATCCGTCACCAAAACAGTTTTGGATCAAGAAATGTTTCGGAGCCTGATCCTCGCTTGCTGGGCGACCTCGTGTGCCTTCGCTCAACTGCCCGGCCCCACCAATGGTGCAACGTTGCTGCCCAATGGGTGGAGCATCTCGCCGGTCGGTCGGCACCTCTCGACTCCCGACTATGTTCTCGGCCTGTCCCCGTCACCCGATGGGCGCGTGCTGGTGGGCCTCCACAGTGGTTTCAACCCGCATGGCCTCGTGGTGACCCAGCCCGACGGTTCGGCCATCCTCCAAAGAATTCCCCTGCGCTCCTCGTGGATGGGTTTGGCGTGGAGTCCGGAGGGTGGGCGCTTGTTCGTCTCGGGTGGCAATGCCGGCGGAGGCAAGAAGCCCGAGGTCGCACCGATTTACGTTTTTGAATACCGCGATGGTCGGCTGAGCGGATCACCTGTGGCCCAGTTTACGAATGGACTGCCTGCCGCATCCATCTACTGGGCTGGCTTGGCGCACCATCCGTCCCGTCCCGTCTTGTATGCCGCCAATCGGGGTACCGGGAGTGAGCCCGGCCATGTGGTGGCCTTTGATTCTCGCGATGGCAAGGTTCTGGGGCAGGTCGAGGTGGAGATCACTCCGTGCGACCTCCAATCGAGTTCGGATGGCGGCACCTTGTTCGTTTCCAATTGGTCCAGCCGCTCGGTGAGCGTCATCGACACGGCCACCCTGAAGGTCAAGGCCACCATCCAGGTCGGTACCAATCCCAACGATTTGCTGCTCGCCCGAGATGGCCGCCTCTACGTGGCCTGCGGCAATGAGAACTCCGTCGTGGTGATCGACACCCAGGAGTTGCGGTCGATCGAGACACTCCGCACTTCCATCCATCCGCGTGCGCCCGTGGGCTCAACTCCCAATGCCTTGGCGCTGGACCCGTCGCAACGCCTGTTGTTTGTGGCCAACGCCGACAATCACTGTGTGGCGGTGATCCATGTCGGCGAACGGGAAGAGAGCCACGTTCTCGGGTTCATTCCCACGACCTGGTATCCCTCGTCGCTCTCCATCTCCAAGGACGGGAAGTTTCTACACATTGGTTCGGCCAAGGGATTGGGTGGATATTCCAACATCCGGGGGCCCCTGTCGCCCTTGAGCAAGGATGGCAACACCGAAGGGTTGGGATCGGTCAAGTCGCTCCAGCAGGGCAGCATCACCGCCTTTCCGCTGGCCAATCTCCGCAGCAAGATCCGTGGGTACACCCGGAAGGTCATTGCCAACACTCCCTACCACGATGCGCTCCTGAGTGCGGCCAAGCCGCCTGCGGTTCGAGGAACCATCCTTCCCAATCGGGTGGGGGTGGGTTCTCCGATCAAGCACGTCATTTACATCATCAAGGAAAACCGCACCTACGATCAGGTTTTTGGGGACTTGCCGCAGGGCAACGGCGATCCGCGACTCACCATTTTCGGGCGATCGGTGACACCCAACCAGCACCGCTTGGCCGAAGAGTTTCTTCTTTTCGACAATTTGTACTGCGATGCCGAGGTCAGTGTGGATGGTCACTCGTGGTCCAATTCGGGCTATGCCACCGATTTCAATGAAAAGCTCTGGCCGCCCAATTACGGCGGTATCAGCAAGGCTTCGTCGGCCCCGGCCCAAGTGCCTTCGTCGGGTCACCTCTGGGATCTGGCTCGGCGCAAAGGACTGACCTACCGCTCTTATGGCGAATATGCCGCCCGCACCAGTGAAGGGGGGCAGATGGATGCCGCCCCGGGGGTGGAGGGATTGGTGGGTCATGTCAGCCCGAACTTCCGAAAATCGGGCATGCGGGACACCGACAACGTGGCGGTCTTCAACGCCGAGTTCGATGGCTTCGTCGAGAACTACTCGTCGACCGATCCGAAGCGGCGTTTGCCCAACTTTGTGGTGATGAGCCTGGGCGAAGACCACACGCAAGGCACCCGGGTCGGTGCGCCCACCCCGGTGGCGGCTGTGGCCAACAACGACTGGGCGGTCGGCCAACTGGTCGATCGCGTCAGCCACAGCCCTTACTGGAAAGAGACGGCGATCTTCATCATCGAAGACGATGCTCAAAATGGTTCCGACCACGTCGATGCCCGTCGCACCATTGGTCTGGTTTTGAGCCCGTACAGCCGCCGCGGCGTGGTCGACAGCACCCTGTACACCACCAGTTCCATGCTGCGCAGCATGGAGTTGTTGCTGGGTCTGCCGCCCATGACTCAATTCGATGCGGCGGCCGCTCCGATGTACGCCGCCTTCGAGGGCGGTTTGGATCTCACGCCCTTCAGCCATTTGGCTCCGCAGGTCGATGTCAACGCCCGCAACGTCAAGGGCGCCCCCGGCTCCGCCGAATCGGCCTTGATGGATTTTTCGGACTACGACCTCACGCCCATGCTGGCTCTCAACGAGATTCTCTGGAAGAGCGTGAAGGGTGAAGGGGTTCCGATGCCGCTGCCGATCCGGGCATTCCACGTCCGTCCCTGAGGGGGCGAACCCAGGTTTTCGGCAATTGGATCCCGGGGAGCATTCGGAAGCTCCTTTTGGTGTCTTGGGGATCTCAGCGATCCTGGTCCCCGTTCTTTATCCGAATCTCGCTGAGGTCGGGGGTGACATCTTTGCGGGTGATCCGTCCACCCGGCCATCGGACCCAGACTTCCAAACAGGGTTCCGGGAGTGTCATCACCAAGGTGGTGGCGTTTTGGGAGTAGTGTCCGCCGCCGGCGTGGATTTCTGACATGGGGCCGAAGCCA
>JAIXXC010000107.1 GCA_027490985.1 Verrucomicrobiales bacterium
CCGCGATGCGTTTTCACATCGAGCACACCACCGAGTACGCCTACCCGGATCCGGCCTCGGAGAGCTTCAGCGAACTGCGCTTGCGGCCCCGCGATTCGCTGCGCCAGAAGGTCACCCGTCACCAGACGCTCATCGAACCCGGAGTCTTGGTGGAGTCGCACATCGACTACTTCGGCAACTACGTCGAGACCATCTCCATTCCGTACCGGCACCAGCGTCTGGTGATTTCGTCGGCCTGCGAGGTGGAGACCAAGCCCTTCAACGACGCCCTGGTGGCCCTCGATCTGAGCATCGCCGAAGCCCGGCAGATGTATCAGGAACGCCGTCGTGAGCTGCACGACTTCCTGAGGCCCTCGCAGTATGTGCGATTGGTCGATCCGGTGCGGGAGATGGCCTCGGATCTCCTGCCCGAAGCGGCCCCGTTCTCCGAGTCGCTGCTGCGTCTCAACGATCATCTCCACCGCAACCTGAGCTACCGCCCCGGGGCCACGGATGCCGGCACCACGGTGGAGCAGTTCCTGCAGCGTCGCGAGGGCGTGTGCCAGGACTTCGCCCATCTGATGATCGCCATCAGCCGCGCGGCCGGCCTGCCCGCCCGGTATGTGAGCGGCTACATCGAAACCGACCCGCCCTTGGGTGACGATGGCAAGCCCTCGGAGGCGCTCATCGGGGCGGTGGCCACCCATGCCTGGATCGAGGTGTTCACGCCGACGGGGTATTGGGTCGGCCTCGATCCGACCAACAACATGATGGACGGCGAACGCCATGTGCAGATCGGCATCGGGCGCGATTACGCCGACGTGCCGCCGCTCAAGGGGGTCTTCAAGGGAGGTTTGGCGCAGAGTCTGTCGGTCCAAGTCCGGATGACTCGCGAAGAGTAGGCAAGCGGCGTTCGGGGTGATTCACTGAGGCCGTCGCATCGCTCGTTTTCGCTCGGATCCGCCATGCCCCAACCGCTGCCCATTTCCGTTTATTTCGTTTCGGGTGCCGAAGCCCACCGCATCGGAGCCGCGCTCGACAGCGTGCACGGTTGGGCCTCGGAAATCGTGGTGATCCTCCAGCACGACGTGGCCGATGGCACCGAGGAGTTGGCCCGATCGCGCGGGGCTCGGGTCATTCGCGAGCCCTGGAAGGGATTCGTGGGTCAGAAGGCCTCGGGCCTCGAGAAGACGCTCTCCGACTGGACCCTCAACCTCGACGCCGACGAAGTCGTCACCCCGGAATTGAAGGAGGAGATCGCCCGGGCCATCGCCTCCGCGGGCCCCGAGATCGGCGCATTCAGTTTTCCGCGCTGCACCCAATTCCTCGGTCGGTGGATCCGTCATGGCGATTGGTATCCCGATCGCGTCATCCGCCTGGCCCGTCGTGGCCGGGCGCACTGGGGTGGCGAGGAGCCCCATGCCCAGCTTCAGGTCACCGGACGCATCGCCCGGTTGCGCTCGGACCTGCTGCATTACAGCAACGAGAGCATCGACCGGCAGGTGACCAAGATCGCGCCGTACAGCACCGCCTTCGTGCAGGCCTCGCGGCGTTCCGGTCGTCGGGCCGGCTGGGTGGACCTGCTGTTCCGCCCCGCGTGGCGTTTCCTGCGGGGATACGTGTTCAAGGGCGGGTTTCTCGATGGCCTTCCGGGCTACTATATCGCCTGGGCCAACGCCTTCACGGTCGCCACGCGCTACACCAAGCTCCGGGCCGTCGATGATGGCCTCGAATCGCTCCCCGACCAGGCGCCTCGGACCCCGCGTTAGTGCGGGCGGGCGGTGAGCAGCCGTTCGGCGGAGGCGAGTTGCTCGGTGCTGCCCAATAGCAGGACCTGATCGCCGGCGCGCAATTCCTCATCGGGACCGGGGTTGATCACGCTGTCGCCGTTGCGGTCGATGCCCACGATGCTCGCGCCGCAGAGGGTCCGCAGCCGCAGTTCACGGATCAGCCGGCCCGAAGCCGGAGAGGCCGTGGTCAGTTGCAGGGTCCGGAGGTTGGCGTGCCGCAACAGGGGCGGCAGGAGGGGCTGGGTCTCGGTCTCCCGGGGTGCCGGCGGTTGGGACAGGGTGTCGGTGAGGGCGTTCTGGGCCTGGGAGTAGACCCGGATGAAGGTCCGCCGCAGCACCCAGCTGAGCAGCCCGGCCAGGCCGAGCAGGATGACCAGGGCCTTCCACGACGTGAGCAGGGTCGAGCTGAGCACCACGACATACAGCCCCAGGATCGCCGACCCGCCGATGGGGACCACCTGGGCCACGATGGCCCGGATCATCGGGGCCCGGACGCCGGCCGATTTCTGGGTCACCTTGGCCTCGGCCAGCAGCATGCCCAGCGCTCCCAGCTTCCGCGTGGTGGCGATGAACAGGGGCAGCGAGACGAAGACCGCCAGGAGCCAATAGGCCGAATTGACCCACGATCCGGGGATGCCCAGGACTCCGGCGGCGGGTGAGCGGGCCGCGAAGAAGGAGACCACCACGAACACCACGGCGATGAGCGCGGCATTGAGCAGCATCTGCAGCGACCACTTGCGGATCATGCGGGTCACCATGTCGGGATTGCGGCGGCCGAGCCGCCCGACCCAGTGCGTGTAGATGAGGAGCGTGTCGGTGAGCCACCTCGGGGCCAGGCGCTCGAAGCCCGTGGCCACCGCATCGCTGCCGCGGATCAGATAGGGGGTCGCCAGGGTGGTGATCACCGAGACGGCGACGGCGATCGGATACAGGAACCTGCTGGTCACATTCAGCGTCTGGCCGAGAGAGGCGATGATGAAGGAGAATTCGCCGATCTGGGCCAGTCCCATGCCCACCCGCAGGGCGGTCCGGGTGTCATGCCCCGACAGGAAGGTGCCGAAGGTGCAGCTCAGGATCTGCCCCACCATCACCGCCAGACTGATGACTCCGATGGCCCGCCAGTGCTCGGCCAGCAGCGTGGGATCGATCATCAGTCCGATGGCCACGAAGAACACCGCGCTGAACATGTCGCGGACGGGTTCGACGAGGGACTCGATGCGGTGGATCTCCCGCGACTCGGCGATCACCGCCCCGATGAGGAAGGCCCCGAGGGCCACGCTGTAGCCCAGTTTGGCCGCCAGCAGCGACATCCCGAAACACAACCCCAGCACCGTGATCAGCAGGGTCTCGTGACTGCGGAAGCGGCTCACGTAGGTCAGGAAGCGCGGGATCGCGATCAATCCCACCACGAGGGTCCCGACAAGGAACAGCGACAGCTTGCCCAGGGTCAGACCCACCTCGCCGACGCTGAGGGATCCGGTCATGGCGATGCCCGACAGCAGGGCGATCATGGCGATGGCCAGGATGTCCTCGATGATGAGGACGCCGAAGATGAGTTGGGCGAAGGGCTCTTTGGAAAGCCCCAGCTCGGCCAGCGCCTTGACGATGATGGTGGTCGAGGAGACCGACAGCATGGCCCCGAGGAAGAGACTGTCCATCGGACTCCAGTGGAAGCCCTGACCGATCTCGTAGCCCACCCAGATCATCGTCAGGATGATCACCGAGGCCGTGATGAAGGCGGTGCCCCCACCTTCTTGAGCTTCTTGAGGCTGAACTCCAGACCCAGCGAGAACATCAGCAGGATGACCCCGAGTTCGGCGAGGGTGTGGATGGTCGCCTGATCCCGGATCAATGGAAACGGCGGCGTGTGGGGCCCGATGAGGACCCCGGCGATGATGTAGCCGAGCACCACCGGCTGACGCAGATGGCGGAACAGCACGGTCACCAGACCGGCCACGATCATCACGACCGCCAGATCCTGAAGGAAGGTTGCAGCATGCATCCGAAGAGGGGCCTCGGGCTGAAGGGCGCCTTCGCTCGGGGCAACGGCAACCTCGACCGGACCCATTCCCGAGGCAACCCCCGGGCCTGACCCGGCTCGGGAGGTGCCCCATGAGCGGTTCGGGTGCGCAACGAGGTGGGTCCTCGCCTGGGGTTGTTAGCCTCTCGTGTTCCTCGGTCTCCGGGACTGCGCCCTGGATGGGCGGACCCGAAGGCTACCCGTTGCGTGGACCGCGCCGGGTGATCACCAGCAATTGCTCGCTGAAGAGCATCGCCGGGTCGGAGAGCCAGCGATTGAGGGCCTTCTCGGTCTGTTTGAGCACCGGATTGCGGCGGGCGTCCTTGTCGACGGTCAGGCGGCAGGAGAGCCACACGAGCGGCCAGAGCGGCGAGAGCAGCACCGACTTGAACTTCAACTGGGTGAGCCCCAGCCGGAGCACCTCGAACCCCTCCCAGCCGAGCACGGCATGGATGAGGGGGAAATCCACCGGCCCGATGTGGAAGGCGTAGCGGTCGGAGGCCTTCTGATCCCAGCCCACCCGCCGTCGGATGAGCTTGTGCTTGCCGGTCAGGAAGAACTGCAGCCGCGAGTGCAGGCGTTGCAGGTTCGGCGTGCTGAACACGAAGAACCCGCCGCTGCGCACCACCCGGGAAACCTCGGCCACGACCTGGAAATGCGAGTCGAGATGCTCCAGCACCTCGGTCATGAGCACGACGTCGAAGGAACCGTCGTCGAAGGGCAGTCGCTGCTGCAGGTCCACGCCGGGGGTGATGGGCATCGAGCCCAGGCGGCCGCGGTCTTCGATGATGTAGTCGTCGGCCCGGAAGTGCGTTCCCCGGACGCGGCACCCGTCGGCCGCCAGGCGCGAGAGCACCTCGCCCTCACCGCAGCTCAGGTCGAGGATGGACAGGTTGGGGTACCCCTCCAGACGGCGGACTTCCCGGACCACGGCATCGACGATGAAGGCTTGCGGCATCGGCGCTCATCAAGCCGCTTCCGGCCCGGCCGGGGCAACCCTGAAAACCCCGAGGCGAAAACCTCCGACGCCGAGGATCCCGCCCCGCACGGTCGGTTTGCCAGACCCCGCCGGGGCGGTCAGCCTGTCGCTCATGGATGCCTCACAGGCCGGAAACCGGGGTCGATGGGTCCCCGTGCTGGGGTTGCTGTCGGCGATCTTCGTGTTGGGCGGTTGCCTGACCAGCCCCGGTTCGGTCGGCCCGGTCCGACAGGCGCAATCGGCCGACCATGCCGACCGGGCCGATTGGGTGCGCTGGAAGGCTCAACGCCTCGAGTCGGCCGCCGGGACGAACGGGTGGGCCAGTCTGGTCGGCCTGCACTGGTTGCCCGAGGGGGCATCCACCAGCGGGACGCGACCGGGTCTCGATCACGGATTTCCCGCCGGCCGGGCCCCGGCGGTGGTGGGCGTGTGGCATCGCCACGAGGCTCGGGTGCGATTCGAGCCCGCCCCCGGCGTCGCGGTGCTCAAGAACGGGCAACCGTTCGCCGGGGGATCGCTGGTCACCGATGCCCACGGAGCCAAGCCCGACGTGATTTCGGTGGGGCATCTCAGGATCACGGTCATCGATCGCGGCAGTCGTCTGGGGCTGAGGGTCAAAGACAGTCTCGCTCCGACCCGGACGGGCTTCCGGGGCCTCCGATATTTCGCCTGGTCGCCCGAGGCGAGGGTTCCGGCGCGGTTGGAGGCCGCGCCTCCGGGGGCGACGTTGACCCTCGATACGGTCATCGGAGGGCGCGAATCCCTGCCGCTGGTCGGGACGCTGGTCTTCGATTGGGCCGGAAAACCCCAACGGCTTGTGGCCGCGCTGGACTCCGAGACCGACGACTTGTTCGTGCTGTTCCGCGATGCGACCCACGGTCGTGAGACCTACGCCGCCGGCCGATTCCTGCATGCTCCCAAACCGGATGCCGCCGGCTGGACCACGCTCGACTTCAACCGCGCCTACAATCCTCCCTGTGCGTTCACACCCTACGCCACCTGCCCACTGACACCGCCCGCCAACCGTCTCGGGGTGGCGATCCGGGCCGGAGAACGCCGCACTTCAGCCGGGGCCGAGGCCCACGAAACCACCCATTGACGTCCCAGAGGCCCGAAGGCCTGAGGAGGAGATGTGCCGGTCCGTGTCCGAGCCCACGCCTCGTCGTCAGTGATCGGGTGAATCCGGGTGGGGCTTTTCGAAGCGGATCATCGGGCGATTCCTTGGTCACCGATACGGATTTGTCGGAGGATCGCGAGTCGGGATC
>JAIXXC010000232.1 GCA_027490985.1 Verrucomicrobiales bacterium
AAAAACGCAGTCGCCGCGGTGGTGAAATGGCAGACACAGGGGACTTAAAATCCCCAGGCCGCAAGGCCGTGCGGGTTCGAGTCCCGCCCGCGGCACCAGTCATTGAATCCGGCTTCCATTCGGAAACGCCATCAGCTCAAGACCCGGTTGCTGGGCGCGAGGTCTCGTGCGTCGGCCCCTGCTCGGGTGATCGCCCCTCAGGGCGACCGGAGCTCACGCGGCCATGGGGAGCCGACGGAGGTCCGGGCAGATCGGCCTGACCCGAGGCCTGCCGATCGCGTGCGATTCGGCGTTTTTCCACTTCGCCATATTTCTGTTGCGTGAATGTTCCGACGCTGGCGCTATTTGCAGGCTTAATCAGCATGAAAACCCCCATCCAAAACAAACTGTTGGCGATGGCACTGGCCCTGGTCGGGTTCGGTGCATCGGCCAATGATATCGAGCCGGGTAAGGAGACTTACTCGGTGGTGTTCGCCCCCAAGCCCATCGTCCTCGACGGAAGTCTCGGCGAATGGGCCGGAGTGCCGGTGCTGGCCGATCCGAAGTTCTCGGTGCCCAAGGGCTCCGGAACCACCGGAACCGGCAAGTATGTGTTGTTCGAGGAGTACGGTGGCGGCACCTGGTCGGGGCCGGATGACCAGACCTCGGCCGTGCAGATCGTCTATGATGCCGACAACGTGTATTTCGGCTTCGTCGTGACCGACGACTACCACGAGAACGCCGCCAAGAGCGCGTGGAACGGCGACTCCATCCAGCTGATGATCGCCAGCGCCGACCGCTCCAAGCAGGTGGCTTTGTACAACTACGCCCTCGGTGGCGTGGAAGGCGATCTGGGCGAGACCATCGTGATGCACGAGGCCGGCCCCGGTGGCACCGAAGCCATCGTGACCCGCAACGGCACCAGCAAGCGCACCACCTATGAAATCAAGCTGCCGAAGGCTTCGCTCGACATCGCCAAGCTTGAAGGCGGCGTGAAGTTCGGTCTGGGCATGGCCATCAACGACGGTGACAACGGCGCTGGCCAGAATGGCCAGAAGGGTTGGGGCGGTCTGGGCGCCCACGCCATCGTGTTCGGCAAGACGCCGAGCGAGACGGCCGAGATGACGTTGATGAAGAAGAACGACATCGAGCCGGGCAAGGAGTTCTACACCGTCAACCGCGCTCAGGGCGCCATCACCCTCGATGGCAAGCTCGACGAGTGGAAGGGTGTGCCGGTGTTGGCCGATCCCAAGTTCTCGGTGCCCAAGGGGTCCGGACCGAATGGCAAATATGTGCTGTTCGAGGAGTACGGTGGTGGCACCTGGTCGGGTCCGGATGACCAGACCTCGGCCGTGCAGGTCATCTTCGACACCGAAAACGTGTATTTCGGCTTCGTCGTGACCGACGACTACCACGAGAACGCCGCCAAGAGCGCGTGGAACGGCGACTCCATCCAGTTGATGATCGCCAGCGCCGACCGCACCAAGCAGGTGGCTCTGTACAACTACGCCCTCGGTGGCGTGGAAGGCGATCTGGGCGAGACCATCGTGATGCACGAGGCCGGCCCCGGTGGCACTGAAGCCGTGGTGACCCGCAACGGGGCCACCAAGCGCACCACCTACGAAATCAAGCTCCCGAAGGCCTCGCTCGCGATCGAAACCCTCCAGGGCGGCGTGCAGTTTGGTCTGGGTATGGCCATCAACGACGGCGACAACGGCGCCGGCCAGGCGGGTCAGAAGGGTTGGGGCGGTCTGGGTGCCCACGCCATCGTGTTCGGCAAGACACCGAGCGAAACCGCTCTCTTCACCTTGAGCTCGGTCGTTCCGAACGACATCGAGCCGGGCAAGGAATACTACACCGCCAGCGCGGTCAGCACTCCGATCGTCCTCGATGGCAAGCTCAACGAGTGGGGCGGCGTCCCCGTCCTCTCCGATCCCAAGTTCTCGGTGCCCAAGGGCTCCGGCGCGGCCGGCACGGGCAAATACGTGCTGTTCGAGGAGTACGGTGGCGGCACCTGGTCCGGTCCGGATGACCAGACCTCGGCCGTGCAGGTCGCCTACGATGTGGACAACGTCTACTTCGGTTTCGTCGTGACCGACGACTACCATGAGAACGCCGCCAAGAGCGCGTGGAACGGTGACTCCATCCAGTTGATGATCGCCAGCGCCGATCGTCAGCAGCAGGTGGCCCTCTACAACTACGCCCTCGGTGGCGTGGACGGCAACCTGGGCGACGTGATCGTCATGCACGAGGCGGGTCCCGGTGGGACCGAGGCGGTCGTGACCCGCGACACCGCGGCCAAGAAGACCTACTACGAAATCAAGCTCCCGGCCGCGGCGATCGGCAAGACCGCCTTGACCTTGGGAACGCAGTTCGGTTTGGGCATGGCCATCAACGACGGTGACAACGGCGCTGGCCAGAACGGTCAGAAGGGCTGGGGCGGTCTGGGTGCCCACGCCATCGTGTTCGGCAAGTCTCCGAAGGAAACCGCGCTGGTCTCCCTCGGGACGGCTTCTTCGGGTGCCGACCGTCTGTTCCTCTCGGCCATCAATCCGAGCATCGTGACCTTCTCGTTCCGCGCGAACGACAAGGGTGGTTCGATCGTGGCGGCCAACGGCATCAAGCTGACCATCGATGGCCAAGTCGTGACGACCACCGTGGCTCCCAAGAATGGTGACGCCACCGACGTGACCTTCACCCGTGCGACGCCGTTCGCAGCCGGTGAGCACACCTACAAGATCGAGGTCAAGGACACCCAGGGCAACACGGTGACCGACTCCGGCACCTTCACGGCCGCTCAGGTGGCGGTGTTGACCGCGGCCCATCAGGCCGTGTCGGTCGACAAGACCAAGGCCGGCTTCATCTGGCGCATCGTGCAGAACGAGGCCATGACCTCCAAGGTGCTGGACGACGTGGAGTTGGCCCTGCTC
>JAIXXC010000159.1 GCA_027490985.1 Verrucomicrobiales bacterium
CCGCGGTGGTGCCCGGTGATCCGGCCCGATCGGGGTTGTTCCGGATGATCCTTCTGCCCGCCGCGCACGAGGAGGTCATGCCGCCGGCCGGCAAAGAGCCCCTGTCGGATTCCGAGATTCTCGCGGTGTTCCGCTGGATTCAAGCCGGGGCTCCCTGACCGTCAGCGAGCCCCCCTCCGAGCGCTCAGGGTTCCGTCGGGGTCGAGGCCGGCGGAAAGACCCCTTCCCAGCGGGCCACGACCGCGGTGGCCAGGCAATTGCCGACGAGGTTCACCGTGGTCCGGGCCATGTCCATGAGCTCATCCACGCCGATGATGAGCAGGACTCCCTCCAGCGGGAGGTCGAAGCTCACCAGGGTGCCGGCCAGGATGACTTGGGAGGCCCGGGGGATGCCCGCCATGCCTTTGCTGGTGAGCATCAGCGTGAGCATGATGACCAGTTGTTGGGAGATCGTGAGGTGAACTCCCGCCGCCTGGGCCACGAAGACCGACGCCACGGCGAGATACAGCGTGGAGCCGTCGAGGTTGAAGGAATAACCCAGCGGCATCACGAAGCTCACGATCCGCTTGGGCACCCCCAGGGCGGTGAGGCGTTTCATGGCATCGGGCATCGCGGCATCGGAGGAGGTGGTGGTGAAGGCCAGCAGGATGGGTTCGCGGAGTTCGGCCAGGAACCGCCGCACCGGAACCCGGGCCCAGAACGCCATCGGCAGCAGCACGACGACGGCGAAGAAGGCCAGCGCCAAATAGAGTGTGCCGATGAGTTTGGCCAGATTGGCCAGCACTCCGAGGCCGCTGTGGCCGACGGTGTAGGCCATGGCCGCTCCGATGCCGACGGGGGCGAATTTCATCACCACCCCGGTGAACTTGAACATCACCTCGGTGAGCGACTCGCAGAATCGGAGCATCGGGGTGCGCTGGGCTTCCGGTGTCTGGGCCAGGGCGATGCCGAAGAAGACGGCGAAGAAGACCACTTGGAGCACGTCATTGGCGGCGGCCGCTTCGAAGAAGCTCTTCGGCACGATGTGTTCCAGGATGCCGCTGAAGGTGACCTTGGTGGCGGTCACGCCGGTGGCTGATGAACTGGCCGGAGGCAGGGCGACTCCCACTCCGGGTTGCAACACGTTCACGGCGACCAGACCGATCGCCAAGGCCAGGGTGGTCACGACTTCGAAGTACAGGATCGATTTCCAGGCGAGCCGGCCCACGGATTTGAGGTCTTCACTGTGTCCGGCGATCCCCACGACCAGCGTTCCGAAGACCAGGGGCACGAGGATGCACTTGATCATCTTCAGGAACATGTTGGAGACGACCTTGAGATTCTGGGATTCGGCGGGGAGAGCCCAACCCAACAGGAGGCCGGCCAGCATGGCGATGAAGATCCAATGGGTGAGGGAAATGCGCCGCAGGAGTCGGGTCATGCTGTCCGGAGCATCAACCGACTCCCGCCCGGGAAACAAGGTCGTAGGGACAGGCTCTCAGGCGGTCTGCCGAGCACGCTCGGGGCGGGGAGGAGGGGCGCGGTTCAGGCCATGGCCCGACACACGGCGACGGCGGCGATGGCTCCGGCCAGATCGGCCGCCAAACCGGCCAAAACCGCATGCCGGGTCAGACGGATTCCGATCGAGCCGAAGTAAACGGCGATCACGTAGAAGGTGGTTTCGGTGCTGCCGAAGAGGGTGCCGCCCATGCGCGCCAGCAGGCTGTCGGCGCCGTTGGCTTTCACGAGGTCCGTGAAGGCCGCCAGGGTGCCGCTGCCGGTCAGCGGGCGCAGCAGGGTCATGGGCACCAGTTCCGGTGGGTAGCCCACCGAGTTCAGCAGCGGTTCCAGCATCCGTGTGAAGGCCTCGATGCCGCCGGCGCCCCGGAGGCATCCGATGGCGACCAGCATGGCGACCAGGTAGGGGATGATCCGGATGGCGGTTTCGAAGCCCTCCTTGGCTCCGGCCACGAACTGCTCGTGCACCGCCAAGCCCCGGAGGGCTGCGTACACGGGAATGGCCACCAGCAGGAACGGCAGGGCGATCAGTGACAGCGCGTTGAGGGCCCGTAGTCCGAGGGGGGCGGTCTGGACCGACACCTCGGAGCCCGCAGGCGGATGCATCGTGGCTTGGACCCCGAAGCCGATGAAGCACAGCACCAGCAACACCAGCCCGATCCGGCTGGGCCACCCGAGGGGGCGTGGCGAGGAGGGTGGGGGACTCGCCTCGGGGGTTTCCGCGGAGTCCGGGCCTGGGGGTGGGGCCGCGACCGGGGCCTGGGATGAGCGATGGGGCAAGCGGAACCAGGGCAGCCCCTGGGTGAGTTTGACCACCACCAACCCGGTGGCGGAGGAACACAGCGTGGCCAGCAGGGTGGTGCCGACGATCCAGGTGGGATTCTTCGAACCGTTGGCCGCCAGGACCGCGATGGCGGTCACCGGGATCAATTGGACCGAACCGGTGTTGATGGCCAGAAAGGTGCACATCGCATTGCTGGCGGTGTCGGGATGCGGGTTCAATCCTTGAAGATCCCGCATCGCCCGCAGGCCCATGGGGGTGGCCGCATTGGTGAGTCCCAGAGCGTTGGCGGCGATATTGAGCACCATCGAACCCAGTGCGGGGTGGCCCGGCGGAATCTCTGGAAACAACCGGCTCAGCAGGGGAGTCAGCAGCCGCGCCAGAGAAGTCACCAGGCCTGATTGCTCGGCCAGGCGCAGGATTCCCAGCCAGAGAGCCATGATACCGATCAACCCCAGCGACACCGTCACGGCCGCATTGGCCGCCTGAATGGCGCCGTCGGTCATCCCTCCGAGACGTCCGGTCACACCGGCCATCAAGGCTGCGACCGTCAACAGTCCGAGCCAGATCCCATTGAGCATCGAGGGGCAGGGTGAGGGATCGCAGAAAGTTTTCGATCCCGGAGTTGGATTTCTGCCATGTCGAATTCCAACAACAAGCCTGTCCCCAACAACAAGCCTGTCCCCAACAACGAGCCTGTCCCCAACAACGAGCCTGTCCCCAACAACGAGCCTGTCCCCAACAACGAGCCTGTCCCCAACAACGAGCC
>JAIXXC010000074.1 GCA_027490985.1 Verrucomicrobiales bacterium
CCAGCCGGGTCCGCGGTCGGAACCGGGACGAGGCGAGGAACCAGATCAGCAGCAACAAGGCCCCGAGGAGTGCCAGAGCCGCCGTCGCCCAGGCCCGGAGGTTGCGCTCCAGTTCCGGTTGCCACCGCACCCCGGCGATGGCTGCCGACACCAGCACCACCGTCACCACGGGAAACCAAGGGAACCCCGGTTTCCTCCGGTGAGAGGGCACTGCATGGCCGAAATGACCGTCGGATGTGGTGCCGCCCTTCGGGCTCGGATCGGGAATCGTCTCGTTCACGGAGTGGGATCGCTAACGCATCCCGGACAAAAGGAAAGGGGCTTTGTGCCCCCCAAGGGCAATCGTTCGAGACGAGGGAACGCTTCGCGCTACCGGTGCAAGTGCTTGGGGATTCAGGCCAGGAGCCCCTGAACCACGGTGCCGTGAACGTCGGTGAGTCGGTAGTCGCGCCCACCATGGCGGAAGGTGAGGCGCTCGTGATCCATGCCCAGCAGGTGAAGCAGGGTCGCGTGGAAGTCATGCACGTGCACCCGGTTCTCGGCCACGGCCGCTCCGAGTTCGTCGGTGCTGCCATAGGTGGTGCCGCCGCGCACCCCGGCACCGGCCATCCAGGAGGAAAAACAGGCGCTGTGGTGTCCGCGCCCCTTGTCGCCATCCACACCCGGGGTCCGACCGAATTCGGTGGTCCAGACCACCAGAGTGTCGTCGAGCATGCCCCGCTGGCGCAGGTCCCTGAGCAATCCGGCGATGGGTTGGTCGATGTTCCGGGCGTGCTGGGCGTGCTCGGCCATGTCGCCGTGCTGGTCCCAGTTGTGCGACGAGGATCCGTCGACCAGTTCGATGAAGCGAACCCCGCGCTCGGCCAGTCGGCGGGCCACCAGGCAGGGCCACCCGAACCCGTCGGTCTGTCCGCGTTTGAGCCCGTAGAGGTCCAGCGTTGCATCGGATTCCCGGGACAGGTCGAACACGTCGCGAGCCTCGGTCTGCATGTGGAAGGCGGTCTCGAAGCTTCGGATCCGGGCCGCCAGTTCCGTGTCGAGTCCGCGAGCCTGGAGGTGCCTCCAGTTGAGGGCCTCGGCCAGTCCGAGTTCGAGTTCCTGGGTACCGGTCCGGGCCGATCGGCGCTCGAGGTTGGCGATCGGTTCGCGGCCGGGGATCACGCGGACGCCCTGGTGGTAGGCCGGCAGGAAGTCGTTGTTGAAGATCTGGGTGCCGGCGTACGGGGAGCCCGCGGAGATGACCACGAACGAGGGCAGGTTCTGGTTCAGGGTGCCCAGCCCGTAGCTGACCCAGGATCCGAGGCTGGGTCGCGAAAAGAAGAACGATCCGGTGTGGATGCCAAGGGTGGCCTGATAGTGCTCGTTGTCGTCGGATTTCATCGAGCGGATGAGGCAGATCTCATCCATGCAATCCCTCAGGTGGGGAAACAGATCGCTGACGAGGGTGCCGCATCGTCCGCCGGGTCGGAACTCCCATCCCGGCCTGAGCAACCGACGCTGCTGGTTGGAGAGGCCACCGCCCACGCCGAGGGTCTTGCCGTCGGCAGCGAAAAGCCGCGGTTTGTAATCGAAGGTGTCCATGTGGGACACGCCGCCGTTGGAGAAGATGAAGATGACCCGTTGGGCCCGGGTCGGGAAATGCGGCGCGCGTGCGGCCAGGGGGTCGCCGAGTTCTTGGGTCGATGGATGGTTCTCCTGCGAGGCCAAGAGATCGGAGACGATGCCCGGCAACAGCAACGAGCCTCCGACCAGGGAACGGAGCGAGGCGCGACGGGTGATTCCGCGAGGGGTGGTGGGCATGGGGACGGCGGTTCAGTCGAGGTATACGAACTCGTTGAGGCGCATCAAGGCCCGAGCCAGCGAGTTCCAGGCGGCCGGATGCTCCGGGTCGGCTCCCCCATCGCGGGTCATCGCCTCCTTGAGGAACCCCTCGGCCATCGACACCTCCTGGGCGTCGGGCCATCGGCACAGCGCCCACAGGTAGGCTCGGCCGATGCGCTCGGCGTGGGTGCCGCCCGAGCGGAGGATGCGTTGGCCGAAACGTTCCGCCTGGGCGTGAACCAGGGGGTCGTTGAGCAGGAACAGGGCCTGCACCGGGGTGGTGCTGGTGAGCCGGGCCGCGGTGCTCGTCGAGGGATCGGCGCCATCGAACACGGCGAGGAAGGGGTGCCGCTGGATGCGCTGGGTCATGAGGAAGACGCTGCGATGAGACGACTCGTAGAGGGCGCGGAACGGGTGATGCTGGGTGAACTTCCACTCGCTTTCCGGTGGGAAGGGGTGCGCTCCGGCCGGGGACAGATCGAGGGATTCCCCGAGAAGCAGCAGCGTATCGCGGAGCGCCTCGGCATCGAGCCGACGCCTTGGGAATGACCCGAGCAGCTCGTTGGCCGGATCCTTCTCGACGGAAGCGGGCGTGCGGTGACTCCCCTGGCGGTAGGTCCTGGAAAGCAGGATCATCCGATGCAGGGCTTTGGTGGAGCCATCGGATTCCCGGAACCGGGTGGCCAGCCAGTCCAGGAGTTCGGGATGGCTCGGCGGACGCCCTTGGCGGCCGAAGTCGTTGGGCGAGGGCACCAACCCGCGACCGAAGTGATGCTGCCAGACGCGATTGACCCAGACCCGGTCGATCAGCGGGTTGCCGCGGTCGGTGATCCAACCCGCCAGTTCACGACGGCCGCTGCCCGTCGCGCCGGCCGGCAGCGGGGCTCCGCCCAGCACCTGGAGGAATCGTCGAGGCACCGTCGCCCCGGGCCGGGCCGGATCGCCCTTGATCTGGATGACCGCATCCCCCGTGCGCTGGGATTCCGTTACGGCATAGGCCGTCAGGGCCAACGGAGCCTGCCTGGAATGGTCCTGAAGAGCCTGTTCGGCATCCCGAACGTGCTTCTCCGCCTGCGCCTTTTCACTGGCGGGGGACGACTTCAACGAGGCCCGTGCCTGTTCGAGCCGTTTCTGCAGTTGTTCCCTCTCGGTCCGTCGTGCCGACATCCGGGTGTGGTACTCGGGCAGCGTCTCCAGGGTGACCAACGGGATGAGGTCCCGCTGGCGCTGCTCCAGTTCGATTCCGGGCCAGGGGTATCGGGTGCTGTTGAAGATCCCGTAGAGCGCGTAGTAGTCGGCGGTGGGGATCGGGTCGAATTTGTGGTCATGGCAGCGCGCGCAGTTGAGCGACAGGCCCAGGAAGCTCCGCCCGAGGTTGTCGAGCGTGTCTTCGATGGTCAGGTGCCATGGATAATCGTCGACCCGTGAGCCGAACCGCCGCGCGTTGGCCAGGTAGCCGGTGGCGATGATCCGCGAGAATCGCTGTTCCGGGTCGGTGTTCTCGAGGAGATCGCCCGCAATCTGTTCCCGGACGAATTGATGGAATGACAGATCCTGGTTGAAGGACCGGATGACCCAGTCCCGGTACTGGTGGAGTTGCGGCACGGGGAAATCGGAATTGTCGCCCGCCGTGTCGGCATAGCGGACCACATCGAGCCAGTGCCGCCCCCAACGCTCGCCATATCTCGGAGAGTCGAGGAATCGGTCCACCACCCGCGACACGGCGTCCGGTGAAGGATCGTGCACGAAGGCGTCGACCTCGGCCGGGTCCGGAGGCAGGCCGAGGAGATCGAAACTCATCCTTCGGATCAGTGTCCGGCGATCCGCATCCGGAGTGGGCCCGAGCCCGGCGGACTCCAATCGGGCCAGGATGAAGGTGTCGAGGCCGTTGGCGGGCCAGGACGGATTCCGAAGCCTCGGCAACGGAGGATCCACCACGGGTCGGAACGACCACCACTCGCGGGCACGGTTCCAGTCGATCGACGACCGCGCACCTTGTTGGGCGACCGTGTCCTCGGTTCTCGGGTCCGGGGCGCCCATGCGCACCCATGCGATCAGATCTTCGATCGCCTGGGGCGGTAGCGATTGTTTCGGCGGCATGGTGAGGGCGGGATCGGTGCGCTGCACTGCCCGGATCAACAGACTGGCCTCGGGGTCACCCGGGGCGATGATCGGTCCGCTGTCCCCGCCACGGATCACGCCGGCCCTCGAATCCAGCAGCAGGCCCCCCTTGAGCTTCGCGGACTGCGCGCTGTGGCATTCGTAGCAGTGTCCGACCAAGACCGGGCGGATCCGGCTCTCGAAGAATGCCGCCTGCTCGGCCGACGGTGTGCCGGCGAATCGGGGCGCTTCCGGAGATGGAACCGCTCCCGGTCCCAACCACACCTCGATGCCGGACAGATTGGCCGCGCCATGGCCCGGGCCCCGGGCCGAAAGAGTGATTTGCGTGTTGGTGCCTTCGAGGCGGAGGGGCCACGGACCCAACCGCTGCCAGGAGCCTGCGGCACCGCTGTGGAATTTCTCGGCGACCACCCGACCGTTGAGCAGCAGATCGAACTGCTCACTGTGATTGTC
>JAIXXC010000293.1 GCA_027490985.1 Verrucomicrobiales bacterium
GCACGCACTGGAAGCGATCACTCTCTTCCCCCTCGCGCACAGCGCGAAAGCCCTTCCTCCCCCGAGCTTACCTGCGTGCGCAGCGCCTGATCCCGCGGAGCCCACCCAAAACCACAGCGGAGCGGGGTCGGGCCGGAGCACGCACTGGAAGCGATCACTCTCTTCCCCCTCGCGCACAGCGCGAAAGCCCTTCCTCCCCCG
The DNA here is from genome assembly GCA_027490985.1 of Verrucomicrobiales bacterium. Classification (GTDB taxonomy): domain Bacteria; phylum Verrucomicrobiota; class Verrucomicrobiia; order Limisphaerales; family UBA9464; genus SXXZ01. The sequence continues at coordinate 202 of JAIXXC010000293.1, forward strand.
AGCTTACCTGCGTGCGCAGCGCCCGATCCCGCGGAGCCCACCCAAAACCGCAGCGGAGCGGGGCCGGGCCGGAGCACGCACTGGAAGCGATCATCCTGATCTCCCCTCGCGCACAGCGCGAAAGCCCTTCCTTCCCCGAGCTTACCTGCGTGCGCAGCGCCCGGTCCCGCGGAGCCCTTACTGAGTCTTAACAATTTTCCCGATTCTCCCCATCAAGCCTTAACGGGACGGGTGTTTCTTGAGGTCGAAACAAGGGCGGACCGGCCGCCCGAAACACAACAACAACAACACACCGACACCCATCATGAACCTCATCGACAAAACCCTCCTCCTCGCCCTGGCCACCAGCGCGGCATTGAGCCTCGCCGCCGCCGACAACACCACCGTTCCTCCCACCCGGCCCGAAGGACGCGGCCGCCCGGTTCCCCCGCTGATCGCCGCCCTCGACGCCAACGGGGACGGTGTCATCGACGCGGTGGAGATCTCCAATGCGGTCGCCGCCTTGTCCAAGCTCGACGTGAACGGCGATGGCAACCTGAGCCTGGATGAACTCCGCCCGGCCCGGCCCGAAGGCGAACCCGGTGATCGGGGCGATCGGGAACACCGCGGCGGGCCCGGTGGCAAAGACGGCGGCAAACGCCGCGGACCGGGCGGATCGGGCGGACCCGAAGGCCATGGACGCGGCCCGCGGCCGGAAGCCAACCCCGCCGAGTGAAGTGCCCCTCGGGTCATCCCCGGAACCCACTCACCCCGCACACTCGACAGGCGTGGCCACCGCAACCCGGTGACCACGCCTGATTGGCTGGCGTCCCCGCATCACGACGGTCTGCCCGACTCGGGTGCCCGACTCGCAACGCAGCCCCCAATCCCCAGATGAGATCCGGTCACTCTTCGTAGGCGGTGGCAGGGCGATGCCGTGCCTCGGAGACAGGGTCCTCCCGGATCCAAGGCGAGGTCGCCATCGGATTCACCGCTGTGGACAAAGCCCGAATGTGGCGGAGCCGCCCCGCAGATAGCCTGACGGACGTTCCAAGCACCGACCCTTGGGCCGGGCACGGACAACCCATCCGCTCATCGCATCATGCAACCCATCCACATCCGCTGCGGGCACCTCGCGGTTCCCCATCGCTGCTCCCATCACAACGAATCCCTCCGCGCGTCGGTCCACGCCGGAGGCTCTGGCCAGGCCAAATCCCAACTGCACCGGGTCGACCATCACCGGGGGCGCAGCCGGCGACGCGGTCGGCAACCCGGATCCGCGGCCATCCACCACGCCTCCCACGGCCAGAACAAAGCCTGACCGACACCGGCCGTCCCAGACCTCAACCCGTCGTCCGGAGTCCGCTGGCGATGGCGTTGACGGTCAGCAGGAGTTCGGGCAGCCGAGCCTGGGCACCCGCGGTGTCGCCCGCCTGGAGCCGTGAACGCCACTGCCTGAGCAGGGAGATCTGCTGGCGATGGAGTGTGCGCAACGGACCCACCCGCAGGGCCAACGTCCGCCCCAACCGGGGACGATGACGGGCGAATTCGGTTCCGAGCACGAGCGACAGGCTGCGCTGGGTCCGGTGCCACTCCGACTCGATGCGCGCCCAGATCCTCTGCCGCAGTTCGGGGTCCTCGACCAGATCGGCGTATTCGCGCATCACCTCGAGGTCGCTGCTGGCCAGCGACGTCTCGATGTTGGTGATGAGGTACCGGAGGAAGGGCACGCTGCGGACCTGCTCGCGGAGCTCCGACAACTCGGCCTCCGACAGCGCGGCCAGGGCGCTGCCCGCACCATACCAGCCCGTGAGATAGAAACGGGCCTGGGTCCACGAAAACACCCAGGGGATGGCCCGCAGATCCGTGAGACTCGCCTGACCGGTGCGCCGCGACGGCCGGGAACCGATCCGGGTGTTCTCCAGCGCATCGAGGGGCGTGGCCTGACGATGGAAGGTCAGGAACCCGTCGGCCTCGAGCAGCGAGCGGTACTCCCGACTGGACTCCGCAGCCAGCCGGTCCATCAGGGGCACCAACGATTCGGGCAGGCTTCCTCCGCGTCGATGATGCCAGGTCGTGGCGGTCACCCCGGCCAGCAGCAACTCGAGGTTGTAGCGAGCGGTGCCGGGGTTGCCGTATTTCTGGGCGATCGTCTCGCCCTGCTCGGTCAAGCGGATCGCCCCGCCCAGGGAACCCGGAGGCAGTGCCTCGAGGAAGCGGTGGGTCGGACCGGCCCCCCGGCTGATGGTGCCACCCCGGCCATGGAAGAACTGCACCTGCACCCCGGCCTGTTCGCCGATCCGCGCCAACCGAGCCTGTCCCCGTTGCAGGGCCCACTGGCTGGCCACGATGCCGGCGTCCTTGTTGGAATCGGAGTAACCCACCATCACCTGCTGCAGCAACCGGCCGGCGCGGCCCGCGCGAACGGCATGGCGGGAGAGGCTGGCGCGGGTCACCGGAAACTCCAGGAAGGCACGCAGCATCTCCGGACCCCGCTCGAGGTCTTCCACCGTCTCCAGCAGCGGCACCACCGGCAAGAGACACACCATGCCTTCGGGATACAGGCGCAGCAGCCCGGCTTCGCGGGCCAGCACATACACCCCCAACAAGTCCGACAGACGACGGGTCATGCTCACGATCAACGCCCCGAGCCCATCGACCCCGTGGATGTTCAAGTGATCGGCCAGCACCCGGTAGGTCCCCAGCACCGCATCGGCCTCCGGGCCCGCCGAGGCCGAGGGATGCAGGAACGGACGCGGCGAGCGGATCTCCCGCTCGAGCAGGCGCAACCGCTCGGTCTCGGTCCACTCCTCCCACTGCGAGGCGTCGATGCCGGCCGCGCACAGCAACTGCCTCAGGGCCCGATCGTGGAAGGCGGAGTTCTGTCGGATGTCGAGGTGGGCCAGGTGGAATCCGACCGTGGCCAGCACCCGCCGCACCGGGGCCACATCGTGGTCGGCGAGTCGGAGTGCGCCGGCCTCGACCAGCGAGGTCTGCAAGGTCTGGAGATCGGCATCGAGCTCGGCCGGTCGACGGTAGCGGCCGGGCTCATCGCGGACCTGCGCCAGCTGCCCCGGATGGACCTCCACCGGAAGCCGGGCCGCCATCAGCTCGACCGTCTGTCGCCACGGCTCGCCCGGGTGCATCCGCAGGATGGGCCGTGCCGCCTCGCCCAAAAGGTCCACCGCGCGGTCGCGCAGCTCGCTGAGGCGGGCGGGGGCCGGCTGGATCCATTCCGACAACGGCAACCGCTCGGCCAGGGCCGTCAACTGGCGGTGCAGCACCACCAGGGCATTGGCCCTGAGGCGTTCCAACGTCTCGGCCGTGACCTCGGCCGTGACCCCGGGATGCCCATCCCGGTCGCCGCCCACCCAGGTTCCGAACCGCAACGCGGGCACGCCCGGGCCGGTTTCGAGGGCGCCCATCGGCAACCCGGCCCCCTCCCAGGCGTTGCGCAATCGACGGTCCAACTCGGGCACCACCCCGGGCAACACATCGCGCAGGTAGTTCAGCATGTTGCGGCGCTCATCGGCCACGGTGGGCTTTTCGATGAGGATCTCGCCCGTGCGCCAGAGCCGCTCCAGGAGCGCGTTGAGCTCCACACGCCAGGAGCGGCGATTGCCCGAGGCGCCGGTGCTTTGCAGCAACTGCATGAGCATGCGGTGCTGCTCGAGCACCGAAGCGCGCTTGGCCTCGGTGGGATGGGCCGTGAACACCGGCTCGACCTCCACCCGTCGCAGGGCCTCGAGGATCGAATCGGGCGTGCCTCCGGCCCGGACCAGTTCCACCAACTGGTCGGCCCAGAGACCCCGTTCGGCCTCGGGCGATCCCGACTCCTCGCGGCGCTCGCGCAAAGTCTCGGAGACCCGCTCCTCGACGGTGTTGAGCAACTGGAAGGCCATCGCCAGGGCCAGACCCAACCGGGCCGGCGGCTGGCCCGAGTCGGCCACGGCGGGGTCGCCTTGAGAGGTCCACGGGATCCACCGGGCCAGGTCGCCCTCGCCCAGGCCCGAGAGCACCTCGGCCAACGAGTCGGCCAGCCAGCGGATGTCCTGGTCGATCTGGCGGAATCCCCACTCGATGGAATCGGCGGGCACGGGCGTCTCGGGAGGCGGCGTAGGCATGGGTATCGAAGGCGACAGTCCGCATGTCCGGGTCCGCGAACCACGTGCCTAGTGCCACCGGTTGGGGATTCCGTCAAACCGTCGTGCGATCAGTGTCCAATCCGCCGCCAACCCGCGCCCACCCCATCGCCGACAAAACGCACTCGCCGACTCGCGGGGAAATCCCGATTGCAGCTCCCCGCGCCGAGGGATATCGCCAGAGGGGCGTCGGATCGATCCGGATCGATCCGGTGGATGTCCGGATCGCTTTTATCGATGATGCTCCCGACGCTCGCATCCTCAATTGTCTCGCACCATGAACTCGCACAAGGGTTTACCGCTCCGGTTCAGGATCCCGTTCCTGCTGCTGCTCCTGTCGTCGCTGATCACCCCGGGCCGGTCTGCACGAGCCCAGGAGGCGCGCTCCATCCCGGCTGCGCTCCAACCCTGGGAATCCTGGGCCACGTGGAACGACACCCACCGGTTCTGCCCGACACCCTATTCCGACCCCAAGGTCCACCGGTGCTTCTGGCCTTCGCGACTGGAGCTTCAGGTGACCCCTTCCAGCGGGCGGTTCTCGATGATGATCACCGCCTTCCATGACACCTGGGTTCCGTTGCCCGGAGGCGCCGAGGTCTGGCCCCAGGAAGTCCAGGTCGGCGGACGACCGGTGGTGGTGGTGGAACGCGACGGGGCGCCATCGGTGCAGGTTGCGGCGGGCGACACCCGCCTCGAAGGGCGCTACCTCTGGAACGAGCCGCCGCAGAACCTCCGGATCCCGGCCGCGCTGGGAATCCTGTCGCTGAGCCGCGATGGCCAGGCCGTCGAGAACCCCGCCTGGGATGCCCAGGGGCTGCTCTGGTTGCGGCGCGACGCCTCGACCGAGACAGCGGAGCGGAATTTTATGGGCGTGAAACTGTTCTCGGTTCTCGAGGACGGCATCCCCCTGTGGTGGCGTCAGGAGGTGGAACTGACCGTCGCGGGCAAGAGTCGCGAAGAGGACCTCGGGATCCTCCTGCCCGAGGGGTGGCGATTGGCGGCCATCCAGTCGCCCATCCCGGTGAGTGTCGACGATTCGGGGCACGCCAAGGCCCAGGTGCGGGCCGGCACGTGGACCTTCCGCGTCGATGCCTTCCGCTGGGACAATCCCCGGGAGATCCAATTCGCCCGAGGATCCCGTCGGGCGGCCCCCGAGGCACTGGTCGCCTTCCGGGCCCGTCCCGATTTCCGGGTGTTGGAATTCATCGGGCCTCCGGCCATCGACCCGACCCAGAGCTACTTCCCCAAGGCCTGGCAGGGCCTGCCGGTGTACCGCTGGGACACGGCCGCGGCGGTGCGGTTGGTGGAGCGGATGCGGGGCATGGGCACCCAGAAGCCCGCCGGGCTGAGCATCGAGCGGGTGCTCTGGCTCGACGAGGGCGGCCAGGGAATGACCTTCCAGGATCGGATTCTCGGCCAGATGCAGCAGGTCTGGCGACTGGATGCGGCCGAGGGTCAGGAACTGGGCTCGGTGCGCAGCGGGGGAGAAGGACAGCTCATCACCCGCAACCCCCAGAACGGAGCCGTCGGGGTCGAACTTCGCTCCCGGACTCTCGATGTCGAAGCCACCGGCCGTCTCACCCGCCCGGACTCGCTGCCGGCGACCGGATGGCGCTCCGACGCCGAGTCGGTCCGCGTGACCCTGCACCTGCCGCCGGGATGGAGGCTCTTCGCACTCTTCGGGGCCGACTGGGTCCAGGGCGATTGGCTCACCGCCTGGACGCTGCTCGATCTCTTCCTGCTGCTGATCTTCACCCTGGCGGTGTTCCGGATCCGCGGATGGGCCACCGCCCTGCTGGCCTTCGCCGCCTTTGGTCTGGCCTACCATGAGCCGGGAGCGCCGAGGTACCTGTGGCTGGTGATGCTGGTGCCCATCGCGTTGGAGCCCCATGTTCCGCGCGGAATCGGCCTGCGTCTGCTGCACCTCGCCCAGGCCATCGCCATCGGAACCCTGCTCTTCTTCCTCGTCCCGTTCGTGGCCCGTCAGGTGCAGCAGGCGCTCTACCCGCAACTGGAGATCGCCGACGGGACGGCTGCACCCATCCCGAGACAGTCGGTCGAGGCCGAGATGCTCCACAACGCGCCCCTCGACCCGCGCCGCCCGGGCAGGCCGGCGATCGCCTCCGCCGGTGCCGATTCCGGCGAGCTCCTGCGGCGCTACGGCCTGGCCTCATCGGCCTCTCCATCGACGGACTCGGGCGTGACGGCCCGCCCGGTCTCTCAAGCCGCGTTCGACAACCTGCGCCAGGACGTGAAGGCACGGATCCAAACCGGTCCGGGCATCCCGGAGTGGACCTGGCGGTCGGTCTCCTTCGGGTGGAACGGCCCGGTCCAGGGTTCCCAGCGGTTGCGTCCGGTGCTCATCGCCCAACCCGTCGAGCGGGTGCTGACCGTCCTGCGCACGATCCTCCTCCTGGCCCTGGGAGCCGCCTTGCTGCGCGGAGTCCGCAGGTCGTCGAAGACCCCGGACCCAACGACCTCCACGACCCCCACGCCACCCCCTGCCGGAACTCCGGGTGCTCACCCCGCAGCGACCCCGGTCGTGGGGCTCCTGCTGCTGCTGATGGGCTTCATCACCTCGACGACCCCGGTGCACGCCCAGGCCCAAGCCCCGGCGGCGGCGCCGTCGAAGGCCGTGCCAGCGGTGCCGATCCAGGCCCCCGCTGCGGTTCCGCCGGCGGTGGCACCGGCTTCGGTCGCGGTGCCGCCGGCAGCCATGGCGGCCCCCTCGTACCCGACCCCGATCCCCGATGCCACCACGCTGGAAACCTTGCGCAAGCGACTGCTCGAGCACTCCGACGCGTTTCCCAATGCCGCCACTCTGGCCCGGGTCTTCCTGGGCCTCACCGGCCAGCGACTGCGGATGGAGGCCGAGTTCCACTGCGCCACCGAGGTGGCCGTTCCGCTGCCCGGGCGCTTGCCGGCCTACTCGCCGCTCAATGTCACCGTCAACAACCGGTGGACCGCCGTCTTGCGCCGCGATGACGGCTACCTGTGGGTCGTCCTGCCGGCCGGCGTGCACAGCGTGCGGATGGAGGCCCTGCTGACCAGCAACGGCGACTGGGAGTGGACCTACCTCCTCAAGCCACGCCAGGTTCAAATCGAAGCGCCCGACTGGACGGTGGTGGGTGTCCGACCGGACGGCATCCCCGAGCAGCAGGTGTTCTTCGCGCCCAAGCAGAAGGTCGCCACGCCGACCGCCACCTATGAGCGCCAGGATCTGCAGGCCATCGTGGCCGTGGAGCGTCGACTGGAACTGGGGCTGCAGTGGCAGATCCGCACGGTGATCCACCGGCTTTCACCCCCCGGCAAGGCGGTGTCGCTGCGCATCCCCCTCCTGAGCGGCGAGAATGTGCTCACCCAGGGCCGGGTCGTGCAGGAAGGCGGCATGGAAGTCCGACTGGGGGCGCAGGAAACGGAGTTCTCCTGGGAGAGCAGCCTCGCCCCGGTCGAATCGCTCACGCTGGCCACCCGCCCCTCCGACACCTGGGTGGAGCGCTGGCATCTGGTGGCCTCCCCGGTTTGGAACGTGTCGCTGACGGGATTGGCCCCGGTCTTCGAGACCGGCCACCCCGAGCTGGAGCCGGTCTGGCAACCGTGGCCGGGCGAAACCGTGAGCCTGAAGATCCATCGGCCCGAGGCCATCGCCGGGGCCACGGTCACGGTGCATCGGGCCCTCCACGAAGTGACGCTGGGGCAACGGCAACGCCTCACGACGCTCCATCTGGACATCCGCTGCAGCCTCGGCGAGGACTTCCTCATCGACCTCCCGGCCGAGGCCGATGTCACCCGACTCACCCACCTGGGCCAGGAGATCCCGGTCCGCCGCGAGGGATCCCGGCTGGTGATCCCGCTGCGACCGGGTGAACAACGGCTCTCGGTCGGCTGGAAGGAAAACCGGCCGTTGGATTTCCGGGCCGACAACGGGGCGGTGCGCCTCCCGGTCGAGAGCGCGAACATCCAGAGTTCTCTGGGCGTGGGCGAGGACCGCTGGGTGCTGTGGGCCTCGGGCCCCAGACGCGGTCCTGCGGTGCGGTTCTGGAGCATCCTGATCACCTCGCTGCTGGCGGCGCTGGCCTTGGGGCGGATCCCCGGCTCTCCGCTGCGGCCCGTGCAGTGGATGCTCCTGGGAATCGGACTGACCCAGGTGCCCCTGCTGGCCGCCTTCACGGTCATCGGCTGGTTCTTCGTGTTCCGGTGGCGGGGCCAGCCGAGGTTCCAGACGCTGCCCTGGTTCGCCTACAACGGAGCCCAGGCGCTTCTGGTGGGCCTCACGGCCGCCACGGTGGGCATCCTGCTCTTCGCCGTGAGCGCCGGTCTTTTGGGCAATCCCAAGATGTTCATCCTGGGCAACGGTTCCACGAGCACCCTGTTGCGCTGGTTCCAGGCGCGCTCCGACGGCTCCGCGTTGCCGGTGTGCGACTGCGTGTCGGTGTCCATCTGGTGGTATCGCTTCGCGATGCTGCTCTGGGCGCTCTGGCTGGCGGTGTCGGTGCTGGGCTGGCTCGGCAAGGCCTGGAAGAGCTTCGCCAGCGGGGGATTCCTCCGGCACTGGCCGCGGAAGACCCGTTCCAAAGAGTCCGCCCCGGCTTCCACGACCGACCGCACCGCCTCGACGGAGATTCCCCGGACCGAACCCGCGCGGTCCGGGACGCCGCCGCCACTGCCGTCCCAGCCTCCGGAAGGATCGAGGAGCCCCGAAGTCTGAACCCGGGCGCCCATCGGCGCGGCGAAGCCCGATCCCGGATCGACAGCGCCGCCGCCGGAGGTTACCGAGGTGAGGCGGCCTCGAGTCCATGATCTTCAACTCCAACGTCTTCCTGGTCTTCCTGGCCGTGGTGAGCCTGCTGTACTGGCTGGTCCGCCATCGGGCCACCCGGCGGGACTGGCTGATCCTGGGGGCGAGCCTGGGGTTCTACGGATGGTGGGACTGGCGTTTTGTCGGCCTGCTGCTGCTGACGGGCGGCGTGGATTTCGGATGCGCCCTGAGGATCGCGACCGAGACCCGGCCCGAGCGTCGCCGGCGATGGCTGTGGCTGAGCCTGCTGTCCAATCTGGCTTCGCTGGGATACTTCAAATACGCGGGCTTCTTCGCCGATTCGGCCGCGGCCGCCCTGGATCACCTCGGGCTTTCGGCACCGCTGCCCGTGCTCCGGGTCGTCCTGCCCGCGGGCATCTCGTTCTACACGTTCCAGGCCCTGTCCTACACGGTGGACGTCTACCGCGGACACGTCGCAGCCGAGCGTGATCCGATCCGGTACTTCGCCTTCCTGACCTTTTTTCCGCAGCTGGTGGCGGGCCCCATCGAGCGGGCGTCGTTCCTGCTGCCCCAGTTCCGGCAGCCACGGGAAATCACCCAGCGCCTGATGGCCCAGGGCCTGTGGCTCATCGTGTGGGGATTCTTCCTGAAGGGGGTGATCGCGGACTCGTTGGCGCCCTTGGTGGATCTGGCATTCCAGCCCGGCGCGGCCGGCGGGAGTGTCATCGTGTGGGGCACCCTGGCCTTCGGCGGGCAGATCTACGGCGACTTCGCCGGGTATTCGGCCATCGCCCGGGGCGTGGCCAACACCCTGGGCTTCGAGCTCTCGGCCAACTTCGCCCAGCCCTATCTCGCGGAGAACATCCAGGAATTCTGGCGGCGCTGGCACCAGAGCCTGTCGAGCTGGTTCCGAGACTATGTGTACCTGCCGCTCGGGGGTGACCGGAAGGGCGCGGCCCGGACCTTCGCCCACGTCCTCGTCACGTTCCTGTTGGCCGGCTTGTGGCACGGGGCGAACTGGACCTTCGTGGTGTGGGGGCTGTGCCACGGGGTGGCGCTGGGCGTCTTCCGGCTGTGGCGCGCATCGACCCTCGGGCGGGGCCTGCGAATTCCCTCCGCGGTGGGCTGGTTGCTGACCCTATCGGTGGTGTCGTTGGGCTGGTTGTTTTTCCGGGCGGCCTCCGTGGGGCAGGCCTGGGATTTGATCCGGGCGATCTGGGGCCGACCCTCCCCGCTCTGGTCCGAGTCGTATGCCCTGGCGGTCGTGCCGGCGCTGGCGGCCATCGGAGCCTCGGACTGGTTCCAGCGGCGATTCCCTCCCGAGACGGTGGCGACAACCTGGGACTGGCGGTGGCGGGCGGCGATCCAGGGTGGGCTGCTCATCGCCATCGTGACGCAGTGGGGCCGGGTGCCACCCGGATTCATCTACTTCCAATTCTGATCGCGCCATGGACCCCTCGATCCGAATTCCCTCCATCGGCCCCGAACCCACTCCGGCCAATGGCCCGAGCCACTCGTACTCCTTCGACCGGAAAGACCTCGTCCGGAATCTCGCCGCCACCCTCGGGCTGCTGCTGGTGGCGGGGATCGGAGCGCTGGGGTTGCTCTGGTCCGGATGGGCGGGCCGACCCGCCCTGCTGGGTGACCCCGATGCCACGATCCTCGGCACCAAGGCCCGACTGGCTTCGGGGATCTCCGAGGCCCGGATGGCCTTCGTGGGAGACTCCTCCTGCCTCATCAACGTGGACATCCCGACCCTGCGCTCGGCCGGGATCGACGCGGTGAACCTCGGAACGCTGAGCTACTTGGGCATCGATGATTTCGGGCTCCTGGCCCAGCGCTTCTGCGCCCATCACACCGGCCCCCTCGAGGTGGTGCTGGTCGTGCACCCCGAGTGTCTTCGGTTGGCCCAACCGTCGGCCCGGCACCGGACGCTCCTGGCGACCGCCCTCGACAGCCCGGAACCGTCGTGGCGCTTCCGACGGGAGTCGTTGGCCGAGGCTCTGGGATTCGAGGATCTGCGGGAGCGTTGGATGGATCGGGTGCTCCCCACGCCGATGCGGGGCGGGCTCGGCGGGCGCTACGGCTTCACCCGGGACCTCCAGCGCGAACTCCTGCGCCAGGGCGGAACGCTCGAAGAGACCGCGCATTACGACCCCACCCCCACGGCGGCCTCGGTAGCTTCGGCGGAGTACCGGATCGCGCCGCGGATCCGCTCCGAATGCCAGCGATTCCGAACCCGGCTGCCCGGTGGCGTGTCGCTACGCCTGATCCTCTCGCCGGTCCCCAGGTCCCATGCGCTGCGCAATCACGAGGCGACCGTCGCCGGGATGTCCGACACCGTGGCCGGGTGGCTCGGGGCCCCGGGGTCCGACCACGCGCTGCCCTCGATCCTCCCCGATGCCGACTTCGGGACTCCGACCCATCTCCGCCCCGAAGCCGCGCGGCGCTACACGCGGCGCCTGGCCGAGAGCATGCTCTCCGGCTCGCAGCCCCAGCCTCCGAACCGGCGCCCTTCCCCGTAAGCGGCCGCGGACCAAGATCCCGGGTCCGCACGGCTTCCGCCGTTCCCCGCGTCACTTCAACGAGGCTTCGCGGGCGGCCTTGAATTCACTGCCCGGATTCCACTGCGGCGTGCGTCGGTCCTCGGCCAAGCGCCAGAGGATGTCGTGGTACAGGCGCAGGTCTTCGGCGGCGCCGCTCAAGTCCCAATCGGGTTTCACCTGATCGCTGACCTTGTGGTAGTCGCGCTCGATGTACTCGTTGACCTTGGCTTCGCCATACCCGGCGGGCTTGCCCAGATACTCGTCGCCCGCCTTGAGGTACAGGGCCGGCACACCGCCCTTCATGAGCTCGAAGTGATCGCTGCGATAGAACCCGCCGCGTTCCGGATGGGCATCGGGCAGCACCACCCGGCCGCGGGCCTTGGCCACCGAATCCAGGACCGCATCGATCGTCGAGGCGCCCCGGCCGATCTGACGGATGTCCCGGGTTCGACCCCACTGGTTGGCACCGTCCATGTTGAGATTGGCCACCGTCTTGGCCAGCGGGTACACGGGCTGGGCCACATAGTGTGCGGCGCCCAGAAGCCCCTGTTCCTCGGCCGTCACCGACAGAAAGAGCATCGAGCGCTTCGGCGCCTTGCGGTTCGTGCCGAAGGCCTCGGCCAATTCCAGCAGACCGGCCGTGCCGATGGCGTTGTCGGCGGCCCCGTTGAAGATCTGGTCGCCCTCCAGGGTGGTGTTGCGTCCGAGATGATCCCAATGGGCGGTCACCACCACCCACTCGTCCCGCAGCTTCGGATCCCGCCCGCGGACCATCCCGAGCACGTTCTTGGACTTCACCGTGCGGGACTCGTTGCGCGCCGTGAAGGCGGCCTTCTGCTTCAAGGTGACCGGCCGGAACCCGGGCTTCCGCGCGGCCTCCTTCATGGCTTCATAGGTGGTGCCATTGGCGGCGAAGAGCTTCTGCGCCCGCTCCAGGCTGATCCAGCCGGCGATGTCGCTCTTGGGCGAACGGTCGGAGGCCAGATCGAAACGCTCCCGACCCCAGGAGTTGATCACCACGAACCACGGATACGCCGCCGGGGCCGTCTCATGGATGATCAATGCCGCGGCCGCACCGCGACGCCCCGCCTCCTCGAACTTGTAGGTCCAACGACCGTAGTAGGTCATGGCCTTCCCCCCGAACCACTTCGGATCGAGCTGTTCGGGCTGGGCCGGATCGGGAATCGGCGGATCGTTGATGAGGATGACGATCGTCTTGCCCCGCACGTCCACATCGCGGAAGTCGTTCCATCCGTATTCCGGGGCATCGATCCCGTAGCCCACGAACACCACGTCGGTCTCCGGCACCGTGACCCCGCCGCCCAGACGCGGACTCCAGGCCACATAGTCCTGAGGTCCCACCAGTGCCTCACCCCCGAGCGTGAAGCCCACCGCGGATTTAACCCCCACGATGGGGACATCCTGCGTCCAGGAGCCGTCGGGCATCCCCGGCTTCAGGCCCGCGCGGCGGAACTGCTGCACGAGGTAATCCACCGTCTTGGCCTCGCCCGGAGTGCCCGGACCGCGCCCCTCGAACTCGTCGCTCGCGAGCACCCGGGTGTGTTCGAGGATCTGGGCCGGCTGGATGGACGCCGCCCCTCGCGGATCAGCCACAAGGCCCGGAATGGCGCTCAACACCCACAGGGGCAACGTCTTCATCGCCCCCCGAAGCCTCCTTGGAATCGACAACATGGTGCTGTCAATGGACTCCCAATTCGGCCCCCAGGCAACCGTCCGCGCAACCCACTCGGCCACCGACCCCACCGCGGGTGACCGACCGTGAACGGCGCACCCCCGCCCCGCGGGCACCGGGACCAATCCCGGGGCGGTGGGCCGAGGCGCGAGGCGATCTGGAGATTTGACAGCGCCCTGCCGATCCCATTGGTATGGAGACAGGGATCGGGAAGAATCCCTCCTCGATCCCGACGACGCACAACCCGCCAAGGCCCGATGAACCTCCTCGAAGACCCTCTCTGGAATCGGTTGGTCGCCTTCGACTTCGATGTCACCGGCGACACCCTCACCTTCACGCAGCGACTCGCCCGCGAGAACGGCTGGTCGGTCGGATTCGCCCGACGGGTCGTCGAAGAGTACCGGCGTTTCCTCTATCTCGCCCTGCGGGCCGGCCACCCGGTCACCCCGTCCGATGAGGTCGACCAGGCCTGGCACCTGCATCTGGTCTACAGCCGCTCCTACTGGGACGAACTCTGCGCCCAGGTCCTGCAACACCGCTTGCACCATGGACCCACCCGCGGCGGCCCGGCCGAAGATGACCGATTCCTGGAGGCGTACGAGGCCACCCGTGCGAGCTACCAACGCTGCTTCGGCACGCCACCCCCCGCCGACCTCTGGCCCGAGCCCTCCGTGCGCTTCGCCCCGCAGGCCCGCTGGCAACGGATCGATCGGGCCTCCCACTGGTGCCTGCCCAAGCGCACCCTGCGACGCACGGGCCTGGGCCTGCTGGGGATGCTCGGTCTGTCGGGCGCGGCAGTCGGATGCTCCATGGCCCATGGCGAGGCCCTGATCGGCAACGGTCTGATGATCATGGCCGCCACCGTGGTGGTGACCGCCGGGTTGGGGTGGCTCATCGTGCGCACTGCACGCGGCGGCGGTGGTGGCGGCGGTTCCGCATCCCAACGCCGCTCGGACGGTTGCGGCAGCAGCCACGTCGGAGGCGGCTGCTCGGCCGATTCGGGCGATGGTCATCACGGCCATGCGGATGGCTCGTCGGGTTGCGGGTCCTCGGGCGGCGGTTCCTCCGGTTGCGGGGCCGGCGGTTGCGGGGGCGATTGAACCCGAAGCGATTTCCCGACGATCCCCGACGATCCCCGACCCTCTCCGATCCTCCCCGATTCGATGCCTTCGGAAACCCCAGACGAACAACGGCTCCGCGAACTTGGCTACCGACAGGAGTTGGCCCGTCGGATGAGCGGATTCTCCAACTTCGCCATCTCGCTGGCCATCATCTGCATCCTCTCCGGCGGCATCACCTCGTTCCATGTCGGCTTCAACAGCGCCGGCGGTGCCAGTCTCGGACTCGGATGGCCCCTGGTGGCCCTGTTCTCGCTGGGTGTGGCCGCGACCATGGCCCAGGTCGCCAGCGCCTTCCCGACGGCCGGCGGCCTGTACCACTGGGGCAGCCTCTTGGGCGGACGCGCCTGTGGATGGGTCACCGCCTGGTTCAACCTCGCGGGCCTGATCACCGTGCTGGCGGCGATCAACACCGGCACCTACGACTTCGCCACCGCGGCCTTCGGTTGGACCCCGGCACCGGAATCGGCCGCTCGATTCCGGATCATCGCCGTCTCGCTGATGACGCTCTCGCAGGCGCTGCTGAACCATCACGGCAATCGCTGGACCACCCGGCTCACCGACTTCAGCGGTTGGCTCATCCTCACCGTGGCCTCGGTCATGACCCTGGCCCTGCTCATCGCCACGCCCCACTGGGACTGGTCACGCCTGTGGACCTTCACGAATCTCAGCGGCCTGCCCGAGAGCGCGCCGGTCTTCCCGAGACAGGACTCCCTGCCGTGGCTCTTCTGCCTGGGATTCCTCCTGCCGGCCTACACGCTCACCGGCTTCGACGCCTCGGCCCACACCTCCGAGGAGACCGTCGAGGCCTCGCTCAACGTTCCCAAAGGGATCGTCCGCTCGGTGGCCGTCTCGGCGCTGTTCGGATGGGTGATGATCGGGGCACTGCTGCTGGCCATGCCGGATCTGAAGACCGGCGCGGGCAAGGGGTTCGAGATCGTGCCCTGGATCCTCCGTTCGACCCTCGGCGACCGGTTCGCCCAGGGGTTGTTGACGGGGGTGGTGACGGCTCAATACCTCTGCGGACTGGCCGCCCTGACCTCGGCCTCCCGCATGACCTATGCGTTCGCCCGGGACGAGGGGCTGCCCGGGTCTCGTTGGCTCAAATCGGTCGACCCGGCCACGCAGTCGCCATCGGCGGCCGTCTGGTGCAGTGCGCTGGCGTCGGTGGTCCTGGTGATCGTGCTCCGCTACGAGACCATCGCGGCGGTGTGCGCAGTGTTCCTGTACCTGAGCTATGTGCTGCCGGTCGCCGCCGGGGCACGGGCCCACGGACGCACCTGGACCCGCTTCGGCCCCTTCCAACTGGGCCGCGCCTTCAAGCCGCTGGCGATCCTCTCGAGCCTCGGATGCCTGTTCCTGCTAGTGATCGGCGTGCAACCGCCCAACCAGCAGGCCCTGCCCATTCTGATCGGCAGCGGGGTGCTCCTGCTGGTGATCTGGTTCGGCTTCGAACGCTGCCGTTTCAAAGGCCCTCCGGGCGGACGACTCCGCTGAGCCGGAACGATTCCGTGGGGCGGAACGTGATGGCGTGGCGGATTCCTTCGCAGGACACGGCGAGAGCGAGGCGCAGGCCTTTGCGAGGCTCGTGCTTGAGGCCCGTAGCGAGCGAAGAATGATGCTCTTGCGGAAACCGACGCAGACAGCCCGACCGATCGCACTGAATCGTTCCGGTCAAGAGTGACTGTCGCCCTCCGGGAACACGCCCGGGGCGCTTCAGCGTTTCTGGGCCTGATCGAAGGCGTCGGCCAAGGCGTTCCAACCACCGGCGTTGGGATCGATCGAAGGCCGCTGAGCCGGTCGACCCTGCGGTCGCCCACCGCCGGTTTGAGCGGCCCGCGGGGCTTGCGGGGCCGTGCGCTGCTCCCGCTGGACCCCGATCTGGGGATTGACCTTCATGGAGAGGGCGATGCGCTTCCGGGCCAGGTCGACCTCGGTGACCGTCACCCGGACCTTCTGCCCCACCTTCACCACCTCGGCCGGATCCTTCACGAAGCGATCGGCCAATTGGCTGACGTGGACCAGACCATCCTGATGCACGCCGATGTCCACGAATGCGCCGAAGGCGGTGACGTTGGTCACGATGCCCGGGAGCTTCATACCCGGCTGGAGGTGCTCGAGTTTCTCGACCCCCTCCTGGAAGGCGAACACCTCGAAGCGCTGGCGCGGATCGCGACCGGGCTTGGCCAATTCGTCGAGGATGTCCTTGAGCGTGGGCAAGCCCACCTCTTCGGTGACGTACTTCTCGGGCCGGATCCGCGCCCGGAGGCCGCCATCCCGGACCAGGTCGCTGACGCCACACCCGAGATCGCGGGCGATGGCATCGACCAACTCGTAGCGCTCCGGGTGCACGGCACTCGAATCCAGCGGGTTCTCGGCCTCACGGATCCGGAGGAATCCGGCGCATTGCTCGAAGGCCTTCGGACCCAACCGGGACACCTTCAGCAGATCCTTGCGTGAGCGGAAAGGCCCGTGCTCGTTGCGGTGACTGACGATGTTGGCCGCCAGCGACGGACCCAGGCCCGACACGTAGCTGAGCAATTGCTTGCTGGCCGTGTTCAATTCGACGCCCACGCGATTCACGCACGACACCACCACGTCATCCAGGCCGCGTTGGAGCGCATTGGGGTCCACGTCGTGCTGATACTGACCCACACCGATGGACTTCGGATCGAGCTTCACCAACTCGGCCAGCGGATCCATCAGCCGCCGGCCGATGCTCACCGAACCGCGCACCGTGACATCTTCGTCGGGAAACTCCTCACGGGCGACCTCGCTGGCCGAGTAGATCGAGGCGCCGCTTTCGTTGACGAGCACCACGGCGATACCGGGCGGCAGGTGCAGCGACCGGATGAACTGCTCGGTCTCGCGGCTGGCCGTGCCGTTGCCGATGGCGATGGCCTCGATGCCGAAGCGGGTCACGAAGTCCCGGACCTTGTCCGCGGCCTGGGCCACCTGATGGGCTCCACCCGCCGTCGCATGGATGACATCGTGATGCAGCAGCTTGCCCTGACGATCGAGCACCACCGTCTTGCAGCCCGTGCGGAATCCCGGATCGATGGCCAACACGATCTTCTGACCCAGCGCCGGAGCGAGCAGCAGTTCCCGCAGGTTCTCGGAGAAAACCCGGATGGCCTCCAGATCGGCCCGCTTCTTGGACTCGATGCGCACCTCGGCCTCGATGGCGAACCCCACCAGGCGCTTGAAGCTGTCGACCGCCGCCAACCGCACCTGCTCGGCTCCCGGGGTGCCGCGGGCTTTGACGAAGAGTCCCTCGAGGATGGCGATGGCCGATTCCTCGGGCGGCGTGATGCGCACCAGCAACACCCCCTCCTCCTCTCCTCGGCGCATGGCCAGCATCCGGTGGCTGGGAATCTTGGCGACGGGCTCGGTCCAGTCGAAGTAGTCCTTGAACTTGGCCCCTTCGGCCTCCTTGCCCATCATGACCTTCGATCGGACCTGGGCCGATTCCCAATAGAGCTCCCTGAGTCGCGACCGTGTGGCGGTGTCTTCGCTGAAGCGCTCGGCGAGAATGTCGCGGGCACCGGCGAGCGCTGCGGCCGCATCGAGCACCGATTTTTCGGCATTCACGAAGAGCGCCGCCACGGTCAGCGGATCCACGGTGGCTTGTTCGTTGAAGAGCTGGTCGGCCAACGGTTCCAAGCCGGCCTCCTTGGCGATCGTCGCCCGGGTGCGGCGCTTCGGGCGGAAAGGGGCGTACACGTCTTCCAGGGCGGCGAGCGTGTCGGCTCCCTCCACCGAGGCCTTCAACGACTCGGTCAAGAGTTGGCGCTCGGCCAACGAGCTCAGGATGGCCTCGCGGCGCTGCTCCAACTCGGTGAGCTGGGCCAGGCGGTCACGGATCGAGGTGATCGCCACTTCATCCAGACTGCCGGTCACCTCCTTCCGATATCGGGCGATGAAGGGCACGGTCGCGCTCTCACCCAGCAGGCGGGCGGTGGCCGAGACCTTCGAGGCCGGCAGGTTCAACTCGGCGGCGATACGGGCGATGAATCGATCAAGCATGACGTCAGCGGGGGGCGCTGTTTAGAGCCTGGCTTCATTTCAGGAAAGCTCCGTGTTCCCGCAATTTCAGGATTACCTCCGATTCGGTTGCTGTTCTCATCGACGGCATGACTCGTTTTCGGGAACTCCATGGGTGTTGGGCGCGGTTGACGGCCCTCGTCGTCCTGGCCGTGCTCGGAGCGCTGCCGGTGGGCGCCCTGGAACGGGAGCGGCTCTTCGGTCCCGAGATCCAGACCGGGGACTACAAACACCCGGCCAGCATGACCGAACTGAACAACGGCGACCTGTACGTGGTCTTCTTCAGCGGCCGGGGCGAATACAAGGACAACCAGGCGGCGGTGTTCGGTTCCCGACTGAAATCCGGCACACGGCGGTGGTCGAAACCCGTCTCCATCGCCAGCAACCCATTCCATGCCCTGGGCAACGCGGTGATCTGGGAGGCCCCGGACCGCGGGGTCTGGCTCTTCTACGTCACCCGCTACGGCGAGCTGTGGAGCGACTCGCGCATCACGGCCAAGGTTTCCCGCGATGGAGCCAAGACCTGGTCCGAACCCTTCCAGATCACCTTCGAGGCCGGCACCATGGTGCGCAATCGGCCCGTCGTTCTGGAAGGGGGCGATTGGCTGCTCCCCGTGTACCACGAGGTCGGAACCGACCCGGAACTGGACGATCCGCGCAATCGATCGTTCTTCCTGAGATACCATCCGGACCGCCGGACCTGGACCGAAAGCAACCGCATCGGCTCGCGACTGGGCAACATCCAACCGGCACCGGCGGTCATCGACGGCGAGCACCTGGTGGCCTTCTGCCGTCGGGGCGGGGATTATGAGGGGCGCCCGGACGGATGGATGGTGCGCACCGAGTCTCTGGATGGCGGACGCACGTGGAGCGAGGGCGTCGACAGTGCGCTGCCCAATCCCAATGCCGCCGTGGATTTCCTGAGATTGCGATCCGGCCACCATCTGCTGGTCTACAACCACAGCTTCACCAACCGCACTCCACTGACCGCGGCCCTGTCGTTCGACGGAGCCAAGACCTTTCCCCGGCGACGCGATCTGGAGAGCGATCCGAAGGGCGATTTCGGGTATCCCACGGCCATCCAGACACGGGATGGACGCATCCACATCCTTTACACCAGTGATGAGCGGACCGTGGTGAGGCATCTGACCTTGCGCGAGTCCGAGTTGACCTCGGGCGAGCCCAAGCCTTGAGGCCTGGTCTCACGGCGAACGAGGGACTTTGCCCATTCGGTGAGATCACTCGATTTCACCCGCTTTGCGTTCACGGCAACGGCGCTTCCGGAACCGCGGCTCCGCCCTCGGACCGGATGGCGGACAGGGCGACGATCGCCGCATCGCTCAACTCGGGCTGGTCGGTGCTGCGCGCCAACTCGGCCAGAGCGACGGATGCCTCCGGATTCCGGATGCGCTCGATGGCCCACCCCAGCACCGAGCGCCCGGACGCCGGCGTGGAGCCAGCGCCGTGGAGTCGAGCCAGGTTCTCGACCGTGGTCGCACGGGCACCCCGGGCCAGGGTTTCAACCACCGCCTCGATCCAGTCGGGATCATGCAATCGCGTCAGGGGGGCGACCAAGGCGGCCATGTCTTCTTCGGTCGAGAGTCCGTTGAAGGCGTCTCGAAGGGTTTCCGCATGGGCAGGCTCGGATTGCGCCGTACCCAGGCGAATCAGAGCCTCGACGGCCGCTGAACCTCCATGGGCCGCGATGCGGTCGGCCCAAAGCGCCTTGTCTTCAGCCGTCGACGCGCCTTCGAGCCCCATCACGAGAGATTGCAGATCCGGGGCATCCATCGTCGTTTCCGAAGGGACCGTAATCGGATCAGTCCGGGGCGATTCCGACGACTCCGCCGAACCCGCCCCGACCTCATCTCCCACCGGGCCATACAAACCCGAACTCCGCCTCAGAGGATTCACCGGTGCCCCCGGCGATCCGGTCGCTCGCATCGACGACGGCCGCACGGAACCCGGGTCGTGATCGAGCCATTCCTGATGACGCGAGGAGTTCGGTGCGCGGTGCAAGCCGAGGATCAATCCGAGGATCAGACCCAAGAGGACGAGGAGGATTCGCGATGAGCTCATGCGGCGTGGGATTGAGAATCCAAGGGATGGGATGGGGCGATCGGGGGCACAGCCCCGGAAATCGGGAGTGGTCCGCTCCTGCGCATCACTGGGTGATCTGGAGAGCGTAGGCCCCGGTTTCCGTTCCGAAGGCGGCCCGCACGACGATGGAATAGGTGCCGGCGGTCAACTTGCGTCGGATGCGGAAGTTGGAACCCACCCCAAGATCGTCATTTTCGGCCACCGTCTTGCCGGCCGAATCGAGCAGGATCCCGTAGGTGTCCAGCGAACCCGTTGTCGTCAGGGACACGGTGGCGGTCTGCGTGAGCACGAACTGGAACACATCCAGGTCTTTGGGTGTCCCGAGTTGAGCCGGGGTGGTGGAAGGCACGGCGACGCGTGTGGCGGTGGCCGCCGTGTTGCCGACATCGTCGGTGGCGGTGCTGCCGGTGCCGGCGATCACGAACTCGTAGGGAGACTCGTCGGCATCGTTGTTGGGCAGCGTGACCTGAGCTTCATGCCGGCCGGGGAGCGCTGGATCATAGGTGATCTGGAACGCCGCGGATCGACCGGCCGCCACGGTGGCCGGGGCCTGGGTCGTCACCCGGAACTGGGCCGCTCCCGATCCGGAGAGGCGGACCGCCCCCAGCGTCAACGATCCCTTGCCGGAATTGCGGATGGTGAATGCGGTGGAGCGGGATCCGCCGTTCACCTCGACGGTGCCGAACTCGGTACCATCGGCGGTCTTGGCGGTGAGAGCTCCGTCGGGGATCACGGTCGCACCGGGACCGCCTTCGAGGCCGATCTCGGGAGTACCGGTCGACGCCGGGGTCGCGGTCCACTTGCCCAGCACCGTATAGGCTCCTTTCGAGGAACCCGTGCCCGACACTTGGAGGTAGTAGGTTCCCGCGGCGACCGGGGTGGTGATGAGGAAGTTCGGAGCGCCCGCACCGTTGTCGTTCTGGGCCAACTGCGAACCCGAAGCGCTGAACAGCGTGCCCCGGACATCATTGGTGCCCGAACTGGTGAGGTTCAGAGAACCGGAGGCGCCGACTTCCAGACGGAACCAATCCTGATCGGCCGCGGTTTCAAGCACCCCACGGACCGGTGTGTTCCACGACAACAGGGTCGCCGACGCCGCGCTGTTGGCATGATCGTCGGTGGCGACGGGGAGGTTCGGGACCTGGGTGCCCGAGGTGCCGATCTGCTGAAGGATCCACGAGCGATAGGTGACGGTGTTGCCGTAGATGCCCGGAACGCCATCGCGACCACAGCCATCCCCGAAGCTGACCGTCCCCGCATGCCGCCAACCTCCACGCCCATCGGAGATCACCAGAGGGCCGCCGCTGTCTCCCTGACAGGTGTCACGACCTCCACCCGGAACACCGGCCGCGAGATGCGCCTCGGAGAGACCGGGATACACCTGCGCCGCCGCGGTCAGGCTGAAGAGATTCATGTCGACCTCCAGCAGCACCGGCGACGATCGCCCTCCCTCGGAAGTGGTCCCCCAACCCATGCCCCGGACGGCCGTGCCCGGGGCGACCTGACTGGCCGCCTCCGCCAGCGGCAAGACCGGGACACCCGTGAGGGGTTGGGACAGCTTGAGCAGCGCAAAGTCATGGACCAGCAGACCGTTCGCCGTGCTGAAGCGGGGGTGGATGACGATCTGGGACACGGCCACGCGGGTGCCGTCGGTCGCCGACCGGAGGTCATGGCCTCCGACCACCACATCGAGGGCTGAAGCCTTCATGCCCTCGACACAGTGGGCTGCCGAAAGCACCCATTGGGGATGGATGAGGGCTCCGCCACAAAATTGACCATCGAGGGCGGTCTGCCCGCGCATGACCAACGCCGTCATCCAGGGATAAGCCCCCTTGGACGCGGTGTGACCTCCCACGATTTTGGGAGCCGGATCGGAGACCGACGCCGCGGCCAGACGACCGGTGAGCGGACCTGCCATGAACCCCGTGCAGGCCGCCCCAAGCATCAATGAAGCCAGCAAGGTGGGAACGGGGATTCGGAGCGGTCGAGGCGCCACCCGTTGAAGGCGCGGATGGATTCGGATGCGTTGGAGGTGTTGAATGATGGATCGGATGGGGGGCAGTCGGAGTTTCATGACCCCTCCAGCCTCGAACGCCGTTGTTACCTCCCGATGACGATACCCGATTCTTTGATTTTTTTGAGACGCAACGACGCCACTCGTCCGGGGTCTGCCCCGATCCCAACCGGCAAGCCCACCGCCACTCGATACCGCGGGTTTTCCCGACCTCCGGGAACCCATCGCATCTCCGTCGTCGGTGGGCGCGCAGGGCCGAAGGCTTGGACCGGCATCAGTCCCGGCCGTCGTCGCGGTCGGACCGGGAACCTTCGTTGCCGCCCTCGAAACGATAACCCACCTGCGGCACGGTCTGGATGAGTCTCGGACGTTGGGGATCCCGCTCGATCTTGGCCCGCAATGTGGTGACCGCCCGATCCACGCTGCGATCGGTCACCGCCGCGGTCTCTCCCCAGACGGCGTCGAGGATCTGCTCGCGGGTCAGGGCCCGCCCGGCCTTGCGACTGAAGAAGTCCAGCAATCCGTATTCCTTGGGCGTCAATTCGACCTCCTCGCCGTGACGACGGACTTTGCGGGCACCCCGGTCGACCTCGAGTGAACCGAACCGCACGACCTCCGGGCTGCCGTAGCGGCGGCGGCGCAGCAATCCGGCGACGCGCGCCATCAATTCGGCGATCCCGAAGGGCTTGGTGACATAATCGTCGGCCCCGAGGTTCAGACCCCGAACCACCTGGGCCTCTTCGCCCAGGGCCGTGAGCATGATCACGGGCATCTCGAGACCCTCGGTGCGGATGCGGCGGCAGAGTTCGTGGCCGGAGAGTCCGGGAAGCATCAGATCCAGCAGCACCAGGTCGGGGCGCAAGGTCCGGACGAGTTCCAGACCCTGATGGCCGTCACCGGCCGAACGCACCGCGTAGCCCGCGCGCTGCAGATTGTCGCGCAGACCGAAGAGGATCGCGGCGTCGTCTTCAATCACCAGGATGAGTTCAGGCTTCATGGGGTTCTTCGGACGGCTCCGACAGAATCGGCACGTGGATCGTGAAACGACTCCCTGATCCCGGAGTGGTCTCGACCTCCACCCGGCCACGATGGGCTTCGACGATGGATCGGACGAGATGCAGACCCAGGCCCGCCCCGGTCACGGCCCCGCCGGAGTCGTCGGCCCGGTGGAACTTGTCGAAGATGCGGGACCGCTGGCTCGGGTCGAATCCGCGGCCGTTGTCGGTGACGGTGAATCGGACGGTGCTCGTGTCGCGGGCGACCGTCAGCAGGATGCGCTTGTCGGCGCCCGTGTATTTGTAGGCGTTTTCGAGCAGGTTCAGGAGCGCGGTGATGAGCGACGGGGCATCGGCGAGGATGCAGGGCAGGCCCTCGGCCACCTCGGTGCGGAAGTCGCATCCGGGCGCCGCGAACCGGGGTGCGACGCTGCGGACGGCGGCCTCCACGACATTCTCCGGAGGCGTGGCCTGGAAATCGTAGTTCATGGCACCCCGTTCCAGCCGGGCGAAGGTGAGGTAGTCGTCGACCAGACGCCCCAGACGCAGGGTCTCACGGGAAACGACTTCGAGGTAGGACCGGGTGCGGGCCGGCTGTGGATCCGGATCGGCGACCAGACTGTCGACGAGCATGCGGATGGAGGTCATGGGCGTCCGCAGCTCATGGGAAACGGTGGTCAGGAAATCGTGCCTGATCTCGGCCAATCGGACTCGACGCAGGAATCGGCGGATGGCCAAGAAGGTCAGGACCGCCCCCAACACCACGGCGCTGCCCGCCGAGGCCACCTGGAAGGCGGCCTGCCGTTGCGCGGCACGGGCCATGGACGCGGCGGCCGAGGTGGTGTCCAGCCGCAGCTCCCAGCCCGGCAGGATCGACCCCAGAGGCCCGGTGAGTTCTCCGGAGGCCGGGGACTCGTAAGGCACCGGGGCGGCGGAGTTGGAAACGGCGGAGGAGGAGGAGGCGCTCGACGGCGAAGCCGAATCCGACGACGCGCGGGAAACCAGTCGCGCCCGATATCCCAAAGGCCCCAGTTCGCGGTTGATCCGCGACTCCAACTCCCGGTGGAGTCGATCGCGCCGATACAACCAGATCACGCCGCCGCCCGGGGCGGGCAAGAGCCAGACCGCTTCGCCGGGGCGGGAATCGGTCGGGTGGACGACCCTCGAAACGCGGAGTTCGCCAGAAGGAGGATCGACCAAGGCCTGCGCCACGGCCAACCCCAGCACTTCGGCGGATTCGAGAGGCCAATCGGGGAGCACCCCCAGTTTTCGCAGCTCCCGGCTGAGAAACAACCGCTGGCTGGCGGGCATCAACGGAGCCTCGTGCCGCATGACCTGATCGGTCAGCGCCTTCAACGTGGGGCGAAACCGCGGGTCATCGGGGGCCAGTTCACGGAGGGCGGCCAACCGGATTCCCGGCAGGTACAATCGCCCGGAGGGAGACCGGCTGGCCTCCAGGTGCTGCTCGACCCATTGGTCGGCCAACCCGAGGTAGGCCTCGGCCATCGACTGCGTGATCAAGCGCTGATGGAAGGCCCCGATGAGGGCTTCTCCGCGGAGGTCGACCTCGGGCGGCTGGAGCCCTCCGATGGACGGCGCGGGATAGAGAGACCGGCCCTCGGCCCCCAACACCAGCACCCCATCGGGAGAGCCCTCGGGCGGAGGTTCGGCGAGGGCATCGGCCATCAGATCCCGGAAGACAACGCCGGCTTCCGAGGGCGAGCCCGCGACCCTACGACCGGCCCGTTGGGCTCGGGCCGACAGGTCGGCATCGAGCATGCGGATGGCCTCATCCAGCCGAAACCGATGAAGCGCTTGGAGTTGCTGCACCTCGTCGCGCCGCTCGCGATCCAGGGCCCAAAGGGTCGTCCAGACCAGCGCCACCGCGGGCATGGCGACCGCCAGCGCGATGGCCAGGAGCGACGCGAAGAGCTCACCCCGCGGCTGCAGGCGCAGGTCGAAGGCGGATGGGAGGAAGCGGGACGGCACGACTCGGAGCGAGCGGGGTGGGAGTGGCGGAATGGAGCGGGGACGACCTTTCAGAGTTCGTAGGGTTTGAGCAATTGGCGCGCCCTCGGAAGGTCACCCGACCTCAACGTGGTGCGAACCGCCTCCCAGTCTTCGATCCATCGTCGGAGCCGGAGCCGCCCGGGTGAATCGGGGCCCAGAGGACTTCGGCCGGGCAGATCGGACCCCGGGGCCGGGTATCCCCGCGATTCGATCTCGCGCAATCGCCCCAGGGCCTCCGCCATGGGGGCCTGGGGATCCCGAGCCTCTGACGGCGATTCGATGGCGCTGAGGGCCTCTTCGATCCGGGTGAGCACCGCCACCAACTCGGGACGCAGTGCCTCCGGGAAATCGGACAATCCCGGCACGTGCAGGGTGAAGGCGCCGAAAGCCCGATTGAGGGTTCGGCTCGACCGCAGCCAGACCGACCGGGCCTCACGGAAACGGCCATCGGCGGCCCGGACCGACACCGCGGACATCGAGTCGCGGACCAACCCGAGGTAACCCGCGGTGAGCGACTCGCGACCGGTGCGGGACACCGGATCGGCCCAACGGGCAGCCACCCCGGCCTGACGCTGGATCTCGGCCGCGTCCTGGACGACCAGGGCCCGGGCCAATCGATCCCGGCACTCCAGGATCGCGGCGTTGGCATCATCGGGCGCGGACAGAGTCGACCGATCGAGCATCCACGCGCGGCCCGCGCTCTGGCTCCAGCCCGCACGGGCCGCCGAGGCCCGCGGACCGGCCGACGACACCTCGAGCGACTCGAGCGCCGGGACGGTGCGATCGACCGATTGGAGGTCTTCTCCGGACAGTTGGCGGCGCATCATCCGGAGCGCTCCCACGGCCTCGCCGATGACCTCCTTCACGGTGTTGGTCTCCGAATGGACCAGCGCCGCATCGAGCACCAGCGCCAGATCGCCCAGAAACAGCCGCTCGTCCCGGAACCAACTCCGGTCGGACGGGGTGGATTCGGGCGAGAGGATCAGCAGATTGTGCGAAGCCTTCTGCGAAAAGGGCTCGGTGTCCGGAAATTCGCGGACGAGCTTGAGGAAGAGGTTCACCGCCGGTGTCAGGTTGCCCTTCATCGAATAGCAAATCCCCAGGCGATGCAGGGCCTCGACCCGGAGACGATCCGGCAGGTCGGGATTCTCGAGCACCTGCTCGTGAAGCCGAATGGCCCCGTTGTAGTGCCCCAACACCTCTTCACACCAGGCGGCTTCTTCCAGGGCCGTCTGGTGGGGCAACGGGGTTTCAGCCCGGAGCGAAAACCCAAACCCTCCGAAGAGCATCCAACCCACGGCCACCACACCGGGTAGACCCCGCAGATCCCGCGGACCCCAGGGACCCGAGAGAACCCACCATGCCCCGATCCGCCCCGGCCCTCCGGAAATCGGTCGGGATCGGTGCTCCCAGGTTTCGGAATGCCAGGGCCGGACCCCGGCACCTCCCGCGGGGATGGAAGCCCCTCGGTGTCCCAGAATCTCACCGTCGCCGGATCGGTTCATCATTGAATTGGGTGGAACCCTGCGCCGGAGATGTTACCGGACGATGACGCTCACGCTATTTCCCACCCGCCCCGGGATTCAAGCGTTCCCGCTGGCCAGCCGCACCGGGCCCGCCGATCCTCGGATCCACGATGCCCCCCCGGAACTGCCTGACCGCCTGCCTGTGGAGCCTGTCCCTCGGATTGGCCGCCACCGAATTGCAGTTGTCGTCGCCCCTCGATCATCAGGTCGTCCAACGACAGACCGTGAACCGCGGAACCGTGTCCCTGATCGGGTCCGATGGAACGCAGGCCGACGGAACGATCGGTCTGGAGACGCGGTTCGTGGCCGACGGGCGTCCGAGTCCCTGGCTGCGCATCGACTGCCCCGTGGTGCGGGGCCGATTCCAGTGCCCCGTCGACCTGCCGGCAGGAGGGTGGTTCCGGCTCGAAGTCCGGCAACTGAGGGGCGGCGAGGTGGTGGCCGATACCCGAGTCGAACACCTGGGCGTCGGCGAAGTGTTCGTGGTGACCGGACAGTCCAATTCGGCCAACCACGGTGAGGAGCGACAGACGCCCCAATCGGGACTGGTGACCACCTTCGACGGTACCCGCTGGCGGCCGGCCCACGACCCGCAACCCGGCGCCAGCGGCGACGGCGGCAGCTTCCTGCCCGCCTTCGGAGATGCGTTGTCCCGGCGGTTGGGTGTCCCGGTCGGCCTCGTCGCCTGCGGCATCGGAGCCACCAGCGTTCGCGAGTGGTTGCCCAAGGGCTCCCGCTTTCCCAACCCGCCGACCCTGACCCATCGGGTCCGCCGGCTCGACTCCGGCGAGTGGGAAAGCGACGGCGCGGCCTTCGAAGGTCTGGTGGCCCGCATGACTCCCGTGGGTCCTGGCGGATTCCGGGCCGTGTTGTGGCATCAGGGCGAGAGCGACGCGAACCAGGCGGATGCCTCACGGACCCTCGCGGGCCCGCTCTATCGCGAGTACCTGACGCGGGTGATCGGCGAGTCGCGCCGACGCATCGGCTGGGAGCCTCCGTGGTTCGTGGCGCAGGTCAGCTACCATGTGCCCGGCGACGAGGCCTCACCCGACATCCGGGCCGCGCAGGCGTCGTTGTGGCGGGATCACATCGCCCTCGAAGGCCCCGACTCCGATGCGCTGAAGGGATCCCTTCGGGATTCGGGCGGCAAGGGGGTCCATTTCAGCGGACCCGGCCTCCGCGAACACGGCAAGCGCTGGGCCGACAAGGTGGGCGCGTGGATCACCTCGCCGGCGGCGCATCCGGTGAGCCCGGCTCAGTAGCCGATTCCCCAGCGCCGACGGGCGAACCCATAGGCGACGGGTTTCACCGACTCGAGCTTCGATCGCCAGTCGTCGCCCCCGAAACGCTGCTCGAAGGCGCGGATATCCCGGTCGTATTCGGCGAGGAGTCGGGTCTTGAGGGACTCCTCCAAGAAGGACCACTGGAGCGAGTTGCGTCCGCAGCGGACCAACTCGTCCCACGTGAGGTTGAACTCGCTCACGGCCGTCAGGTACTCGTCGGTCATCCCGGAATCCCACATGCCCGAATCGTCGGTCGACAGGCCGCAGGGAACCCCGAGCCGGAGCATCTCCGGGAAGTGGTGCTGGGAATAGTCGCCCACGTATTCCAGGAGCAGGTTGCTCACGAGGTTGATCTCCACGAAGGCCACGCCATGCCGCAGGTGCAGCACCAGATCGTCGTCGGTGAGCACGTTGTTGCCATGGCCCAATCGGGTGGCCCCCAGCATGAGTGTGTCGCGCATGTGGGCGTTGGGTTCATCCACCTCGCCGGCATGGATCGACAGGCCGATGCCCGAGTGCTGACGGCGCATCTTGCGATACACCTCCAGGAAACGCCGCGGGTGGCCTTTGTCGTTGTCCTCGCGACCGGCCATGTTGATGCCCACCCAAGTGTCCCGATGGCGAGAGACCCAGTCATAAGCCTGCTCCACCCGCTGCACGGCATTGGGGGTGAATCGCAGCACCACGAACTGCAAACGCAGCGTGACCCCGGAGGCCAGCGCGTCCGGCTGGGACAACCGACGCTTCAGAATGCGTTGCCCCTCCTCCGGATCGAGCATCAAGCCATCGGCGGCCACGTAGAGGTCGGGGATCGTCTGGGCCTCGATGTAGCGAACCCCCTCGGCCCCGTAGCGCTGAAGTGTCCGGACCATCATCTCGGCGGCGATGTGAGCATCGCGCCCCACGGCCCCGAGTCGCGGCCAGATCCGCTCGAAGAACTCGTCGCGCCCCTCGCCCGGCGCATCGAGGCGCAGCGAGTTCATCCACTCGCGGGCCTGGGTCGGCGACAGGGAATCGAGGGCCGCGTACTCCGAACGGCGGCACTCATCCATCGCGCTCCACTGGAAGGCCGAGATCGTGGCGAAGCGGGTCCAGTCGTTGGTGTCGCCCGCACACCCGCCCGCACGGACCCTAGTGAAGAACCGGTTGGTGCCCACGATGGAACGGTTGGTGGCCGCCGAATACAGGTCCTCCATGCGCCAGCAACCGCCGGCGTGATGGTGCAAATCGCCGCCCTTGGGCATGGCGTAGAGCAAGCGGTACAGCTCGGGCTTGGGAAGCGTCCGCTTGAGTTCCTCGAAGCGGGCCGGGAAGGCTTCGGCCCGGACCGACCCTCCGCCGGCCAGACCGAGGGCGAGGGTCAGAGCGCCGCGAAGGCCGGCGAGGCCACGGATCAGCGTCATCCAGAAGTTCATGGGGCGGGAGTTTGGGGAATCGTGTCCGCGTATCGGGACCAGTGGTTCACGAGTTCATGCACCACCCGGCTGCCGACACCGTAAGCGGCCTCCAAGCTGGGGATGTAAGCCGAGAACTTGCCGCTGTTTTCTTCGACGAGGTTTTCGGCGGCGGTCTTTCCGGGCGGCTGCATGTCGAAATTGCTGGCCGTGCGCAGCACCAGGACCCGATTGGTGTCCACGCTGCCCGACTGACCCAGAAAGGTCAGGGCCTGCAAGGTGCCGCTGTCTTCCATGGCGGTGGTGACGTAGTTGCCCTGACCGTCGGTCCAATAGCGAGTCCAGTCATTGGCCCACTGATTCATCAACCGGCCATGCCAAAAGGTCGAGGCGGCCAGATTGTCACCCTTCATGACGGAGGGCGATTGACGCGCCTTGGGATGCTGCGTGTAGCGATTGCGGTTCTGGATCATGATGTCCGTCTCCATGAGCGGGGTATCCCGGGTCAGGCGGTAGGCCCAGTCGACCAGGCCCGGGTTGAGGCGGAACACCACATCGCCGAGGCGGTTCTTCCGGGGCTCTTCGTAGGGTTTGGACTGACTCAGCGGCACATAGCCGGTGGGCCAGTCGGCGGGCATCTCGCGCGGATCGATTTCATGGGCCAGATCGCCGTCGATGATGTACTCGGCCCAGGCGGCACTGCCGAGGGTCCCATCGGCCGGGTCGATGCCGGCGATGCCGGCGGTGATCCAATAGGCCTTGCGGAAATCGAACCGCCGATCGCGGGCCAGCGCGGCGATGACGGCCGCCGAACGGGCGATGCCTCCGCCGGTGCACACGGCCAGCACGCCATCGTCGCGGTAGCGCAGGGGGCGGTAGGTCCCCGGGATCTCCAGCTTGCGGTCGAGATGCTCACGCTCGACCCAGAACTGGTATTCTCCCGGGCGATCGCCGGTGTCTTCACCCGGCTCGAAAAGGGTGACGATGACCACCTTGACCGGCATGGGCGAGGATTCGGACGGGCCTGACGGAACGGACGGACCGACAGGACGCGACGACGAGAATGTCGACG
Source organism: Verrucomicrobiales bacterium (assembly GCA_027490985.1). Lineage (GTDB taxonomy): Bacteria > Verrucomicrobiota > Verrucomicrobiia > Limisphaerales > UBA9464 > SXXZ01. The sequence continues at coordinate 30,877 of JAIXXC010000293.1, forward strand.
GGCGGGCGGCACATCCGGCAACCAGACAGGCCATCATCAGGCAAAGGAGGAGCACCGGGGAGAGACTGGATTTCATGACAGGCGGACTCGTGCAGAAGGGGGGACGGCGTTGTGAAAAGGGGCGGCGACCCGAAGGTGCGCCGCCCCTGTGGGAGAGGACTTCAGACCGGGATCAGAACCGGTAGGCGACCCGCCCCTCGAGGCGGAAGGGCAATTCGGCGATGATGGACTCGTTGCCATACACGCCGTTCGGAGCGCCCCAGTTCTTCTCGTCGGTGACGTTCAACAGCATGATCCGGGCGTCCCAGTTCTTGCGTTCGTAGAACACCGTCACATCCATCGTGTACTGCGCCGGGATGATCAGCGAACCCACATTGTTGTTCCAGATGTCACCGGTGGCGACCAGGTTCGCGCTGACACCCGCGCCGCAATCCAGCTTGTAGGTGGTCAACAGGTTGAACAGGTGCTCCGGCGTGCCCTGACGGCGGATCGGACCTGCAGGAGCCGAGAAGAACCGGTCGGCCGGGGACACCAGCGTGGTGTTGCCCACATCGAAACCGGCCGCACTGGATTCGGCCTGGAGGTAGGAATAGCCCAACGTCGTGTAGAAGTTGCGGTTCGGCTGGAAGTTCAACTCGAACTCCACACCGCGGGTGTCGATCTCGGTGATCTGGCGGGTGACCGTGTTCTGATCGGCGCGGACCTGTTGGAAGACGGCCAGGTTGAGGTAGCCATGGCCATCCAGGATGCTCCGCTTGCTGCCGATCTCGAACAACTCCGCCTCGGTGTGGAATCCGCCGGAAGAGAACTTGGCTGCACCCTGGGTGGTGATGCCGCCACCATTGCCGACGGTGCCCGCCGGGTTCTGGCTCCAGTTGTAGGTGGCATAGCCCGACCAGGTGGGCTGGAACTTGTACACCGCGCTGGCGTTGGCGTTGAACATGCCCATCGTGGTGGTGTCGCCGGGGATCCAGCCCGCCGGATCCATGTAGTCGGCGAACATCACATCCTCGCGCACACCCGCCAGCAGCGAGAACTTGTCGGTGACCTTCCAGTCATGCTGCCAGTAGGGCCCGACCTGCCAGGTCTTGCTGATGCCCGAGTCGCCGTTGACCGGCATGAAGTAGCGGTTGGGCCATCCCGGGACCGGCGCGAAGCTGCCGCCGGCCTTGAAGTAGTCGGCGTTGTAGATGTTGATGAAATTGCGGTCTTGGGTGATGTCCCAGACACCGGCCGGCTCGTTGAAGAAGTCGTTGTAGGCCTCGACCTGCTGGTAGCGCACCGAAAAGCCGGTGTTGATGCTGTGCTGCTCACCGGTGTAGCGGGCCTCGGTGCGGTTCTCGAGCGAGAGGCTCGGGTCGATGATCTCGGAGTAGTAGTACGACGACATCGTCTCGCGCCGGATGTAGCGGAAGAACGAGTTGTTCACGAACTCCCAGTCACCACCCGGCTTGATGGTCTGCACCACCTGGGCGTTGTAGCTGATGCCCTCGGAGTCGTCTCCCGGGCGGAGCACGCGCAGACGGCGGTTCAGGGGCACCTCGGGCCCGAGCTGCATCTGGTTGACCGTCGGGAACCCGGAGGTCACGTACTTCGAGTTCTGCGGATCGGAGGGCAGACCGGGGAAGTTGTTGGTGTTGATGCCGGTCCGGTAGAGCCCGTTGTTGATGAGGTTCATCGTGGGGCGATTCACACCGAAGTTCTCGGTGTAGTTGCCCCAGAGGAATTCGTTGTTGAAATCGAGGGTGTAGTTGTCGCTGGCGATCCAGGTGATCGCGCCGTAGCCCGCCTGGGTCCGGCGGAATCCGTCGTAGTAGTAGCTGCCGGACTGCTCGCCGGAGTAGCTCAGACGGTAGGCCAGGTTGTCCTTGATGGGGGCTCCGATGTCGGCCGTCCAGCGGCGCTGATCATACATGCCGTAGGTGCCGATGACTTCGCCATGGAACCCGTCGAAGTAGGGCTTCTTGGACTGCAGGTCGATGTAGCCGCCGACATACTGTGAGGGCCCATAAACCACCGAAGCGGGACCCTTGATGATGTTCACCGATTCCACCGCGTTGAAATTGACCGGCATGCCGTTGCCGTTGCTGGTCAAGCCGGTGCGCATGCCGTTGACGAAGGTGTCGGCGATCTGGCCGCGGATGTCCGGGGTGGTCGGTGCGCCGAAGTTGGACCGGGTGTAGGAGCTGGAGGTCAGCTTGGAGAAGTCGCGGACATCGAAGATGTTGATGGCGTCCAACTGCTCCCGGGAGATGATGGTCACATTCCGGGGAGTATCGATCACGCTGCGATCGGTGCCATAGACCGAATTGACGGGGCGCACGGTCGGCATGACCGACTCCTCGAGCGGAACGGCCTCGATCAGGGTCTTGTCGAGGACGTTGGTCGAGCTTTGGGCCTGGGCAGTTTCACGGGCGCTGAGCGCGAGTGCGGCGGCAGCGGCGATCGTGAGTCGATGGGTGTTCATTTTGTTCAGGTTGGTGATTTTCGGCCACGGTCACCCGCTGTGCGGGATCTCACACGACCGGATCTGGCGTTTTCAGACCTTCGATCCACGGAAGCAACGCCGATGCCACAATTGGCAAACAAGCTGCAGGATCCGCGAATCGGGGCAAACGCTGCCCATCCCATGCCCACCGACAAGCCAAAAACCAAGCGACGGAGCACCAAAACAGACGTCAACGACTGGCTCACCCAACTGGGGATACCCCGGGTGGACTCCACCCGGAAGCAATCCCGGATGGATCGCCCGATCCACGGCACGACCCTGTACGTGGCCTCCTGCACCGTGGATACCCGCCAGGGGCCCTTCCAGGCCCACGTGTTCCAGGACCTCATCCACAAGGGCTACATCATCGCCTTGGCCCACGGCGATCTGGCCTCCGGCAAGCCGTTGTACACCCGGATCCATTCCTCCTGCGTCACCAGCGAGACCCTCCGGGGCTGCGACTGCGACTGCGTGCAGCAACTCGAGGGGGCTCTGGAGACCATCGCCCGACGGGGGAACGGGATTTTGTTCTACCTCATGCAGGAAGGCCGGGGCGTCGGATACATCGCCAAGGCCCGCGACCGCATGCTCGTCCAGGCCAGCGAAGACCGCATTTCCACCTTCCAGGCCTATGCGGCGATGGGGCTGAAGAAAGACTACCGCGACTACGAGGATGTCATGCACGCGGCCACGCTGCTCGGCCTCAAGAAGGCCAGGTTCATCCTGCTGACCAACAATCCCGACAAGATCGAGGCCATGCGGGCTCAGGGCCTCCGGGTGATCCGGGCCGAGCCCATCGAGTTCGAGCCCTCGCCCTTCAACCTGGCCTACCTGGCCTCGAAGGCCACCTCGGGGCACCGGTTGGATCGGCCGGGCCTCACTTCCGTCAAATCGATGCAGCCCCCGGAGCCGGTGGAACCCTTTTCGCCGAAGGCCCTGCCCGATGCCCAGCGCTTCATCTACACGGCCAGCTACTTCCTGCCGGTCAAGCCGGTGAACAGCGAGGTGCTGCTGACCGAGGCGCAATTCCGCGCCCACAAAGACGACATCGAAGCCCGGATGACCGGGCACCGCCCGTGGGTGAAGGACTGCTACCTGATCCGGGACAACCGCTTCATCGTCACCATCGACTACGAACGCTTTCTGGAGTTCCGCAAGGGCCGGGAAGGCGACCCGCTGGTCTCCCTCATCAGCACGCCCTACTGGTTCCGGGTCCACGTGTACTTCGACATCGTCAGCGCGCAGGAGTTCGTGGTGCTGACCTACGGCAAGCCCAAGATCTACGACCTGCCGGTCATCCGGCTGCAGAGCGAGTCGCTCTTCAACCGCCTGCCGCTCACCAACACCGACAACCGGGACAAGTTCAAGCGGTCGGTCCGCGAGATCGTCCACTACGGAGTCGGGGCCATCTGCCTGCTGTACTTCGACGGCCGGGGTGCGGGCTTCGGCGCCCACGCGGTGGACCGCATGCTCACCGAGCGGGGCGACGCCCTCTCGAGCGACGAGGCCTATCGCAAGCTGGGCGTCGGCTACGATAGCCGCGACTACGAGGCGTGCCTGAGCCTGCTGCGCCACCACCTGCCGCATTCCAAGGTGCAGATGATCATGAACTCGCCCTCCAGCCTGATCCGCAAACCCGAGTATGCGGCCGCGTTGAACCGCCACCGCATCGAGGTCGAGAAGTGGATCTTCCTCGATGACCACGCGATCCAAGACTGAGCCCCCCAAGAGACCGCACTCCAACGGCACTCCAACCACACTCCAATCGCACCCGACTCGATTTCCGCCCGTCCCGGTACCGGGAAGTTTTCCTTGATGCCCGGGTGGACGCCTTGGGACCGTAACATTCCATGAAGTACATCTTCGTCACGGGCGGCGTCGTGAGCTCCCTCGGCAAGGGTCTCACCGCGGCGGCGCTCGGCACCCTGCTGGAGAATCGCGGCCTGACCGTCGCCTTCCAGAAGTTCGACCCCTACCTGAATGTCGACCCCGGCACCATGAGCCCGTATCAGCATGGCGAGGTGTACGTGCTCGACGACGGCGCCGAGACCGACCTCGACCTCGGGCACTACGAGCGCTTCACCAACACCAAGCTGAGCCGCGCCAACGCGACGACCAGCGGCCAGGTCTATGAGCAGGTGCTCAAGAACGAGCGCGACGGGGTGTACCTCGGCAAGACCGTGCAGGTGATCCCGCACGTGACCGACGAGATCCAGCGGCGCATCACCCGTCTGGCCTCCCTGTCCGGAGCCGATGTGCTCATCACCGAGATCGGCGGCACGGTCGGTGACATCGAGGGGTTGCCCTTCCTGGAGGCCATCCGCGAGTTCGCCCTCGAGGCCGGCCCCGGCAACGTGTGCTTCATCCACGTCACCTACATCCCGTTCATCAAGGCGGCCGGTGAACTGAAGACCAAGCCCTCGCAACAGAGCGTGGCCAAACTGCGCGAGATCGGCCTGGCGCCGCATGTGCTCGTGGCCCGCTGTGAACACCCCCTGGGCCAGGACGTGCGCAGCAAGCTGTCGATGTTCTGCAACGTGCCCTTCAATGCGGTGATCGAGGAGAAGGACGTCGACAACACGATCTACGAAGTGCCGCTGATGCTGCAGCGCGAGCACATGGACGATCTGGTGTGCCAGACGCTCCAACTGAACCTGCCTCCGGCCAACATGGCCCACTGGCAGGACATCATCCGCCGCCTGATCGCCCCGCAACACCGCGTGTGCATCGGCGTGGTGGGCAAGTACGTCGAACTGCAGGACGCCTACAAGTCGGTCTACGAATCCCTCAAGCACGCGGGTATCGCCACCGACTCCGGAGTCCAGATCGTCCAGATCGAGGCCGAAGACCTCGAGGGCGACGACCCCGCCAAAAAGCTGAAAGACCTCGGGGGCATTCTGGTTCCGGGCGGCTTCGGCGATCGGGGCATCGAGGGCAAGATCCGGGCGGCCCGATACGCCCGCGAAACGGGCATCCCCTACCTGGGCCTCTGCCTGGGCATGCAGATCGCGACCATCGAGTTCGCCCGCAACGTCCTGGGCCTCACCGGAGCCAATTCCACGGAGTTCGTCGAGAACAACGCGCACCCGGTGATCCACCTCCAGGAGACCCAGCGCCACGTGAAGCGCAAGGGCGGCTCGATGCGCCTCGGGGCCCAGGAATGCGCGCTGAAGCCCGGATCACTGGCACGACGGCTCTACGGCAAGGATGTGGTGCTCGAACGCCACCGCCACCGCTACGAGTTCAACAACGCCTACCGCGAGGCCTTCGAGAAGGCCGGGTTCATCATCGGGGGCGCGACTCCGGACAACCAGCTGGTGGAGATGATCGAGATCCCCGCGCATCCCTTCTTCATCGCCACCCAGTCGCACCCGGAGTTCCTGAGCAAGCCCAACCGCCCGCATCCGCTCTTCGTCGGCTTCATCAAGGCCGCCCACGAGCGCCTGCACCGGCGCCCGATCTGACCGCCGCACCCGCGGACGGTCCCAATTCCGAACCCCGGATCCGGATCCAAATCCGGACCGCGACTCAGAAGCGCGTGTCGGCCTTCTTGAGGTTCAGTTCACGGATCCAGATGTTGCGGTAGCGCACATCGTGTCCCTCGTTCTGCAGCTTGAGACCACCGGGGGTGTCGGTGATGCCCTTGCCCCCGTCGTTGCCGCCGTCGAGACCGGAGTTGGGGCCGCCCCACACCTGCTGGATGCTCACGTTGGTGTGGACGAGCTGACCATTGAAGTACATCGAGACCAGTGGCTTCTCCACGAGCTTGCCGTCCTTGAAACGGGCGGCGCGGAAGGTGATGTCGTAGGCGTTCCAATTTCCGGTGCCGTTGTAGGCGTGATAGGGCGAAGGCGTCTCGTTGATCACCGCGGCCATGCCGTGCGGGGTCTTGTCGCCATCGAGCACCTGGATCTCGTAGCGGTTCTGCAGGTAGACCCCGCTGTTGCCCCCGGGCTTGGCGATGCGGAACTCGACATGCACGCGGCAGTCGCGGAACTCCTGGACCGTCACCAGGTCCGACGTGCCGAACTTGCCCCCATCGGCCACCCGATCGTCGGTCATCATCACCGTGCCGGCGTCCACCGGGTCGGCCACGATGGGCCACTTGACCGGCAGTGACGACTTGAAGCCCGGCCCTTTCCAGTAGGTCCACTTCGAGTGGAGCATCTCCTGGGAACCATCGAAGAACACCTTGGCCCCTTTCTCGGGCTTGGCGCCGACCCCGATGTGGGGCGAGGCGGCCCGGGCACCGGCGGCCGAGGCGAGGGCGAGGGTGAGGAAGGCAAGGGTCTTCAGCGTGTTCATGGCGGGAGGAGTTCGCTGGAAACCCTCCGCCGCCCGGACGACCGGAGTCAACCGCGGGATCGGTTCCGCCCCACGGACTTCGCGCTCCCCTTGCGCCCGGCCGGGTTGGCCGCACACTGGATGCCGTGACTGGAGAATTTTCGGATGCCGCGCTGGTGTTGCTGGGCCATGGGTCGACCGTGAACGCCGATTCGGCCGCGCCGACCCACCAACATGCCGACGAACTGCGCCGACGGGGTGCCTTCGCGCAGGTGCTGACCGGTTTCTGGAAGGAGCACCCGGCGTTCTCCGGAGTCCTGCGCGGAGTGCATGCGCCGCGGGTGTTCGTGGTGCCGCTCTTCATCAGCGACGGCTACTTCACCGAAGAGGTCATCCCCCGCGAACTCGGACTGGCCGGGCGCGGACAGACCGAATTCCCCAGGATCCAGCAGCGCGCCGGCCGGCAGGTGCATTACTGCGGCCCGGTGGGCACCCACGCGCGCATGACCGATGTCATCCTGGCCCGGGCCCGCGAAGTGGTGGGTTCCGGCCCGGATGCGCCCTCGCCGGCCGACTGCTCGCTCTTCATCGCCGGTCACGGCACCGGCAACAACGAGAACTCCCGGCGAGCCATCGAAGATCAGGTGCGCTTCATCCGGACCCGGGGCATCTACCACGATGTGCACCCCCTCTTCATGGAAGAGGATCCCCGGATCGCCGAGGCCTACACGCTGGCCGAGACCGGCCACGTCATCGTGGTGCCCTTCTTCATCAGCGACGGCCTGCACAGCTACGAGGACATCCCGGTGATGCTCGGAGCCCCGGCCGAGGCCGTGCAGGAACGCTTCCGGCGAGGGGAACCCACCTGGATCAACCCCACCGACCTCCGGGGCAAGCGGGTCTGGTACAGCCGCAGCATCGGCATGGCCCCGATGATGGCCGACGTGGTGATGGACCGGGTCCGGGAGAGCGCCGCAGCCACGGTCGTCTGAGTACGACCTCCAGCGGTTCTCCCCCACAGTCTTCGCCGTTTGCCCGGAGCCCGGCCTGGTTTACGATCGACTCAGCATGAAGTGGCTCCCCTGGTTCGCGTCCGTGCTCATCGCCTTCGGCCTGATCGGCTGCAAGCAAAAGTCCCCCGCTCCGGCGGCGACCGGGGCATCCACGGAAGAAACGCCCCGGGAATACTCCGTCCGCGGCGTGGTTCGGCGGGTGGAACCCGAAAGGCGGTCGGTGGTGGTCAAGCACGACGAAATCCCCGGCTTCATGCCCGCCATGACCATGCCCTTCGACGTGAAGGAGCCCAAGGAACTCCAGGGACTCAAACCCGGAGACCGGATCGCCTTCCGCATGCTCGTCACCACCAACGACGGATGGATCGACCGCATCCAGGTGCTCGGCTCCGACACCAACGCCACGGCCGCCGCACCCCCGGTCCGCATCACCTCGTCGGTGCCCCTGCTCGAGGCCGGATCGATGCTGCCCGACTACACGCTGACCAATGAATTGGGGAAGGTGATCCGGTTGTCGGACTTTCGGGGTCAAGTCCTGGCCTTCACCTTCATCTTCACCCGCTGCCCCTATCCCGACTTCTGTCCGCGGATGACCGACCTCTTCGGACGAGCCCAGAAAACTCTGGCCGGCCAACCCGAGGCCCCGAAAAACCTCCGATTCCTCTCCATCTCCTTCGACCCGGAACACGACACGCCGGAACTCCTGCGAGCCTATGCCGAGCGCCAACACTACGATCCCGCGCAGTGGACCCTCGCCACGGGAGCGTGGGATCAACTCGAGCCGCTGACCGGCCATTTCGGCCTGATCTTCGGACGCGACGTGCCCCCTGAGAAGATGGAGCACAACCTCCGCACGGTGGTGGTCCGACCCTCCGGTCGGATCCAGGCGGTGCTGCCCAGCAACGAGTGGCAACTGGAAGACCTGCTCCGGGAGATCCGGGCCGCCGCCTCGAACGAGTCGCCGGCCCAAAAGCCCTGACCTGCGACCTCAGACCTCCGACCTCAGACCGCTTCATGGCCCGGCTGCGGGCAGGTCCGGAGTAGGCAGACGGAGCGATCCGACCGGTCCGCCCGCACGCGCAGGGCCTGTCCTGTGGCCCAGCCACCGCAGACAGGCCCTCGGTCGGAGATACGCCCTACTTCTTCTTGCCGAACTTCTTGGCGGCCGGAGCCTTCAGGCGCTTGAACTCCTTCGTGAGGTTCGTCAGCGAGGCCTCCACGCCCATGCGCTCCAGAGAGCTGGCGCCGACAAAGCCCACGGCGTCGGTGTGCTTCATCACGCGGTCGGCATCGGCCGGTGTATTGATGGGGCCACCGTGACAGAGGAAGAAGATGTCCTTCCGCACACGCGACGCCGCATCGATGATCTCCTGGGTGCGTTTGAGGGTGAAGTCCCAGCTCACCACCGCCTTCTGCACGCCGATGCTGCCACCGACCGTGGTCCCGACGTGAGCGATGATGGCATCGGCCCCCGCCTTGGCCATTTCGACGGCTTCCTCGGGCGACCCCACATAGACGATCGAGAACAGGTCCATCTTCCGGGCCAACGCGATCATCTCGTACTCCTTCTGGACACTCATGCCCGTCTCCTCGAGCACGCCGCGGAAATGGCCGTCCACGATGGTGTGGGTCGGGAAGTTGTTCACGCCGCTGAAGCCCATCTCCTTCACCTTGCCCAGCCAATGCCACATGCGGCGACGCGGATCGGTGGCATGCACGCCGCAGATCACGGGCACCTCCTCGACGACGGGCAGCACCTCGTACTCGCCGATCTCCATGGCGATGGCGTTGGCGTCACCATAGGCCATCATGCCGCAGGTCGAGCCGTGGCCCATCATGCGGAAGCGGCCGGAGTTGTAGATGATGATCAGGTCGGCCCCGCCCTTCTCGATGAACTTGGCGCTGATGCCGGTGCCGGCGCCGGCGGCGATCACCGCGTCGCCCTTCTTGATGGTGTCCATCAGGCGCTCACGGACTTCTTTGCGGGTGTAGGGGTTTCCTTTGCCGGTCCAGGGATTGGGCATGTTCTTGATTCGATGACAGGTTCAAACAGACGGATCCATTGAAGCCCACAGGCGTCAACCCCGGCCATGCCGCGGAGGCACGGTCGCCTATCGTGAAACCAACGCCGCACTCGCGCCCACGGTGAATTGCGGTCACGGTCCGTCCGATGAGCCGCATCGAATCCAAGCTGGCCGAACTCGGCCTCACCCTGCCGTCGCCTCCCCCTCCCGGAGGCAACTACCTGCCCTTCCGCATCGAAGGCAAAACCCTGTACCTCCCGGGCGCGATCGCCAGCCGGGAGGGCAAGATCCAGTACGCCGGCAAAGTCGGCGACGACCTCACGATCGAGCAGGGCTACGAGGCGGCCAGACTCTGCGCCCTCAACCTGCTGGCCTGCACCCGGCTGGCCTTGGGCGACCTCGACCGCGTGGACCACGTGATCTCCGTCAGCGGCTACGTCAACTGCGTGGCCGGATTCCCGGACAGCCCCAAGGTCATCAACGGGGCCAGCGATCTGCTGGTGGCCCTGCTGGGCGATGACGGTCGCCATGTGCGCGCCGCCGTGGGCGTGGCCGGGCTGCCGGCCAACTCCGCCACCGAAGTGCAGATGATCGTGGCCCTGAAATGAGGACCTGAGCCCCAGATCCGCAGGGGATCGGGTTTCCGGATGAAAAACCGCACCCGCTTCAACGCGGGAAGTGCTCGGCCAGCGAGATGGCCTTCCGCATGGCCTTCGACTTGTTGACCGTCTCGTCGAACTCGGCCTCGGGGTCGGAATCATTGACCCAGCCGCCCCCGGCCTGGACATACGCCACCCCGTCCTTCACCAGCGCCGTCCGGATGGTGATGCAGTGGTCGGCATTGCCGTTGAACCCGAAATAACCCACGCAGCCGCCATAGGGGCCGCGGGTGGTGCCTTCGAGTTCGGAGATGATCTGCATCGCCCGGATCTTCGGAGCGCCGCTCAGGGTGCCCGCCGGGAAGGTGGTCCGCATCAGGTCGAACGCGCTGCGTTCGGACGAGAGCCGGCCATTGACCTGGGAGACGATGTGCATCACGTGGCTGTAGCGCTCGATGACCATGAGGTCGCGAACCGCCACGCTGCCGTAGTCGCATACCCGACCGATGTCGTTGCGGGCCAGATCCACGAGCATCACGTGTTCGGCCCGTTCCTTCGGGTCGGCCAGAAGCTCCTGCTCCAGAGCGAGGTCTTCGGCCTCGTTGGCGCCGCGACGGCGGGTGCCGGCGATCGGGCGGATCTCCACGGCCCGGTCTTCGCACCGCACATGCAGTTCAGGCGAAGCCCCCACCAGGGCGAATCCCTCCAACTCGAGGAGGAACATGTAGGGCGAGGGATTGATCGAGCGCACGGCCCGGTAGATCTCGGTCGGCGACGCCTTCACCGGGGCGCTGAAGCGCTGGGAACCCACGATCTGGATGATGTCGCCCGAGCGGATGAACTCCTTCGAGCGGACCACATTGGCCAGGAACTGCTCCCGCGGGGTGTTGGAGACGAACGGCGCGTCGGGAGCCTGGGGCTCGAGGGCCACCGCCCGGCTCTGGAGGGGTTGCTCGAGCAGCGCCACCAGCCGGTCGATCTCGGACACCGCATCCTCGTAGGCCACAGCGGGATCCCCGCCCGGCGGCACCACGGCATGGACGATCACCGCCAGGGTCTGGGCCACCCGGTCGAAGACCAGGACCTGATCGGCGATGATGAAATACACCGTGGGAGTGCCCAACTCGTCCTTGGGCGGGCGTGGCACGACCGGCTCCACATCGTGGATGAACTCATAGCCGATGAATCCCACGGCCCCACCGGTGAACCGGGGCATGCCGGGCACGGGCACCGGAACAAAGCCGGAGAGCACCGCCTCCACCACCTGAAGTCCGTCACGAACCACCTTCTCACCGGGTGGACCCGGCTGCGGGGAAACCCGGTAGGTCTCCACCACGCGGCCTTGTTCCAGCACCTCCACCCGGTCGGCGGTCTGCCGGATGACCGAGCGCGGGCTGCAGCCCACGAAGGAATAGCGTCCGAGATGTTCTCCGCCCTCCACCGACTCGAAGAGGAACGACTCGCCCTGTCCCCGCAGCTTTTGGTAGGCGGACAAGGGGGTTTCAAAATCCGCGAGCAGGCGACGGGCCACCGGGATGCAATTCCCTTGGCGGGCCAGCTCCGCGAACTCTTCTCGGGTCGGCGTGTCCATGACGGCGGTGACCCTACGGCAAAACCCCGGCCGACCAGAAGTCCGAACCGCAGGACCGATTCCCGCCGTCCGGGCTGGCAGACCTCGGCGGGATCGTCTTACCGGGGGACGACCGCTCGAAACTGCTCGCTCCGGGTCGAAAGCTTGGATTGGCTCAAGGGGACATGCCCTCGGACGAAGCCCCCTCCTCCGGCCTCTCCCCGGCACCGCGCGAAATCGCCTGCCTGGGAACCCCGCTGACGGTCACCGACCACGCGGGCGCTCTGGCCCTGTGCCAACGTCTGGCCGGGGGCCCGTCGCCGGCGGCGATCGAATTCTGCAACACCCAGATCGTCACGCTGCGCCGCTCCGATCCCGATTACCGACGGACCTCGGAATGCTTCGATCGCTTCATCCCCGACAGTTCACCCCTGCTCTGGCTCTTGAATGCCGCCGGAGCCGGCATGAAAGACCGCGTGTACGGCCCGGCTTTCTTCCGCCATGCGCTGATCCATTCGCCTCCCGGGCTCACGCACTACCTGTTGGGCGGGTCGGAGGCCTGCGGTCGGGCTCTGGTGGAGCGCTTCACGGCCCTGAACCCGGGCTTGAGCGTCGTCGGCTCGTTCCATGGCCGTTGCGATCTGGCGGGGTTCCTCGGGGATGACGATGCCCGGATCCTCGATGACCTGCGCCGGATCAGACCCGATTTCATCTGGGTGGGTCTGGGAACCCCGAAGCAGCAACGCTGGATCGCCCGGGTCAAGCCGCTGATCGATCGCGGCGTGCTCCTGTCGGTGGGTCAGGCCTTCGACGTGAACGCGGGCCTCCGCGCCGACGCCCCGGCCTGGATGCAGCGCTGCGGCCTGACCTGGCTCCACCGGATGGCCTCCGAACCGCGCCGATTGGTGGGGCGCTACCTGCACCACAATTCGCTCTTCCTGGCCTACCTGCTCCGGGACGCCGTGCGCGGTGAAGTGTTCCGGCCGATCCCGGGCGGCGTGGCCTCCAAGCCTCGGGCGAACGACTGACAGCGGCCCGACCGCACCGGCGGCCCCACCCTTGAACCCGCTCGGCCCGGGTCGGGTTCAGTCGGCCACCGCCACCGCTCCGGCCTGGAAGAGGTCTTCGGAGGCCGTGCGGCACAGGCCGAGAAAGGTCTCCTCGGCCAGGGTCAGTCGCCGTGTGCGCCAGTGCAGGGCACCCCAGTCGCGGCGGGCCTTGCGGCGGCCCAGCGGCAGGGCCACCAGCGACCCGTTGCGCAATTCGGGAGCGGCGACCCAGGGAGCCAGGATGCCCACCCCGAGATTGAGTTTCACCAGCTCCTTGAGAGCCTCGAAACTGCCCATCTCGGTGACCGTGTTGAGCGCGATTCCCTCCTCGCGGAAATACGCGTCCAGGATGCGCCAAGTGAGGCTGCGCTGCCCATAGACCACCACGCTCTGACGCGAGATCTCTCCCCGCGGCACCGAACCGGATCGGGCCCACGGATGCTTGGGTGAGGCGATGAACGCCAGTTCGTCGGAGAACAGCGGCACGAACTGGAAGCGCTCCTCGTGCTTGGGCTCGAGCGTCAAGGCCAGGTCGGCGCGGTTGGATTCGATCATGGCCACGGCCGAAGCCGAGTCGCCCGCCTCCACACTGATGAGGCTCTGCGGAAAGCTCTCCTTGAACTCCCGGAGCACCGCCGGAAGCAGGTAGGCGCACAGCGCGGCCGGGGCCACGATCCGCAGTCGGCCGACTCCCCACTTGCCCAACCGCTCGATGCCCGAACGGGCGCTGGCCATCTCCTGGAGCACCCGATCGGCGTGGACGAGCAGCTGTTCCCCCGCCTGCGTCAGCAACACTTTCTTGCCCAATCTGTCCAAAAGGCGACAGCCCACGTCGGTCTCCAACGCCTTCATGGAATGGCTGACGGCCGACTGGGTGAGGAACAATTCACGGGCCGTCTGGGTGAAACTGCCCGTGCGGGCGAGGATGACGAACGCGTGGAGCTGCCGGCTGTCGAGGGGCGCCTTCATGCATGAAACAGGTTCATCCAACACATCGAAACTTAGAGAAGCAGGTGACGGGCCGTTCAACCGCACCGGGTCGAGACTGGCCCGGGAACTGCCTCCGAGGGCCCTCATGGTGATGCCGGACACGCCTTCGCCCCGGCCCAAGACCGAGCTGACTCTGGGGTTCACCGCGGAGCTGGCCAGCGCCCCGTTGGTCGTCGCGGCCGAGTTGGGACTTTGGTCCCGACGGGGCCTGTCGGTCCGCCTGCACCGGGAGCTGGGCGGAGCCGGACTGCGCGATCGCCTGCTGACCGGGCAACTGCAGGCCGCAGCGGTCCCCTGCGGACTGCCCCTGGCCCTCATGGCCGAAACCGACCCTTGCCCGGAGCCACCGCCGCTGACGGTCGGGATGATCCTGAGCCGCGGCGGCCAGACCTTGGTGTTGTCGGAGTCGCTCTGGCCGTCGGATCAGCCCGACATCGGCGCACCCGGGCACCCGATGCGCCCCGGCCGCAGACGGGTCATGACCCTGGGCCTGACCTCGCGGCATTCGGCGCAGGAGGCCCTGATCCGGCACTGGATGCGGACGGTGGGGCTGACCGAGGACCACCTCCATCTGGCCGTGATTCCTCCGGCCCAGCTCAACACCCACCTGCGGTGCGGCAACATCGACGGGTTCTGCGCCGGCCCCCTCGCCAGCGCCGAGGCCCTGATGGGAGGCCACGGCCGGATGGCTCTGTCCAATGCTCCGTCCAACGCCCCATCGAATCCCCCGTGCTATCGCGTTCCGGATCCCCCGCCGCCAGACACCGTCCTGGCCCTGGCCTCGGGCCGGGCTCCCCGGTCACCCGGCCGAGCCTGCGAGTGGGTGGGCGAATTGCTGGCCGGTTTGGCCGAAGCCTGCCGATACTGCGACGATCCCTCCCACCGGCCCCGGATCGCCGAATGGCTTTCCCGGCGGCATTACCTGCACGCCCCGATCGAGCGGATCCTCTTGGCCTGGAATCCGCCCACCCGCCAAGAGCCCTCATCGGAACCCGGCCCCGCGCCTTCGCTGGTGTTCCATCGGGAACCTCCGCCGGATCCTCACGCTCCCGATCCGATGAGCGAGCGGTGGATTCTCGAGAACACCCTCCGCGCCGACGAGCGGGTGCGCCTCTCGGCCGCGGTTCTCGAGTCGGTCTTCCGCAGAGAGCACTCAGGACCGCCGCCCGGCAAACCCGAGAGCCTCACTGCGCCGAAGGGTCAGCTCCCGGAGGCTCCAGGAACAACCTCCGGGCCGGCCGGCGAACCGTGGGGTTCACCGCGGCGCCGGGGCCTCAGCGGGCGGGACCCGAAGACCCTGCCCGCGGCCCCGCCCTCGACGCCGCCCCATCGGGCCGGATCGCTCAGTTCTGGGTGACACCGCGCAAGGTGTCGGTGCGAAAGGGAGAAGCCGGGAGGCCGCTGCCGTTGACCAGATTCAGGACCGGGAAGTCATCCCATCCATAGCGCACCTGGATCGGATGGGCGACCCGCGGGGAATTCAGGCGGACACTCGATCCGGCGATCTCCGCCGAGGCCCAGTGCCACACGCCATCCCGGCCCGCGATGGCGAAGCCCTTGGGGGCCGATCCATCCGAGGTCTTGAGACCGCGGGCGTGGTTCAGGTTCAGGATCAGGGTCGAACCCGAGCGCCCCAACGAGGCGTAGGTCGGGCCGCTCGACTCCACCTTCTTGCCGTAGGCGAGGGTCTGGGCCAGCAGCGAAAGACGGGCTCCGACCGGAGCCTTCCGGGTGGGATGGATGTCGTCCTTGTCGCCCGCGTCGGTGATCACCGCGACCCCCACGTGGGGAAGGGTCTTGGCCACGTGGTTCTGGGCCTCGCGCAGTTCGGCCCAATCGCTCTCGACCGGCTTGGCGGTGATGTCGGCGAGGGAGCGCTTGCGGTTCTTGTCCCACGGCGCGAGCTGCACGGCCAGGAAGGGGAAGTCACCCTGGTTCCAGTCACGCCGCCAGTTGCGGATCATGTCGGCGAAGAGGCTCCGGTACTGCCAGGCCCGACCGGCGTTGGATTCGCCCTGGTACCAGATCGCTCCGGCGATCGCGTAGGGCATGAGCGGGCGCAGCATGCCGTTATAGAGTTCGGCCGGGCACCAGGGGGCACCAGGGGCTCCCTGGGTGAACTTCTCGCCCTTGGCTTCGGCCTGGGCCTTGGCGGCGCGCCACTTCGAGAGTGCCGTCTCATGGGCCCGCTTGACCGGCACGTAGGGGTCGAGGATGTCGCGGGTGTAGAGAGGGTCGGCCTTGATGGCCTCCTCGCTCATCCACACTTCGGCCGGAGATCCACCCCAGCTGCTGTGGATCAGGCCCACGGGAACACCCAGGGCCGGTTGCAGGTCGCGGCCGAAATAGTAGCCCACGGCGGAGAACTTGCGGACGGCCTCGGGCGAGGCGGTGCCCCAGGCATGCGGAGCATGGTTCAACTCGGTCTGCGGCACGGGTGAACGGCGTTTGGTGACGGTGAAGAGGCGCAGGTTCGGATTGATGCTGGCCGCGATGTCGGCCGATGGCTCGAAACTCGCCGACAGGGGCCATTCCATGTTGGACTGACCCGAACAGATCCAGACCTCGCCGACGACCACATCGCTCAAAACGACCGTGTTTCGGCCCCGGACCTCCAAGGTGCGCCCCTCGGCCGTCGCCTTCAGCGGCTTGAGCCGGACAGACCAACGCCCGTTCTGGGCCACGGTGCTCACGGTCTGTCCGCCGAAGGCCACGGTCACGGTCTCCCCGTCGGCGGCCCGCCCCCAGATCGGCACCGGGCGGCCCTGCTGCAACACCGCATGGTCGGTGAAGAGCGAATGCAGCGAGACGTCGGCCCGGGCGAAGCCCAGGGTCAGACCGGCGAGCGCGACGAGGGCGCCGCGGAGGAAATTGGCGGGATGCACGAGGGCAGTTGAACCGCAGCCGAGGCTCCGGGGTCAACGCGCGATTTGCGCCGGCATTCCCGTCGGATGTTGCCCCTGAGTGCGGCTCCCCCCACGATGAGCGCAGATCCATGAGGTTCAGTGTCATCCATCGCACCCGCTACACCTACGCGACGCCGGTGAAGGAGAGCTTCAACGAGGTGCGCCTGGAACCGGTCACCAACGAGCACCAGACCGTGGACACCTTCGTCCTGAAGGTCCTGCCGCCGCCGCGGCTGAGGCATTACCTCGACTTCTACCGGAACCGGACCCACCACTTCGAGATCCCGGAGCCCCACTCCACGCTGCTCATCGAGAGCCAATGCCGGGTGACCACCAACTCGGCCAACTGGCTCGATCCGCAGGCCCGCCCCTTCGCCCGGGAACGGCTGGCCGAATGCGAACGACAAGACCGCTGCTTCGACTTCCTCGGAGCCAGCGAATTCGTCGAGATCAATCCGGGGGTCTGGCGCACGGCCCTCGACGTGGTGGGCGATGAGCCCGATGTCTGGCAGGCGGCCCAGGCCCTGATGGCCTACGTGCACCGCGAGTTCACCTACACGCCGCTGGTCACCTCGGTGAAGACCCGTTCGGGCGAGGTGTTCGCCGATCGTCGGGGCGTGTGCCAGGACTTCGCCCATGTGCTGCTGGCCCTGTGCCGATCGCTCAAGATCCCGGCCCTGTACGTCAGCGGCTATCTGCACACGCCCGAAGCCAACGCCAGCCACGCCTGGATCGAGGTGTTCCTGCCCGGGGTCGGCTGGTGCGCCCTCGACCCCACCCACAATCGCCAGCCCGATCAGAACTACATCAAGCTGGCCGTGGGCCGGGACTACTCCGACGCCCTGCCCATCCGGGGTACCTACAAGGGAGTGACCGATCGGACGATGCACGTGGAGGTGCGGATCGAGCCGCTCATGTCCTGAGAGCCCGGACCGCGGCAACCCGGGTGGGCTGAGATACTGCGGCGGCCCGTGGCCGAGGGTGATTCCGGGATTGCGAAACGCTTCCGTCACCGCGATCACCTCCGGTGTGAGCGATTCCATCCTCCCGCTGTGGCGGGTCCTGAACCGTCGCAAAGGGCTCTTCCTGATCTCGGGCCCGTGCGTCATCGAGAGCGAAACCCTCTGCCTGGAGATCGCCCGCACGCTGAAGTCGGTCTGCGGTCGGCTGAAGATCCCGTATGTCTTCAAGGCCAGTTTCGACAAGGCCAACCGGTCCTCCGGCAAGTCATTCCGCGGCCCCGGGATCGCCGAGGGGCTGGAAATCCTGCGGCGCATCCGCACCGAGGTGGGCGTGCCGGTGCTCACCGATGTGCACACCGAGGAGCAGGCGATCGCCGCGGGCAAGGTCTGCGACATCCTGCAGATCCCGGCCTTCCTGTGCCGGCAGACCGATCTGGTGCAGGCGGCCGCGGCCACGGGGAGGATCGTGAACATCAAGAAGGGCCAGTTCCTCGCACCTCAGGACATGAAGAACGTGGTCGCCAAGGCGGCCGAGACGGGCAACCGCCACCTGATGCTCACCGAGCGGGGCACCACCTTCGGATACCACAATCTGGTCGCCGACATGCGCTCGTTGCCGATCCTGGCGGGGTTCGGCTACCCCACGGTCTTCGATGTCACCCATTCGGTCCAATTGCCGGGCGGACAAGGCGACTCCTCCGGCGGACAGCGGGAGTTCGGGCCGGTGCTGGCCCGCTGTGCGGTGGCCGCCGGGGTCCACGGGCTCTTCATCGAGACCCATCCGGAGCCGGACCGGGCCTTGAGCGATGGTCCGAACATGATCCCGCTGGATCAATTGCCCGCACTGCTGCGGCAACTGCTGCGGATCCAGAAGGCGCTCGGTTGACCGGCTCTTCCGGCGGGGCCGCTCCGAAGAACCGCACCCAGTTGGCCTCGCACCGGGCGGCCAACTCCTCGATCGGCATGCCCAGAAGCCCCGCCACGCCCTCGGCGATCCGGCCCAGGTTGGCCGGATGGTTCACCGGGTGGCCCTGGGCATCGGTCGCCGGATGCGACACCCATTCCGGCGGTGGCAACTGATCCGGGGCATCGGTCTCGATCAACAGACGGTCGCGGGGAATGGCCCGGAGGACGGCGGCCTGGGAGGCTTTGCGGGGATGGAGGGAGTGGCCCGAGATGCTGAACCATGCGCCGAGGCCGACGCATTCGCCCACCAGTTCGGCAGGGCCGCCAAAGCTGTGGAGCAGGAAGCCCCGGGGCAACCGAGGCCGACTCCGAAGGCACTCCAGCAAGGCACCCCAGGCTTTGAGGCAATGCACCGTGACCGGAAGCCCTCGCTCCGCGGCCAGGTCCAATTGCTCGTCGAGCACCGCCCGCTGCACCTCGAGCGACGCGGGCCCGTCCGGTCCGGTTCCGAGTTCCAGGCACCGATCCCGGGGTTGATCGAGAATCCAACGGTCCAGACCGACCTCGCCCAGCACGGCCCCCGGGGTCTGGTCCAGACACGCAGTCAGCGCCTCGCGCCAGCGCCCGGAACGGCCCGACACCCGCCAGGGGTGCAGACCAAAGGCCGGGACCACCGAGGGGCACAACGCCGCCAATCGCCGCACCGCGGGCCAATCGCCCTCGCAGGTTCCATTGACCACCATCGCGACCACACCGGCCCGGGATGCGGCCGACACCCCGCCCAGCGGGTCTGCACCCAGACGGGGATCCTGCAGGTGATTGTGGGCATCGAACCAGCGCATGAACTCCTACTCCGGGGCAAAGAATGACCCGCGAGGGGCGTCACGGAAACTCCCCATATCCCGGATGGTTGAGTTTCAGCGGACCCGTGACACCTTGGGGAGTGCCGTTTTCCAAACTCAGTCGAACCACGGAGGCCGCTGTCGGCTACTTCGAGCTCGGAATGATCGAGGCGGCCCTGCAGGAATTGGATCAGCTCTCCCCCGGCGATCAACGGGAGCCCGAGGTGCTGGAACTGCGGTCGGTGATCCATCAGCACACCGGCCAATGGTCCGAGGCGGCCCGCGCTTTCCAAGCCTTGTGCGCCCGTCGTGATGCCGATGTGGAGCACTTCATCGGCTGGGGTTGCTGTCTCTACGAACTCGGCGCCTACGAAGAAGCCCGTCAGGCCCTGCTCTCGGCCCCGGAGGCGATGCATCGAAACGGGCTCTGGAATTTCCACCTCGCCTGCTACGAAGCGCTGGCCGGTCACGGCGAGGCTGCGCGCAAACGGGTGCAACTGGCCATCCGGTTGGATCCCTGCCTGCGACACATGGCCCAGCAGAACTCCAACCTGGCCCCCCTGCTGAAGCCGGTTTCCTGATCGATCCGGCCGAGGCGATTTACCGCCCCGCCCACCAGGCCCACCAGGCCCACCCAAAGTCGGCCGCTCAACCCGTGACCGTGGGCCCGGAGTAATCGTACAGCGGACCATCCAGGCCGCGCCCGGGCCATCCCACCTGATCGATCCCCTCGCCCTCCACCCCGCGGAGCAGCGGCTCGGCGAACACCCCCTCGGCCTCGAAGACCAAAAGATCGATCGGCGACACCAGTCCGGAGGCGGTGGCGTGGCACTCGAGAGACGCCGCCCGGCACAGAGCCCGGATCCTGCGGAGTTGCTCGCCCTCGGGCTCGCCGGCCCGATGCAGCACCACCACCGGCCTCGGTGACGCGGCCAGCTGCTGGAAGGGACCATGGGCGAACTGCAGCAGTTCCTGAAGGTCCGGAGCCGGACGGAACAGCCCCTCGACGAACTTGAAGACGAGGTTCTGGAGATGACCGCACAGGTCGGGCGAGGCCAACAAGGCGAAGCCCCGACCAAAGACCTCCGGGTCCATCCGCGGCCAGGCTATCCGGCCGGCATCCCATCCCGACCGGAACGCCTGGGCCGCCGCGACACCCACGGCGGCGGGTCCGCCGGGCAAAGTCTCTCCGGCCAGAGCGCCCACCCAGAGACGGGCCGCCAAAAACCCCAGCGCCGGACCCACCACGCGGATCAACAGGGTGTATTCATCCTCCAGAGGAAACCGGATCACCTCGGCTCCCTCGGCCAGCAGCCCCCGGAGACATTCGGCGCGGTCCGCTTTGCCGCTCCGGTGGAGTCCCTCCAGGGTCGACGCCGTGAACAGCACCGTTGCGCCGAAGTCGCCCCGACGGCCCAGGGCGATCCGGGCGTGGGCCGACAAGCCCTGACTGAAGACCACCAGCGTGCGGTCGCCATGACGGCCCGGTTCCGGACTCAACAGGGCTCCGGTGGGCACGAACTCCGCCGGAATGTCCGTGAAGCGGTTGAGCAACCAGACCAGGTATCGGGCATGGGCCTCGGAGCTGCCCAGACCGGTGGCCACGACACGCCGCGGACGGATCCGGGGAGCGGCCGCCAGCGCCGCCTCCGGAGAAGCGGCCCATCGCTCGAGGAGATCGGGAATGGACTGCAACCGTTCGCGCAGGAGATCGACGCCACGATCCGAGGAACCGGCCGGTGAAGACGGCATGTCGGAGGCCTACGCCGGGTCGGGGCGGAAGGCAATGCAAGGGAGCATCTTTTTCATCGCGACAAACCCGGCGCACCGATGACCGATCCCACGGGAACAACGCCGGACGATCGGTTGGACCGGCTCAGCGATCCGGAGTCGGCAGTCCATCGGAGCCCGTGGGTTCCCCAGAACCGGACGATCGGCCCGTCGGGATCACCGGGGCCGTCACGGCGTTGGTGACCGAGGTGGTGTTGGTGGCCTGGGTCGACGGGTTCGACGGGGTTGACGGGCTTGGGGTCATCGCCGAGACAGGCGAGACCGGTGTCGCCACCGGAGCCTCGCCTTCGACACGGACGGGCAGGCCGGGCCAGGCCATGCGACGCAACAACTCGGCATTCCAGTTGGCCAGACGGAAGCAGCCATGGCTCTCGGTGCGACCCACCTCCTCGGGCTTGGGTGTTCCGTGGATCCCGTAGCCCGTGCGGTTGAGGCCGATCCAGGCCACCCCCACCGGATTGTTGGGGCCGGGCGGGATGCGCAGCTTGCGACCCACCGTGCGCGATTCGGGCGACTCGGGGAACACCTCCGGATCCCAAGTGTAATCCGGGTTCGGCGCGGTCACCACCACCTGGAGGTCGCCGACCGGACGCTTCTCCACCCGACGCGCGATACTGCAGGGAAAGTGCGCGATGAGTTGACCCGAGGTGTCGAAGACCCTCAGGAAACGCCCCGGAAGGCTGATGCGAATCAGGGCCGCCCGGCGCGCGGCGACCGGGGGCACGACGGGGACCGTGAGCATCGTGCCTTCGAGCGGCTGGCTCCAGTCCACCCCGGGGTTGAGACGGCGCAGCAACGCGGGATGGGACTGGAACCGCTCGGCCAAACGCTCCAGCAGCGTCTCATGCTCCAAGCCGGGCACCTGCGACTTGCCGACCCAGTTCTCCGGCAGAGGGGCCAACCGCAGCAGATCGCCCGCGACGACCTGATACGACGCCCAAGGAGAACGCGGGAGGATGAGGGCCTTGCGAGTGTTGCGATCGAGCCACCCGGTCTGGGTCAGCCCTTGTTGCGATTGGAACGCCTTGAGTGCCGCGGCCGTCTGGGCGCCTCCCACGCCGTCGATCGAGCCCGAGGAGATTCCCAGTGCGGCCAGGGCGATCTGCGCCTCCAGTTCATTGGTGACCCCACGGGGAACCCACGCCACCGGGCTGTTGGAGGGCGACAGTCCGGGTCCTTCGACGGAGGCGCGCAGGATCTGGGTGGACAAGATCACGGGGGCCGAGGTGATTGCCGCAAGCGACGGGGGCGGATTGGATCCCAGCTCGGTCGGAGGCGACGGCACCGTGACCGGAGGCACTGCGACCGTCCGGGAAAGCGGCACCTCACCGGGCGTTGTCGCCGGAGGTACCGAAACCGCCGGGGCCCCCGATGGGGGGGCGGCCGGGGTGGCCGGGGTGGCAGCGATCGATGGGGTCGAAGGGGGCTTCGTCGGAGCGCTCGAAGCACCTCCCGGGATCAGGGCCTGCCAGAGCGCCCAAGCCAGCACGCCCACCAGTGCCCCGATCAGAACGAGCGGGGCCCACCCTTTCGGGACACGCGACTTCGACGATTCGGTTCGGGACTTCGAGGCCATGGATCAGAATCGGAACGAGGCTCGGGGCATCACACATCGATGAGGGGACCACCGCCGTCCTCATCCTG
The DNA here is from genome assembly GCA_027490985.1 of Verrucomicrobiales bacterium. Classification (GTDB taxonomy): domain Bacteria; phylum Verrucomicrobiota; class Verrucomicrobiia; order Limisphaerales; family UBA9464; genus SXXZ01. The sequence goes on from JAIXXC010000293.1 coordinate 53,945, forward strand.
CTTCTTGGGCCGACGGCGTCCGGTCGATCCGCGGATGCTGCCCTGGAACTGCACCTTGGCCCCGCGTCCCAGGAAGCCATTGACCACCAGCGAAACGACGCTGATGACCACCCCGCCCCAGAAGGCCGATCCGAAACCGTCCACGACGAAGCCGGGCTGGAGCATCCCTCCGACCAGGCTCAGGAGCACCGCATTGATGACCATCACGAACAGGCCGAGGCTGAAGATGAGGAGCGGGAGCGAAATCACCATCAGCAGCGGCCGCACGAAGGCGTTGAGCAACCCCAGCAGCAGCGACGCCTCCAACAGCGCGCCGAAAGACTGGTGACGGATCCCGTCCACCCAGACATCGGCCAACAGAACACCGATGGTGGTCACCAACCAGCGTTGCAGGAATTTGATCAAAGCCTCCGGCATGGGATCGAGGATAGCCCAAGGGGCGCCCGAGTCAGTCGCCTTTCTTGCCGTCGCGACTCGGAGCTTCGGCCGCCATCAGTTCGAAGAACTCCGAGGCCGTGACCACCCGCACCCCGGGTGGCAATCCCGCCACGGTGCGACCGATGGCTCCCATGGGTCCGCCCGATTCGCGGAACGACCAGGCATGGACATTGACCAGGGCGAAGGCATCCGCACCCGCGTCGGCTCCCGCCGGCAGGCTCCCGATATTCCGGGCCACGCCCTCGGGGAGAGACTCCGGGCGGAAGCCCCCGGAGGGATTCCGGAACTCCCACAAGAGGAACCGGTAGGCGACGCGGGGCTTTCCCCGGTGCCATCGCACGGCCCCACGGCCCCGGTTGTACGGAGCGTAGTCCTTGTACAGGACGCCCTGGATTTCCGGTCGATCCAGCCAAACGTCGGAGGGATCCGGCCCGTCACCCGCATTGAGCAGGGTCACCAGCGGCCAGTGGACCCGGGCGACCGATCGGGCCGTCTCGGCGGCGGCGGCCTGGCGATCGGGCAGGAGTCCCGGGAATTGATAACCGTAACCACTGGGGCCCGCGATGAAGTCGTCCGACGGCGTGGCCGAGCGGAGGATCCGCTCCAGGACCCGGGGGGCCGCGATCCGGGCCTCGGGCGGCATCTCCCAGGTCACGGCGAACCGCCCCCGGAGGGGACTGGCCCAGAAACCCGGATCGTCCACGAACCGCCCACCCACCCACTGCAGGTTGTCGCCATCGGTGACCACAAAGGCCACCACCCGCTCGCCGGGCTGGCGTGCCCGGGGTTTGGCAGGCCGCGGTGGCACCGGCAACGCCGCCGGCAGATGACGGAGCGCCGACAGGTTCAGCGACCAGTCGGCCGGGATGACCGCTCCCCCGCCCCGACTCACCTCGCCCACGAACTCCAGTTCGTCACGCCCCCAGCCGAAGACCCGGGTGTGCGGACCCAACGCCTGCACCTGGTGGATCCGCTCGGAGGCCGTCTCGGCGTAGACCGTCCAGGCTCCGAGACTGATGGCCAGATCCCGCAGGTGCAGCGTCTTGGAGGGCTCTTGATGGACCATCACCCCGCGGGCCACCCGGGCCCGGGTCTCGACCCACAGGGTGGCGGTCGAACGGGAACGGGCATCGGCCAGCACGGGCCATCCTTCGGCCACCAGTCGATCGACCAGCGAGGGGTCGGCCACCACCGCGTTGGTCAAACCCGCCAGCGTGGTGGCGCCATTGAGCGATTCGGTGCCCACCTGACCGATGATCAGACCAGCGAAGGCCTGCCGGTATTCCCTCAGCAGCGACCAGGGACCGCTCGCTTCGCGCAGGACCCAACCCTCGCCGCGCAAGTCGTCGAGGATGCGGGCGTTCATGCCGGGGCCCTGGACCCACACCACCGCTCCCGTGCGGTTGAGGACTCCCTGGATCGAGGCCAGCAACACCCTCTCCGGCCCGTCGAGGCCCTGCGGATCGAC
>JAIXXC010000323.1 GCA_027490985.1 Verrucomicrobiales bacterium
ACTCCCGTTTGCTTGGCCGCCCCGTGTCCAACGGGTCGGGCGGATGATCGGCCCACTTATCGCGCTGCGGCCGTGGTGTTCTGGAAGAACCAGAGCACATCGGGTCGCGAATCAGCGGCCGGGATGTTCAATGCGACATTCTGACCGAAGACGGCCTTGGGCTGGATGGTCTTGCCGCGCCAGCGCTTGATCTCGGAGTGGCCGTCGGCGAAGGAGAAGCCGCAGGCGCCATTATGGTAGGAGGCCGGCATGTCGATGATGCGGGCATTGGCCGTATCGGCATCGCGCATCTGGTTGGCGAAGGCCGCGTCGTTGATGCTGCCGGAATGTTCGTCCACGAACACCCAGGTCTGCGAGGGATTCACGATGTTGCCTTCCTTGGAGTAGGTGCGCCATGCGGTCTGGTTCCGCCCCGACCCCGATCCATCCAGCCACTCGCCGTAGCCGAACACCTGACTCATGCTGTTGCTGCGGAAACGGGGCACCCGCCGGCCGCCGCTGACGACGAACGACTGGTCGGCCGGGCATTTCCAGACGGCGAACGCGTTGCCGACATACTTCATCATCGGGCTCCGGGCCACGTCGTTGGAGCCGGTGTTGCTCGAACCCCAGGAGACATCGCCACCGCACCAGTTGGCGCGCCGGTCGGGCAGACCGTCCTGACAGGCGAGCAGGACTTCGGCCTGATCGCCGGCATACAGCGTGAACCCCAGCTGCAGCTGCTTGGTGTTGTTCATGCACTGGATGCCCACGGTCTTGGCCTTGGCCTTGCCCAGGGCGGGCAGGAGCATGCCCGCCAGAATGGCGATGATCGCGATGACGACGAGCAGTTCGATCAGCGTGAATCCACGCGACTGCCGCACGGAACGAGAGTGAAGGAGATTCATGGTGGTGCTCATCCAAACTGTTACATCCCCGTTTCCCCGTCAACAGGATCGTGGGTCCACCGGCCCGGCCGAATGGCATACTACGAAAGCCCTCCCGATCGAGCCGGCTTCCGCGGGTCTCGGGAACGATTTTCTCGCCTCCCGGCCGGCGATTCACTTCAGTTGTCCGATCGGGGTCGACGCGATCGGGCCCTGATCCCAATCCTCCTCCATGAAGGCCATCCAACTGGAAAAGCCCGGATCATTCCGGGTCATCGACATCGACGAACCGTCAGCGCCCGGCCCGGGTGAGGCGGTGGTCCGGGTGCATCAGGTGGGCATCTGCGGCACCGACCTCGGGGGATACCTGGGGAAGATGCCCTTCTACTCCTATCCTCGGATTCCCGGTCACGAACTCGGTGTCGAGGTGGTCGCGGTCGGCGAGGGCGTCACGCAGGTGAGCCCCGGAGACCGGTGCAGCGTGGAGCCCTATCTGAACTGCCAACGGTGCCACGCTTGCCAACGGGGCCACACCAATTGCTGCCATCACAACCAGACGCTGGGGGTGCATTGCGATGGCGGACTCCGCCGGTACTACACGGTGCCCGCCCGCAAACTCCATCGCGGCTCCACCCTCGATTTCGAGCAGCTGGCGCTCGTGGAAACCCTGGCCATCGGCAGTCATGCGGTGTTCCGGGCCGCGCCGAAACCGGGTGAGACCGTTCTCGTGATCGGGGCGGGTCCGATCGGATTGAGTGTCATCGAGTTCGCCAAACTCAGCGGGGCCCGCACGGTGGTGATGGACATGAACGAACAGCGGTTGGCCTTCGTCCGGGACGTCATGGGCGTGGCCGACACGGTGTTGACCCGCGCCGATGGCTCCGAGTTCACCGCGCTCGAATCGCTGACCGACGGCAACGGGGCCGATTCGGTCATCGATGCCACCGGATCCCACCGATCCATGAGCCAGGCCCTCGGCTTCTGTGCGTTCGCCGGACGGCTGGTGTATGTCGGCATCACCCAGGCCGACCTGGGTTTTCCCCATGCCCCGATCCTGCACCGACGCGAACTGACCCTCCTGGGCAGTCGTAATGCCCTGCCGGGAGATTTCAGCAGCATCATCGCCCACATCGAAGCGGGTCGGATCGACACCCGGCCGTGGATCACCCATCGGTCGGCCTTCGGCGACATGATCGGGGAGTTCCCCTCTTGGCTGAAACCGGAGACCGGGGTGATCAAGGCCATGGTCTCGGTGGACTGACGCCCCGGCCCAGTCTTCGGCCTCCATGAACCGGCCCCTCCAACACCCCGCGCAAGGGCCGCCGCCCTTCGACGACGAGGCCCCCTTGGAGCGGCATGCCACCCGGGTGCTCATCGCGTTGAACCTCGCGTTCTTCGCCTATGAGCAGTGGCTCTATCGGGTCGATCCGGGGCGCAAGCGGTGGTTCGAATTGAACCAGGCTCTCAGCCTCGAGGGCTTGCGTCAGGGCGCTTGGTGGCAATGCCTGAGCTTCCAGTTCCTGCATGCGGGCTGGATCCATCTGACCATGAACCTCCTGCTGCTGCATTCGCTGGGCCCGGTCATGGAGACCACCCTCGGTCGGGGGCGATTCCTCCTGCTCTATCTGGTCAGTGGAACCGTCGGCGGGATTCTCCACGTGGCCGGAGCCTGGATGATGCCCGATTCCTTCGGGGGTCCGGTGGTCGGTGCGTCGGCCGGGTTGTGCGGACTGCTGGCGGCCCTCGGCGCTCTGCATTCCGAGGAACGCCTCCGGGTGCTGCTCCTGTTCGTCATTCCCATGGAGGTCCGGGCCAAGTTCGTGCTGCTGGCGGGGATCATCCTCAGTGCCGTGGGAGCGGTGTTCATGGTGGGTCACATCGCCCATCTGGCGCACCTCGGCGGGTTCATCGGGGGTCTGGCCTGCGCCCTCGGGTTCAGGCAACCCCCTTCGGACCGGTCGCCGTGACCCGTCCGAGATCCACCCGACTCGGACGTGCCCGTGACGGTGACGGCCGCCGGGGTGGAACGGCATTGGAAAACCGGTCCCGGCTGGGCTAAGCTGGGTCGGCAATGCTTTCAGATCGGGATTACATGCGGGAAGAGGACAACGGGACGGGCCTCTCGTGGACGGTGATGCTCCTCATCGCGTTGGTGGTGGTCTTCGCCGCGGAGGCCATCGCCGAGGCCTACATGGGACTGTCACTGCAGCAAAACGGAGCCCTTTCCGAGAAGGTCTGGCGATCGGGGTGGGTCTGGCAGTTGGTCACGTTCCAATTCTTGCACGGCAATTTCCCTCACCTGTTCTTCAACGGCCTGGGTGTCTGGATGTTCGGACGTCCGATCGAGGCGGCCTTCGGGGGGCGTCGCATGGTGGGTCTCTGGTTGACCGGAGGTCTGGTCGGTGGCCTTCTGCAGTTGGGGGTCAGTGCGGCCTTTCCGAACCAATTTTCCTCGGAGATGGTGGGGGCCTCGGCAGGGGTCATGACCTTCTTGGCCATCTTCTGTCGGCTGGAGCCCGACGCGCGGATCCTGTTGGCCTTGATCGTCCCGGTGCCCGCCCGCTTCCTGTTCTACCTGTCGGTGGGTGTGGCGCTGTTCTTCACCCTGGTTCCGTCGCGGGACGGCGTGGCCCATGCCGCCCACCTCGGGGGCTTGCTCTTCGGATGGTTCTGGGTCCAGGTCGGATACCACCGCGGAGAAGGACTGTGGAATCGGTTGTCCGAATGGTGGCACCAGTGGCGGCTGGAGCGCCGGCCTCGCCCGTCCCCGGCGGCAGCCCCGGGTCGGATCCTCAAACCGACCTTCCGTTCCAAACCGGTCGCCGAGCGCCCGGAGGCGTTGTCCGATGCCGAATTCATCGCCCGCGAGGTTGATCCGATCCTCGACAAGATCGCCCGCGACGGCATCGCCAGTCTCACGCCCGCCGAGCGGAAGACACTCGAAGACGCCCGCCAGAAAGTGGCCCGTCGTTGAGAATCGGCGTGCCGTGAAGATCGATCTCAATCGGCGAGGATCGCTTCGGCCGCCCGCATCGCGGCGCCTGGCGGGCCGAGGAGCTGCCGGACCCGGACCAATGCCTCTCGAGCCGCGGCCAGCGCAACCGGCTGGGTGAGCAGCGTCAGGGCCGCTTCGGCCAGAGCGTCGGCCGTTGCGGCTTCTTGGATGAACTCCGGCATGACGGCCTTGCCAGCCAGCAGGTTGGGCATCGCCAGATGGGGGACTTGAACGATCCGTTTGCCGATCTGGTAGGTGCTCCAGGAGGTCTTGTAGAGCGCGACCGTGGGCACGGCGAACCAGGCGCATTCCAAGGTCACCGTGCCGGTCGAGGCAATGGCCACATCGGCGTCGGCCAAGGCTTCGGAGAGACGGCCGATCTGGAGGGTCAACCCCTCCGGCCAGGCGATCCCCGAAGGCAGGCCGGAACGCGCCGCCTCATGGGGCAAGACCAGCGTGCAGCGGGCGCCGGTTTCTTGGACGATCTTTCGGGCCGCCGGGCAGACCACCGGCCAGTGACGTCGCAACTCGCCAGCTCGGCTGCCGGGGAGGAGGACCAGATGCGGTCGTTCGCCCACTGCTCGAATGCGTGACGATGGGGGCGGACCATGCCGATCGACCAAGGGGTGACCGACGAAGTCCACCCGAACCCCCGGTGCATTCCGGGCATACCAGTCCTTCTCGAAGGGAAGGATCGAGAGCATCCGGTCTAGGATCCGCGGCATTTCCCGGGCTCGTCCGGCGCGGGAGGCCCAGACTTGTGGCGAGACGAACTGGACCCGCCGTGGACACCAGTTGTGGAACGGTCCGCAGCGTTCCTGGGCCAGGGCGGTGATGGCTTTCTGGAACCGCAAATTGAAGGCCCCGAAATCCACGCCGATGACGACGTCGGGAGTCCTCTCGCGAGCGGCTTCCAACAACCCATCGAAGGCCCTCCGGAATCGGCCCAACTGCCGCACGGCATCGGCCGGACCGATGACCGAATGGGCGGTCAGATCGCAGAGGATCTCCACGCCGGCCGCTGCCATGGCCGGTCCGCCGGCGCCGAAGAACCTCGGGCGGTACGGTCCGCTCTGAAGCTGCAGCGCGCGCACCAGTTCGGCGGCCAATTGGTCGCCACTGGGCTCGCCGGCAATCAGTAGGATGGACGAGGGCTTCACCGTGTGGGCGCCAGCCTAGGAGGCCGGGCGTCTTTGGGAAAGCGATCCTCGAGATCCCATTGTCAGCCGGGCACCCGTCGAAGGCGACGGTCCCCGATTGTTCGAGCACGCTCCGGGTTCTGCATATCGCCCTCCGGCCCACCGGGCGCAACGCGCCCCTCGGATCTTCCGGTCTGGCTTTCCGTGTCGGGTTTTCAGAGACTCACCCGATACCAGAGTCCATGAAGATCCCCCTGCTTTCTGCGGCGGTCACCGTGATCACGGGAACGCTGTTGATTTCCCATGCGCTGGCGGCCACCGACTTCACGGCCGAGATCGAGCCCCTGTTGATTCGGCGATGCTCCGAATGCCACGGCCCTGACAAGCAGAAGGCGCAGTTGCGTCTGGACTCGCGAGCGGCGGCGCTGCAACCGGCCGAATCGGGCAAGCCCGCTCTGGTGCCGGGCAAGCCCGAGTCCAGCGAGCTGCTCCGTCGGGCGACTTCCACCGATCCGGATGAGGTCATGCCGCCCAAGGGCCCGCGTCTGACGCCCGCCGAGATCGCCAGCCTGACCCGGTGGATCAGCGAGGGGGCCGTATGGCCCGAGGTCGACGCGCAGAAACACTGGTCCTTCCAGACGCCGGTCCGCCCGAAACCGCCGGAAGACCTGCCCAAGACGGCGACCGTGCGCAACCCCATCGACCGGTTCATCGTGGCTCGGCTGGCCCGGGAAGGACTCCAGCAGCAACCCGAGGCCGATCGGGCCACTCTCATCCGTCGGGTCTCGCTCGATCTCACCGGCCTGCCCGCCGAGCCCGCCGAGGTCGCGGCATTTCTCGCCGACACCTCGCCCCGGGCCTATGAGAATCTGGTCGACCGGTTGCTCGCCTCGCCGCACTACGGAGAACACATGGCCCGCGGCTGGCTCGACCTGGCCCGCTATGCCGATTCGAATGGCTATCAGGTGGATCTGGCCCGGTCCATCTGGCCCTATCGCCAGTGGGTGATCGAGGCCTTCAACCGCAATCAGCCCTTCGACCAGTTCACCATCGACCAGCTGGCGGGCGATCTGCTGCCTCGACCGACCCTCGCCCAGCGCATCGCCACCGGGTTCAACCGCAACACCAAGGTCAACGACGAAGGCGGCGGTGATGCCGAGGAATACCGTACCAAGGCCGTGAAAGACCGGGTCGCGACCGTGGGAACCACCTGGTTGGGCCTCACCCTGAACTGCGCCGAGTGTCACACCCACAAGTACGATCCGATCACCCACGAGGAGTACTACCGCTTCTACGCCTTCTTCAACAACAGCGCCGATTCCGGCAACTACAGCCTCGGGCCTTCGGTCGAGGTGCCCAAGCCCGACCTGGCCGACAGCGAGGCGCACCTCGCCCGGCGTCTGAAGGAGGCCCGCGACGAGCTGGCCCGCACCGAGCAGGCGCTGCAGGCCGATCAGGCCTCCTGGGAGAAATCGGTGGCGCGGAAGCCCGACCCCTGGCGCACCCTCCACCTGGTCAATGCCCACTCCACCGGGGGTTCGGGATACACCAACCTGGCTGATGGTTCCCTCCTGGGCACCGGGGTGAACCCCATCTACGACACCATCACCGTCGAGGCCGACACCGATCTCACCGGCATCACCGCCGTCCTGCTGGAGGTCTTGCCCGACCCGAGCCTGCCCAAGAACGGCCCCGGTCGCTGGGGTGCCACCGGCAACTTCATCCTCGACGAATTCTCCTTCGCGGCGGCTCCGAAGAAGGGCCCGGCGCCGGCCGACACCAACCTCTTCTTCGCCAGCGCCACCACCGACTGGGAGCAACCGTACTACCGCGCCGAGCACGCCATCGACCGGAACCCCAAGACCGGTTGGGCCATCGGGCCCCGGTTCGGAGAACGCCACTGGCTCATCGCCCGGCTCCAGGATCCGGCCGGGTATCGCGGGGGCAGTCGTCTCACCTTCCGCTTCGACCACTACCACGGCAACAGCCACTGCATCGGCCGCTTCCGCATTTCGGTGACCACCGAGAAGGACCCGCAACGCCAGTGGCCGCTGTCGGAAGACGTGCGGCTGGCGGCAGCGAAGCCCCCGCAGCATCGGTCGTCCGAGCAATCGAAACTCTTGGCCGCCAGCCGACGCGCGGCTTCCGACAAGGTCCGGGCTCTGGAGCGCGATCTCTTCGCCCTCGAACAGTCGCGCAAACAGCGTGCCGGCCAGAAGTTCACCACGTTGGTGATGCAGGAACGTTCCGAGCCTCAGCCGCGTGAAACCTACATCCACTTGCGGGGTGATTTCCTGAGCCGGGGCAAGGGAGTCCAACCGGGCACTCCGGCGGCGTTGCCGCCCCTGCCGCAGGGTGCGGCTCCCAACCGACTGACGTTGGCCCGCTGGCTGGTCGATCCGGCCAATCCCCTTACCGCCCGCGTGACGGTGAACCGGTCCTGGGAGCGTTGCTTCGGCACGGGTCTGGTGAAGACCAGCGAAGACTTCGGGCGGCAGGGCGAATCGCCCTCGCATCCGGAATTGCTCGACTGGTTGGCCACCGAGTTCGTCGCCGGCGGCTGGGACGTCAAGGCCCTGCAGAAGCTCATCGTGATGTCGGCGACCTACCGCCAGAGCGCGGCGACCGACGCCTCCCGGCTGGAGAAGGATTTCTACAACCGCCTCCTCTCTCGCGGCCCTCGCTTCCGTCTGGATGCCGAGATGATCCGAGACCAGGCCCTGGCGGTCAGCGGCCTGCTCCAATCCAAGGTGGGCGGCCCCAGCGTGTATCCGGTGCAGGTCCCCAACCTCTGGAAGGAGATCGGCTTCCTGCGGCCGGAGATCGGCATGGACGAATGGCCGGCGAGCGAAGGGCCCGACTTGTACCGGAGGGCTCTGTACACCTTCTGGAGGCGCGTCTGCACCTATCCGACGCTGGCCACCTTCGACGCGCCGAGCCGCGAGGTCTGCGTGTCGCGTCGTCCCCGGACCAACACCCCGTTGCAGGCGCTGGCCGGACTCAACGAGCCCACCCTGCTGGAGGCGGCCCGGGTCTTCGGGCAGCGCATCCTGACCGAGGGGGGGCCCACCGACGCCTCCCGCGTGGACTACGCCTTTGTCCGGTGTGTCGGCCGCGCGCCGACCGAGGGCGAACGCCGCCGGTTGCTGGCCTTCGTGCAGCAGCAGGAACGCGGTTTCCGGGCCGATCCCCGGGCGGCCGCGGCGCTGATCGAAGTGGGTCAGGCCCCCAGGCCGGCCGGTCTGGAGACCCGGAAACTGGCCGTCTGGATGACCCTGGCCAACGTGCTGTTCAATCTCGACGAGACGCTGACCAAGGGCTGAGAGGCCCCGGGGTGATTCGGGTCGCGCGAGGCCTCGGAGGTTCAACCGCCGATGCAGCTCATGGAGCGCTGGGGTTGCACGAAGTCGGCCTGACCGATCCGGTGGCCCGCTTCCTTGTGCCGGACCCGGTCGTGGAGCAGTGCGGCCAGCGCGTCGTCGGAGCCACCGCCCCGCAGCAGGGGCTTCAGGTCGTGTTCGTCGAGGCTGAAGAGGCAGGTCCGCAATTTGCCATCGGCCGTCAGGCGAAGGCGATTGCAGTGCCCGCAGAAGGGTTCGCTGACCGGGGCGATGATGCCCACCTCGCCCCGGCCGCCACCCAGTCGCCAGCGACGCGCGGTTTCCGACGGATTGGCCGAGGCATCCACCGGGTGCAGTTCGAACCCGCCGCGAAGGCGTTCCAGGATCTCCCGTCCCGGGACCACGAGCCCCTTCTGCCAGGCGCGGCTGGAGTCCAGCGGCATGAACTCGATGAAGCGCAGGCTCAGGTCGTGTTCGGCTGCAAAGCCCGCCAGCGCGGGGATCTCATGGTCGTTCATCCCCCGGATGACCACCGCATTGACCTTCACCGGATGGAAACCCAGTTCCCGCGCCAAACGGATCCCCTCCAGAACGCCGGCCAGTCCATCCCGGCCGGTCATGCGGCGGAAATTGTCCCGGTCCAGCGAATCCATGCTGAAGCTCACGCGATCGAGACCGGCCGCGCGCAGCCGTGTGGCCTGGGGGGCGAAGAGCGCTCCGTTGGTCGTCATGGCCAGGTCGCGGATCCCGGCGAGGGCCGACAACGATCCGATGAGCCGGTCGACACCCTGGCGCAACAGCGGTTCGCCCCCGGTGACGCGGACCTTTTCGATCCCCAGACCCACCGCGATCCGGACCACCCGGGTGATCTCCTCGAAACTGAGGATCTCGGACTTCGGCTTCCATTCCCGATGGATCGGGGTCGCCGACGCGATCGGAGTGACGGGTTGGCGCAGACCGTCGAAGCGGGTGCGGTAGAAATCGGCCGCCTCCTCGGTTTCCGGCAGGCAGTACAGGCAGCGGAAATTGCACCGGTCGGTCACGCTGACCCGAAGGTCGCGCATGATCCGGCCGTGGGAGTCCCGCAATGGCCCGTGCATCGGCTCAGACTGGGCCCGATCCGGGCCACCCGCAACGCGAGAGGATCGCGAGGGGTCGGGATCGGAGGAGGGCCGAGGAGGGCTTCAGGGCTTGGCCGGGGTCGCCTCGATCTTGCCCGACCCGTCGGTGCCCACCTCCACCTTCAGCGGATAGGCGTTGGTGGCCGTGCTGGCCGCGGGCTTGGGACGGACGCCCTCCTGCAGCAGTTGCGCCCCCTTCTTGTCGAAGCCGTAGAGCCCGCGTCGGATGAACTCGAGGCGTCGGGCGATGTTCAGCTCCTCCTTCAGTTTGCGCACCTGATCGCGAAGAACGGCCAGGTCGTTGAATTTCTTCTCCAGATCGGCCTTCTCGGCGATGAGGCGCTTGAGCTCCTTCTTGAGCGCCTCGCGGTCGCCTTCGCTGGCGGCGAGCTTCCGCTCGGTGACCTTGATCTGGCTCTCGAGGCTCCCGATCTGGCCGTTCAACTCGCCCATCTTCTTGGTCAGGTCGTCCTTCTCACCCTCCAAATCGGAGATCTGTTTGTCCCGGCGCTCGATCTCGGCCTTGGCCGCCTCGGCCGCCTTGGCTGCCTCGGTGGTGGTGCGGCTCAACTCTCCGGAAACGGCCACCCACTTGTTGGAGACCGTATTCAGATCCTCGATGCGTTGGGTGAGGTTGGTCTCCAGGGTCGCATTGACCCGGACCTGCTCGGTGAGCTTGCCGGTGGTGGCGACCAGATCGTTGGACAGCGCGGAGCGTTGGCTCTCCAGGCTGATCCGAGTCTCTTCGGCCTTCTTGGAGTTCACAAACCATCCGGCACCGAGGCCCAGGCAGACGATGACCAGCACCGCGGGAACGAGGTTCGATTTCATGATCAGTCAGGAGTGGTGGTCCGGGGGGATTCCCGTCCGCCGCATCAATAGACACCGATCCGGCGCGGACATTCAATCTCCGAGAACCCCAGCGTGCAGGCATCGAGGCCCGTGTCGCCGCCTTGCGTTGGCGGGGGCCCACTTTACCGTCGGCTCATGCTGATACCCGACCGCATGGGGGTGATGATCCTGGGAGAGGCCAGCCTGTTTCCGCAGGCCATGATGCCCCTGTTCATCTTCGAGCCCCGCTATCGGGAGATGCTGGCGGAGTCGCTGGAGTCCCACCGGATGTTCTGTCTGGCGATGCAGCGGACCGGTGCCAAGCGCGAGTCCCCGTGCCGGATCGCCACCCTGGGTCTGGTCCGGGCCTCGGTCCGCAATCCCAACGGAACCTCCAATCTGGTGCTTCAGGGCCTGATCCGGGTTCGGTTGGGTCGGATCGTCCAGACCCGACCCTATCGCAAGCACCTGATCACGCCCGTGAAGGAGAAGCTGGAGAAGTCTCCCGCCATCCAGGGTCTGGTCCGCCGATGTCTGGAGCTGGTCGACGCCCGCCTGCGTCAGGATCAACCGGTGCCCCTCGATCTCATCCGCCAACTGGCCGCGGGCGGACCGGCCGAAGGGGAGACCCAGGTCGAGGACTGCATCCGCGCCCTGGGCAACATCCAGCATCCCGGCCGGTTCGCCGACCTGGTCGGGGCGCTCCTCCTGCCCAATCCGATGGCCCGCCAGCTCATCCTCGAGACGGTGAACACCGAGCTGCGCCTGCAGCACCTGGCCCTGTTCCTGGAGGGCGAGGTCGATCAGGGTTCCTCAACCGGGATGGAGCCGTGATGCCCACGCCCGCACCGTCCGCCGCCCGGTTCCTGAGCCGCTATGCCCATGTGCTCTCCATGGGCATCCAGAACACCCTGGTGTACCGGACCAACTTCCTGTTCCGGGCGGCATTCGGACTGGTCCCGCTGGCCGCGACCCTTTTCCTCTGGCAGGCGATTTACGCCGACAAGCCCGCCGGATCGCCGATCGGCGCCTACACCCTCGCCCAGATGGTGAGCTACTACCTGCTCGTCACCGTGGTGGATGCGATCACGGCCGTGGCCGAAGACGACTGGCAGATCGCCGCCGACATCAAGGATGGCGCCGTCAGTCAGTTCCTGCTCAAACCCCTGGACTATCTGACCTATCGCCTGTGCCTGTATCTCTCCGGGCGGGTCATCTACACCAGCGTGGCCCTCATCCCGGTGGCGTTCTTCCTGTTTTTCCAGCGAGAATTCCTGGTCGCTCCGGCCGGACCGCTGACCTGGGTGCTGATGCCCCTGTCGCTGCTCATGGCGGCCCTGCTGCAATTCCTCATCGCCTACACGGTGGCCCTGCTCTCGTTCTGGGTGATGGATGTGAGCACCTTCATCTTCATCCAGTTCGCCTTCGAGTTCCTGGCCAGTGGTCACCTCTTCCCGTTGGACATCCTGCCGGAATCCCTGCACCGGCTCCTCCTCTGGACCCCATATCCGTACCTGCTCTACTTCCCCGTGGGCGTCTACCTGGGGCGGATCCAGGGTCCGGACCTCTGGCAGGGGTTCTGCCTGCAGGCGGCCTGGGTGGTCGCGGCCTTCCTGATCGCCCGGTTCACCTGGTCACGGGGTCTACGGAAATACACCGCGGTGGGAGGCTGAGGGTCCAACCCATGAGACATCGACTTCCATCCCTCTCGCGCTATGCCGGCATCTACGGTGCCCTCATCCGCTACTCGTTGATCCACGAGATGCAGTTCAAGGTGAACTTCCTCCTGTGGATCGTGGTCGAGGCCCTGTGGTTCGGTCTGCAACTGGCCTTCATGACGGTGCTTTACGGGCACACCGACCAGATCGCTGGCTGGTCGCGATGGGAGGTGGTGCTCCTGGTGGGCTGCAACCAGTTCATCCAGCAGCTCTTCCACATGCTCTTCGTCACCAACCTGTCCAATCTGTCGGAGCTCATCCGGAAGGGGACCCTCGATCTCCTGCTCCTGCAGCCGGTGAACACCCGGTTCCTGATCTCGGTGAAAAAGTTCGAGATCGGCAACATCGCCAATGCATTGATGGGTCTGGCGGTGGTGTTCTATGCCCTGGCCCAGCTCGGCCGGGCTCCCTCACCGGCCCAATGGGTGGGGTTCATCGTGGTCTGCCTGGCCGGCCTGAGCGTGCACTATTCGCTGATGTTCCTCTTGGCTTGTGTCTCCTTCTGGACGGTTCGCGCCCAAGGCATCGTCTGGGGCTACTACAACCTCTTCAACATCGCCCGCCTCCCGGCCGAGGCGTTTCCGAAGGGGGCCTATCGGGCCGTCTTCACCTGGGTGTTGCCCATGCTGCTGGTGTCGAACGTCCCGGCCAAGCTCTTGGCCCAGCGGTTGGCCTCGCCCTGGGAGTGGGCTGCACTGCTGCTCATGGCGGCGGCCTGCTTCATCGCCAGCGAATGGGTCTGGCGCTTTTCCCTCCGTCATTACACCAGCGCCAGCGCCTAGGCGGTCCGGAGCCGAGGCTCGGGACCGGTCGAGAGACGATGGGCCGGGCTCAACGGCCGTCGGTGCCCGCAGAGGGTGCGGTGTTCTTGGCGAAGCGGTAATGGCTGACATGCCATTCGTTGCCGTCCTTGAAATTCCAGAGCTCGGCACACGCCATGAAGAAGACCCGCCAATACACCCACCATCGGGTCTCCTCGGAGGCCCCGTAGGTGGCGGCGAGAATCCGCCGGACCTCGGCCTCGTGGGCGTCCATGTTCTCCAGCCACTGGTTGGCCGTGCGCCCATAATGCCGTCCGTTGACCACCCAGTGGTCTTCGAGCCGCAGGTCTTCGTTGAAATACAACAGCAGGTCGTCGCTGGGCATGATGCCGCCGGTGAAGAAATACCGGGCCATCCAGTCGCTCGGGCCGCGCGGCACGAAATGGTAGGCGTACTCGCGGTGGGTGAAGATGTGGACGAACAGCCGACCGTCGGGCCGCAGCCAGCGGGCGATGTTGGCCAGCAGGCGTCGGTAGTTCTTCATGTGTTCGAACATCTCCACCGACACCACCCGGTCGAACTGGCCGCCGCCCCCGGGCGGCTCGAAGTGGTTCATGTCGCAGGTCAGGATCGTCAGGTTCGACAGGCCCCGGCGGCGGGCCTCCGCTTCGATGTGCTCGCGCTGGGTCCGGGAGTTCGAGACTCCGGTGATCCGGGCTCGGGGATACCGCGCCGCCATCCACAGTGAAAGGGAACCCCAGCCGCAACCCAACTCCAGGATGGTTTGGCCATCGGCGAGTCCGGCGCGCTCGCAGGTCAGGGCCAGCATGATCTCCTCGGCCTCGGCGAGGCTCTCGCGGAAGGAGTGGTAATAGCAGCTGGAGTACTTGAAACGCGGCCCGAGACACAGTTCATAGAACCGGGTGGGGACCTCGTAATGCTGCTCGTTGGCGGCCGCGGTCTCGATGGCGATCGGCGACTCCGACAATTCCCGGATCAACCGCATCCGGTGGGCACGCTGCGCCTCGACATCGCCGTGAGCGGCCTCCTCGTCCAGACGTTCCTGCAGCAGGCGGCGGATGCCGAATCGGATCACCGCATCGGGAACGACATCGGCCTCCAACACCCGGTCCAGCAGACTGGGACCGGTTCCGGGGTCCGGGGCGGGTTTCGACGCGTCGGCGGATGCGGGGAGCGAACTCATGACACCTTCATCCATCGCCCAGATCGCCTCGGGGTCAACCCGGCAAGTCCAACCGCTTGCGGGTGCGGCCCAGGAAGGCAAGATTGAAGGGTCGCTCCTGAATCGCTATCTCTCTGCACCATGTCGCTTCGATCCGTCGCCCTTGCTGTGGCCCTCTTCGGAATGGGGGGCCTTCAGGCCGCCCCCACGGTTTCCCTGACCCGGGTGGCCGGAGGATTGACCTCGCCGCTGTCCTACGTCGCCTTGCCCGATGGGCGGGCACTCATCGTCGATCAGCCAGGGTTCATCCGGCTCCTTGAGAAACCGGGCCAACTGCGTGAGACCCCGGTCTTGTCGCTCACCCACCGGTTGTCGCCCCTCAACCAGGGCGCCTTCGATGAACGCGGTGTCCTGAGTCTGGCCCTGCATCCCCAGTTCAAGAAGAACCGTCGGGTGATGATCGCGTACACGGCTCCCCGACGCGAATCCGCGCCGGCCGACTGGGATTGCACGCTGCGCATCTCCGAGTTCACCGCGTCGGCGGCGGAGCCCTTCACCCTCGATCCGGCTTCGGAGAAGGTGCGTCTGGAGATCGACAAGCCCTACGCCAACCACAACGGCGGTCGGATGGCCTTCGGTCCGGACGGCTACCTGTACATCGGGGTTGGCGACGGCGGGAATGGCAACGACGAAGGCAAACGCCCGGAGATCGGCAACGGGCAGAATCTCGACACGTTGCTGGGCAAGATCCTGCGCATCGACGTCAACACGCCCGAAGGCCATGGCATTCCGAAGGGCAATCCCTTCGCCGACGGCAAGAGGGCCCGCCCGGAGATCTGGGCCTATGGCATCCGCAATCCGTGGGGGCTGGGCTTCGATCGCGGGGGCGACCATGCCTTGTATTCGGCCGATGTCGGCCAGACGATGTGGGAAGAGGTCAACGTGATCCAGAAAGGCGGCAACCATGGGTGGCGAATGCGCGAGGGATTCGTCGGGTTCAACCCGAAGGCGGCCGACAAGCCTCCGGCCGAGGTCCCTCAGAAGGGGCTGCACGGAGAGTCCTTCGTCGATCCGGTGGCCGTGTACAAGAACCGCAACGGATTCAAAAAGGATCCCGAGGCCCATGGCATCAGTGTCACGGGTGGGTTCGTCTACAGGGGCAAGGCGTTCCCCGAATTGAAGGGAGACTATGTCTTCGGCGATTGGGGCCGCATCTGGGGCGTTCCGGGCGGGACGCTGCTGGTGGCTCACCGACCCAAGTCGGGCAAGGGCCAGTGGACCGTGGAACCCCTGACGTTGGGAACTCCGGCCAAGGTGGCCTCCTACATCGTGGGCTTCGGCGAAGACAATGACGGTGAACTGTACGTCCTGACCAACGGGAACATCGGGTTGACGCCCGGCAAGGGCGAGGTTTGGAAGCTCGTCCGCAGCGCCCCCTGATCGCGATCCGGAGAGGCCCGTGCGCCCGATGACCAGGAGGACGATCCTGAATCGGGCCATGGTGGCCGGTTCAGGAGCCACCGCCTGATCGGAGGGTCAGGATCACGGCGCCGAGGATCAACACGGCCCCGGCCGACCGGGCGATGAGCACACGTGGGCCCGAGTCGCGGCGTTCGGCATTGCCGAACCAGGATCCGGCCCACCAGACCAGCGCCAGACTCCACAGTCCGCGGGTGCCGTAGATCACATTGACCCCGGCCGCATCCCGCCAGGTGGCGATGGTTCCGGTGATCAACAGGGCCTGGATGGCCGAAAGGGCCGTCGCCAGCCCGATCCAACGCCAGGCGCGTGCCGGGGCGACCAGGGAAACCACCACCTGCCGGAACACCGGAAGAGACCCGGCCTCCGGGCGGGCTTTGAACCCCAGCAGCGGCAGGATCAGGATCGACTCGAGCGCGAGGGCGGCGAACAGCAGCGACAGGAAATTCAGCGTCCCGAACTCCGCGGCCCAGATCTGGATCAGCACGTCGGTCACCGCGAAGGCGGCGGCGCACCCCAGCGCCAGCACGGTGGTCAATCCGGCCCGTCGGCCGGTCGAACTGGGCCGGGCCGGGCCGCCCCGGGCTCCTGGCCCGCCTCTGAAATCGGTCAGTCCGGTGATGAGCACGCCCACGCTGGTCAAGGCCGCGGCCGTCAACTGCCCGCTCGACAGCGGCCACCCGAAGGCGAAGCGGGCGATCAGGGCCACGAAGACCACCTTGACCCCCAGCAGGGGAGTCGCCACCGAGACATCGCCCGCCCGCAGCGCCGCCACGTTGAACAGATGCCCCGCGACAAAGGTGCTCGCCGTGATGAATGGGAGATGCCACCGGTCCCAGGGGATCGGGTGGGGATCCAAGGCCATCAGGGGCAGGAAGAGCAGTCCCAGGATGACGTTGTTGACCACCACCGCGTGGGAGAGGGTCGCGCCCTCGGCGAAGGCCCGTTTGAAGACCATCGATCCGGCGGCGAAGGCGATGGCGGCGATCAGCGGAAGAAGCAGGTGCATCGGGCGCCTCCAACCTCGACCAGCCCGGCAAAACACTCAATCCCAACCCATTCCGTTGCTTGGGGCTTCAAATCCGCCCAAAAGGGTGCCACAGTCCGAGGCCGTCGGTGAATCAATCCCCCTCCAACAACCTCCAGATCGAGCACGGTATCCAAGTCGAGCACGGCGTCAGAGCCGCGCAAGGATGGTTCGAACTGGGTCTGGCGGCCGAGGCCGAGGCCGAGATCGCCCGTCTTCCGGGACCGGCCCAGATTCTGCCCGAGGTGCTCAAACTGCGTTTTCACGCGGCCCGAGCCTGCAAACGGCACGAAGAGGCGCTGGAATTCTCCCGCATCCTCATGGGAGTCGCCCCCGATGAGTTCTGGGGCTGGCTCTACCGATCCCAGGCGTTGCACTGGCTGGGCCGCACCCTCGACGCCTACGATCTGCTGCTGCCGGTCCAATCCCGATGGCCCCGGGCCTTCGAGATTCCCTACGATCTGGCCTGTTATTGTGCCCAATCCGAGCGGGTCGACGCCGCGGCCGAGTGGTTCGCCCGGGCTTCCAAACTCACCAAGCACCCGGGTGCCGTCCGGTCCATGGCCCTGTCCGATCCCGACCTGAAACCCCTGTGGCCCGACATCGAGGCGGGCCGCCTGGGCTGAGGCCCCGGTGACCACCCCGTCCGGACCCAACCCCTTTTTCGCCCCCCCCTTCCCCATGACCCGTTTGGTTTTGTTCGACATCGACGGCACCCTCATCCGAACCGGCGGAGCCGGCGTGCATGCGTTCGGACGCACGGCCGAATTGCTTTATGGCGTGCCCGGTGTGGCCGAGCGCACCCACTTCCACGGGCGAACCGATACCGCTCTGGTCCGCGAGTTCTTCGTCAACCACGGGCTTCAGGGCCGTTCCTGGGACATCCGCCACTTCCTCGATGCCTACGTGTTCCTGCTCGACCAGCGGCTCCGGGAAAATCCGGGTGATGTCTGCCCGGGCGTCGCCGCGATGCTGGTGGCCCTCCGGAACCTGCCCGAACCGCCGGCCCTCGGGCTCCTCACCGGCAACATCCGGCTCGGCGCCAAGATCAAGCTGGCGGCCCACTCCCTGTGGGGAGATTGGGTGTGCGGAGCCTTTGCCGATGACCACGAAGACCGCAATCAACTGGCCCGCATCGCACGGGACCGGGCTTCCCGCCAGCTGGGCCGTCGCCTCGAAGGATCCGAGATCGTCGTGATCGGCGACACCCATCGGGATGTCGAATGCGCCCAAGCCATCGGAGCCCGGAGTCTGGGCGTCTGCACCGGTGGCGGTTCGCCCGATGAACTCACCCGGGCCGGTGCCACCTGGGTCGTCGGCGATCTCCGAGAATTCCCGGTCGATCGATTCGGGAACTGACCGAATCGCTGGGCTGGAACCGAATTGCGGGGGATTCGCGAGATTCGGTCACCGAAGAGTGTCAACAGATGTGAACAAGTTTCGGGGTCGCGTCGTCTTTTGTGTTTGACCCTTCCACCGGCTTTCTTTAGCTACACCCCTACATCCGTGATCGCTCGCCGCCAGGCATGCCTCGCTCGAGCGATTTTTTGGCCCTTGGAGGGCTGAAATTTCCACGCGCACCGTGCTAAAAGCCAAATGCTAAAAGCCAAAACGTTTCTGGGAATCGACTTCGGGGCCGGGACCCTGAAGATCGCTGAGTTCGAGCCGGCCGACGGTGGCGGTTTGAAGCTCCTGCGTTTCGGTGTCCGGGCCTTGGGCTTGCCCGGTTCGCAAGACGCCGCCCGCGATGGGGTTCTCAAGCGGGCCCTCACCGAATTGCTGGCTGAAGGGGGCTTCGTCTCCCGTCAGGCCAACATCGCCGCACCCGGCTATCAGGTTTTCTCCAAGTTCGTCAAACTCCCTCCGGTTGACGCTTCGAAGATCTCGCAGATCATCCAGTACGAGGCTCAACAGAACGTGCCGTTCCCGCTCACCGAAAGCGCTTGGGACCATCAGATCCTCGGCACCGCCGCCGATGGGGCCCGCGAGGTGCTTCTGGTCGCCATCAAGGCCGACGTCGTCGACAAACTCTTCGCCGTGGGCGAGTCGGTGGGCCTCAAGATGGAGGTGGTGGACGCCTCGATGTCCGCTCTGGCCAACGCCTTCCGTTACAATTACGGAGATGTGGAGGGTTGCAGCCTCTTGATCGATATCGGAGCCAAGACCAGCAATGTCCTGCTCTTCGAGAAGAACAAGTTCTACGTCCGGACGGTCCCGGTCGGGGCCAACACCATTTCGCAGGAGTATTCGGCCGAATCGAAGGTTCCGTTCGCCGAGGCCGAGAAGTTCAAGATCGCCCAAGGCTTCGTCAGCCTCGGTGGCGCCTACGAAGAGCCTGATGATCCGAAGGTGGCCGCCGTGTCCAAGGTGGCTCGGAATGTCCTGACCCGCCTGCATATGCAGGTGAACCAGACCATCCAGTTCTACCGCACCCAGCAGGGTGGTTCGGCCCCGCAGCGGGTCTATCTCTGCGGTGGCGGCTCGGTCATGGCCTATTCCGCCGAGTTCTTCCAGGAGAAGCTCAACCTGCCGGTCGAGTATTTCAGCCCGTTCCGCAACATCCAGATCGATCCGTCGGTCAATGTCGAGGAGCTCGAAAAGTCGGCTTCGTTCTTCGGAGAAGTGGTCGGACTCGGTCTGCGCAACATCGCCGACTGTCCGGTCGAGTTGAACCTCCTGCCCAAGAGCTCCAAGGCGCGGCAGGATTTCAACGCCAAGAAGCCGTTCTTGGTCGCCGCGGCTTTTGTCGCCGCGGCCGGCGTGTGGTCGGCTGGCCTCTTCTTCAGCAAGGTGGCCACAGTGCGTCGCGAGGGCTTGGCCACCATTTCCGAGAAGGTCGAACCCCTGGCGCGGATCGAAACCTCGCTCAAGGGCGAAGAGTCCAAACTCTCCGAGATCCACAAGCAGACCGATCAGCTCGGAGCTTGGCTCAACGAACGGGCTTATTGGCCCGAGATTCTCACCGAAGTCCGCACCATCCTGAAGGCCACCGAGGCCGAGTCCTCCCAGAAACTGGGGGTTCCGGTGGGCATCTGGGTCGATACCTTCTACTCCACGGAGCCTCCGAAGCCCGAAGTGGCCTCGGCTGAAGAAGAAGGCCCGAAAGTCATCACCATGAGCAAGGAGCTCATGGCCCGTTACGGATTGCTGCCCAAAACCGCGGCGGGCAGTTCCGAGGGGGGTGAGGGCGGATCATCGGCCGACGCCGGGGGTGCAGCTGCCGGTGGAGCCAAGGCCAAGAGCAGCACCTCCACCAACGAAGTGGCGGTGCTCAACCTCAGCATCCGCGCGGTCAACCTGCAGAAGGTCAAGCAGGAGGCCAACGGTCAGATCGCCTACGATCTGGAAAAATTGGCCAAGGCCAGCCCGCTGTTCGACGCCTCGGAAACCCAGCTTTCCGGCAACCTCGAGCAGGTCGAAGACACCACCGCGACCTTCACCTTCCCGCTGAAGCTCAAGCTCAAGCGCCCCATCAAGCTCTGATATGTCCTGGATCAAGCGCAACCTAGCCTTTGTCATCAGCCTGGCGGTGTCGGCGGCCCTGCTGATCGGCGGGGCGGTCTACCTGCTCTCGGCACAGTCGGAGGCCGAAGCCGCCAGCGGGGAACTCGAGGCCAAGAAAAACGAGTACGACACCCTCGTCAAACGGGAGCCCTACCCCAACACGAAGAACATCGAGTTGGCCAAGGCCGAGCAGGAGCGTTTCGCCCAGCTGAAGACCCAGGCGTTGACCACCTTTTCCCAATACCCGAGCTTCGGAGCTCTCGATGACGCCAGCTTCAAGGCGATGTTGACGCGCACCATCGGCGATCTCGAACGGTCTGCCGAGCGCAAGGGAGTCAAACTCCCCTCGGGTTCCGATGCCAGCGGGAGTTCCAGCTCCAAGTACAACTTCACCTTCAACTCCCAGCGCCGTGAGCTCCGACTGGCGCCGAGCACGCTGCAGCCGTTGGCCCTGGCCCTGAACGACATCCGGGAGTTCTCCGAAATTCTCTTCGCCTCCAAGATCCATTCGCTGCTGTCCATCAAGCGCACGGCGATCGGAACCAACGAGCCTGCCGGGTCTGGTGACATCCTCTCCAAGAAGGTGGGCACCAACACCGTCATCGGCGCGGGCATCCATCCTTACGAGGTGCAGTTCCAGTGCTTCAGTTCCGAACTCGGTGAGGTCCTCACCCGATTCGTCGGCGCCTCCAACGCCTATGTGCTCAAGACGCTGAACGTCGACCGTTCCAGCAACGACGGAACCGAGACCGCCGAGGCGGCCCCGGTCAACCCGGCGGCCGGTATGATGGCCATGATGAGCCGCTACGGTCTGCGGCCTGGCATGGGCACCATGCCTCCGGCGGCCCAACCCGGCGCCGCTCCGGCACCCTCCGGCAAAGTCGGCGACATCGTCCTCGAGCAGAAACCCATCAAGGTCACCCTCGGCTTCGAGGTGGTGCGTCTAGCACTGCCTCCGGCTGCAACTCCGGCTCAGAAGGCGACCCGCCGTTAGGCCGCAATTCCCGGAACCCATGGAATTCATCAAGAAACAATACGAGAAGCTGGTCCTGGGATTCGTCCTGCTGGCCGTCGCCGGTCTGGCCATCTCTCTGGTCTTCTCCGTCTCCCAGGTCCGTTCGGATCTTGAGAACGCCCTGCAGCAGCTTGCGGGAGCCAAGCAGAAGCCGTTGGTGCCCGAGAACCTCGAGACCAACCTGACCCAGACGTACCTCAAGAAAGTCACCCAGCGCCCGCAGATCGTCTTGGCCGCTCAAGATCACTACACTTTCAATCCCATCACTTGGACCCGGGCCTCCAGCGGTCGCCTCGAACCGTCCAAGCCGCGCCCCAACACCGGTGCGTCCGGCCTCACCTTCGTCGCGGCCCACGATCTGGTGCTCGAGATCGCCTTCGAACAGGTGGCTGGCACTCCGGAGGCACCGCGGTATCAATTCTCCGTACGCCGTGATTATGAGAAGTCGGCCAATGCCCGTCGGGCGGTCGTCGAATCGGTGGCTGTCGGATCGGAGAACAAAGACCAGCTCTTCCGCGTGGTCGAGGCCCAGGGGCCGAAGGAATCGCCCACCCAGTTCATCTGCGAACTCATCGCCACCCGCGAGACGTTCCAATTGGCCAAGGGCAAGAGTTTCCGCCGAACGCAGGGATATTCCGCCGATCTCCGATACGAGGCCGATCGGCGCGACTTCCCGCAGAAGCGGGTTGGTGAATCCATCACTCTCTCCGGCGCGGTCTACAAGATTGTTGCCATCGAGAAAGATGAACTAGTAGTGTCCGCGCCCAATTCCGTGCGAACCACCGTGGCGAGGTAATCCCATAATCGGCTCGTTGCATGTCCATTTCAGTCCAAACCGTGAAGAACCCCATGACGAAAGTCTCGAAGATCCTGAGTCTCGTCGCACTCATTGCCGCGTTCGATACCGTCTCCCACCGCGCCGTGGCGCAGGAAGCCGGTGAGATCGCCGTACGGCGCGAAGAAAAAGCCATCGTCTTGCGCAAGACGTTGGAGGCTGCTGCAACCGCTGCCAAGCAGGGCGACCTCACTTCGGCCGCCAAGGCGTACGAAGACGCTTGGAATCTCACCGAGGAACTGGGTTCCAGCGTCGAGAAGGAGCGCAACCTCACCATCGAAGGGTTCACGTCGACCCGCTTGGCTCTCGCGTACAATGCCGCCAAGGCCGGTGAGTACAAGGAGGCCGACCTTCAGGTGAAGCGTCTTCTCAAGGTCGATCCGAACCACATCAAGGCCAAGAATTTCAAGCGCGAGAACGACCAGCGCCTCGCCAATCTGGTCGGGCGGGTGCCCTCCGAAGAGGCCCTGAGCCACATCGGCCCGGACAAGACCAACAAGCTCACGGCGGCCATCGCCGTCCAGGACGGCAAGCTCGCCTTCGAAATGGGGCACTTCGACCGTGCCGAGGCGAAGCTTCAGGAGGCCATCAAGCTCGACCCCGACAACGGTCCTGCTTACCAGTACCTGAACATCATCCGGGAGTCCAAGTACACCCGCGCCCATCGTGAGAAGCTTCTCACCGACAAGGACAAGTTGCTGGAAGTCGAGCAATACTGGGAGCAACCCAAGTCCAAGCTGCCCATCTCCAACCCGTTCGCCAAG
Source organism: Verrucomicrobiales bacterium (assembly GCA_027490985.1). Taxonomy (GTDB): domain Bacteria; phylum Verrucomicrobiota; class Verrucomicrobiia; order Limisphaerales; family UBA9464; genus SXXZ01. The sequence continues at coordinate 22,580 of JAIXXC010000323.1, forward strand.
ACCAACCGGGTCTACACCGGGGCTGGCCGTCAGGCGATCTATCACAAGCTCGACACCATCCGGATCAACGAGATCAAGTTCGACGGTCTGCCCCTGGGCGAGGTCGTCAAGTATCTCGACGAGCAGACCCGGCTCCGTGACCCGGAGAAGAAGGGCATCGCCTTCGTGGTGAACTCGCATGCCGATTCTCCGCTGTCAACTCCCGGAATGGGCGGGATTGATCCGGTCACGGGCCAACCTCAACAGGCCGCGCAAGCGGCGACCGAACCGGTCGATCTGAACAACGTTCCGGTGCGGATCAACCCCGCGTTGCGGGACCTCCGATTGGCGGACGTTCTTGAGATCATCACCAGCGTTGCCGAGAAGCCCCTCAAGTACTCCGTCGAGGAATGGGGCATCATGTTCCGTCAGCGTCTGCCCGAGGCCACCCAGCTGCACTCCCGCTGGTGGCGCGTCAACCCCAACACCTTCATGGAAGGTCTGGAGAGCGTGACCGGCATCACCCCGGCCGTGGCCCAAGGTGGCCAGGGTGGTGGTCAGGGTGGTGGTGGCGGTGGTGGCGGCCAAGGCGGCCAGGGTGGTCAAGGCGGCGTGTTCACCATTCCCCGTGTTGAAGTCAGCGGTGGCGGTGGCATGGGTGGCGGCATGGGTGGTGGCGGCGGTGGCGGCGGCGGCATGGGTGGCGGCATGGGCGGCAGCGGCATCACCGGTGTCACCCGTACCAACCTCACGGCCAACATCCAGGTGGTCGTGCGTCAATTCTTCATGGCCTGCGGTCTCAATTTCCCGATGACCATGATGCCCGGCATGGGCGGCCAAGGTGGCGCCGGCGGTATGGGCGGCATGGGCGGCGGCATGGGCATGGGGGGCATGGGCGGCGGCATGGGCATGGGTGGCATGCCTGGCGGCATGGGCGGTATGGGCGGTGGTGCCGGTGGACCGTACCCTGCGGGTGTCGCTCCTTGGGAGCAGGACCAGAAGGCGTTGTTCTTCAACGACCGCACCGGCATCCTGTTCGTGCGAGCCACGCTCTCCGA
>JAIXXC010000311.1 GCA_027490985.1 Verrucomicrobiales bacterium
CTCGGGGCCGCTGATTGGACTCAATTCCGCGGCCCGAACGGAGACGGCGTGTCTTCCGAGACCGGTGTTCCGACCCGTCTGGAACCGACGTCGATCACCTGGTCGATCGCGCTGCCGGGTCGGGGCTTTTCGTCGCCGCTGATCGTGGGCGACAAGGTCTTCGTGACGGCCGGCAGCGGTGCCCGGCAAGACCGCCTGCATGTGCTGTGCTTCCGGGTGACCGACGGGGCGCTGCTCTGGGAACGCCAGTTCTGGGCCACCGGTCGCACGATGACCCACGAGAAGATCGGCGCGGCCACTCCGACTCCGGCCTCCGATGGCAAGGCCGTGTACGCGATCTTCTCGTCGAATGACTGCGTCGCGCTCGATCTCGACGGACGACTGCTGTGGTTCCGTGGGCTGGGTCGCGATTATCCCAACGCCAGCAACTCGCTCGGCATGTCGTCGTCGCTGGTGGTCGTCGATGGCGTGGTCGTGGCCATGGTGGAAAACGACAGCGAGTCGTTCACCGCCGGCCTCGATGCCCGTACGGGCGTGAATCGCTGGAAGCTCGACCGACCCAAGAAGGCCAACTGGACCTCGCCGGTGGTCTTCAAGGCGGCCGGACAACCGAACCGGGTGCTGCTGCAATCATCGCAGGGAGTCGCGGCCGTGGATCCTGCGACCGGCAAAGTGGTGTGGGACGTGACCGATGGCGCCTCGACCGTGCCGACGCTGGTGGTGAGCGGCGGGCGATTGGTGGTTCCGGCCAACGGCATCACGGTGCTGGAACCCGCTGCCGGCGGGGCCAAGCCCCAGTCGGTGTGGCGCTCGGCACAATTGCGGCCGGGAACGGCGAGCCCGGTGGTCGTCGGGGAGCGGCTGCTCACCCTGAACGACGGCGGCATTCTGACCTGCGCCGATGTCCGCGACGGCAAACGGCTGTGGCAGTTGCGGCTCAAGGGTGCTTTCAGCGCCACTCCGGTGTCGGCGGGCGGGCACCTCTATTGCGTGAGCGAAGACGGCCGGGTGCAGGTGGTCGATCCGTCGAAGGCCGAGGGAGTGGTGGTGAGTGAGCTGCCCCTCGAACAGACCGTCATCGGCACTCCCTCCATCGCCGCTGGTTCGCTGTTCGTGCGAAGCGATGGCCGATTGGTACGTCTGGGCGGTACGAACCTTCGGTGAAGGGTGTGAAGGGCTCGAGGCTTTCCTTGTGGCACCATTTTCCAGAACATTCTCTCCATGAACTCCCGTGCCGGCTGGTGGATCGCCCTCCTGTGTCTCGTCGGTTGTGCCACCTCCGGTGAACGATCGGTGAAGCCTTCCACCATGACCCTCCATCTGCGTTCCCAGACCGCCGGTCCCTCGGGCACCGTCGTGTCCCAAGAGCGCGTCGAAGCCTGGGATCCCCGGCGCACCGCCATCATCGTGTGCGACCTGTGGGATGACCACTGGTGCAAGTCGGCTTCGGCCCGCGTGGGAGAACTGGTCGAACCGTTGAACCGCACCCTCGACGCGGCCCGCAAGCAGGGCGTTTTCGTGATCCACGCGCCGAGCAGCGTGACCGCATTTTATCAGGGAACCCCGGCCCGGGAACTGGCTCGCAAGGCCCCGTTCGCGGCGACGCCCCGACCGTTGGCCACCGCCGAACGGTGGGGCACCCGGTGGTGCTGGCCCGACGCCTCGCACGAAGGGGTGCTACCCATCGACGACTCCGACATGGGGTGCTCGTGCTCGGGTTCCAAATGCACCGTGCGCGAGGCCTGGACCCGTCAGCATCCCGGCTTGCGCATCGAACCGGGTGACGCCCTCACCGATGACGGACAGGAGACCTGGAACCTGTTGGCCGAGCGGGGCATCGACCATGTCATCCTGTGCGGCGTGCACCTCAACATGTGTGTGCTGGGACGCCCCTTCGCCATCCGCCAGATGGTCCGCATGGGCAAGCAGGTGGCCCTGATCCGCGACCTGACCGACACCATGTACAACCCGGAGCGCCCGCCCGGCGTCGATCATTTCACCGGTACCGACCGGGTGGTGGGCCACGTCGAGCGCTACTGGTGCCCGTCGTTCACCAGTGCCGACATCACGGGTGGGCGAGCCTTCCGTTTCCGCGAAGATCACCGCTGAACCCACGCGAGACGTTGACGCGCTCGACCGGGCGCGGTTCTGTTGAACGACATCATGGCCAAGCCCGTCGCCTGCCTGCTGTGCCGCCATGAGCGGACCACGGAACTCGACTCCCTCACACCGGAGGAGATCGGTCGTCTGTGGCGGTATTTCGGAGTGACGCTCGGGGCCGAGGCCCAGGAGTCGTTCAAAAGGGCTGCCCGGGTCACCCAGCACCGATGCGCAGCCTGTGGCTTCGAGTTCTTCGACCCGGTGCTGCCGGGCAATGGGGCCTTCTATACCGACCTGCAAACCCAGGTGGCTCGGTACTATCCGGGTGACAGCCCGTCGTTTCTCCATGCGATCGATTTGGCGGTCCGAGTCGGTTCCCGCGATTGCATGGACCTCGGGTGCGGTGATGGCGGGTTCCTGGATCTGGCCCGTTCCAAAGGCATCGAGACCCACGGGCTCGATCTCAATCCGAAAGCCGTGGCGGCGGCGCAGGCCAAGGGACACGACGTCCACGCCTCGACCGCGGAGGCTTTCGCACAAAGCCATTCCGGCCGGCAGTTTTCATTGGTGACCGCCTTCGAGGTCATGGAACACGTCCCGGATCCGGTCGCGTTTTTCCGCGACGCGGCCCGATTGGTGGCTCCGGGTGGGCATCTGGTCATTTCCGTACCGCATGGGCAGGGGCTGTATCGGTGGTGGACGCTCGAGCCGTGTCAGTGGCCGCCCCATCACATCACTCATTGGCGTCGCTCCGACCTCGAACGACTCGGCCAGCAGCATCAATTGGAACCGGTGTGGTTCGGTGCGGATCCGCTGCGCGGCGTTCAGGTGCGGATCAGTCTTCAAACTCAAGGCGACCTGGAACAGGTCTTGGGCCGAAGGCCGTCCAAACCGGGGCGATTCTGGCCCGAATTGATGACCTTCCTCTACCGGGTAGGCCTATGCCGGCACTACCTGCGCTGGGGCACCAGCCTGCACGCGCACTACCGCAAACCGCTCGCCTGAAAAGGCGGTGATGTCGGCTCCGGGCGCTGTCGCCGCCCTACAGGCCTTTCCAGCGGCGGCGCCAGTCCATGAGGCGGCGGGTGGCCCGGAACGACAACCAATCCATGCCCGGAGGTCGTGTCGGCAGGGGCCGTCGGGGCAGGGGAGGCAGACCGGCAATGTGCTGCAGGAATCCGGCGAAGGTCGCCCGGTAAACCGCCGACGCATGTCCGTGAACCCGGTCGACGGCGCGGCGGCGGACGGTTTCAACGCGCGAGGCGGGCCATCGGGCCAGTTCGGTGATCACTGCGGCCAGCGCCGTGAGGTCACCGGCCGGATAAGCCAGGAGAGGATCGACATCGGCGGCATATCGGTCGCCGCCGCTGCCAATGGCCGGGTGGATCGGAATCACGCCGGCGGCCATGGCCTCCAGCAGCGCGATGGGGGTGCCCTCGTAGTCGCTGACGAAGAGCAGGGCGTCCCAGCTCGACACGATGTTCCAATATTCGACCCCCGATTTCCGACCGTGGAACACAACCCGTTTCCGATCCGGCAATCGGGTCTCCAGCCATGATCGTTCCGGGCCATCGCCCAGGAATTCGAGTCGGTAGTCGATGCCGGCCGCCTCCAAGCGCGACACCAGCTCGGGAATGCGATCGACGCGCTTTTGTTCGTGGGCGAGGCGTCCGCAAAAACCCAGACGCAGCGGAGAACCCCAAGGTCGAACCGGCCCGGGCAAGTCCGCGGGCGGATCGATGGGATACAGCACCCGGAGCAGGCGATCCGGTGACAACTCGGGGCGGGCCTGCATCACCCGTTCGGCGATGCGGTCGTTCACACAGGCGAAGCCGTCGGCCCAGTGGGCGCGGGTTTGCAACTGCTCGTCGAGCCCCGGCGTGTCGCTGTGCAGGTACAGGATGCGGCGGGCCGGCGGGAACAGGTCGTCGAAATACGGCCACCCCCAGGTCGTGTGATAAACCACCACGTCGGGCTTCCAACCGGGAAACGCTCCGGCCACCCGTTGGCGGGCTTGGCGGATGGACAAGCCGTCCCGGAAACCGAGAAATCGAGCATGAGGCCAACCGGGCGCAGGATCCTCCCAGAAGACGAGGAACCGCGAATCGATCCCTTGGTCCGCGTCGGTTTCGTGATGGGAACGCAACACGGACTCGACGCCTCCCAGTCCCGCGAATTGGGTGCCCAACGACAGCACCTTCAAGGATGATCGGGGCGACTCAGTCGGCGTCATGCTCCGGGGCGTTGGGAGTTTTGGGGATGAGTTGGACCCAGACCCGGCCATCTTGGATTCGAGTGGGGAACGATCGGAGCGGCTTGTCTGGGCGAGTGATGCCGACGCCGCTTCGGGCATCGTAGGCCCACCCATGCAGCGGGCAGTGCAAGGTGCACCCATCCAGAAAACCCGAACCCATGGAACCACCCCGATGCGGGCAGGCGTCTTCGACCGCGTGGAAGCCGTCGTCCAGGCAGACCAAGGCGATCCGGACACCCCGGGCTTCAACGGTTCTGCAATTTCCAGGAGCCAGGCTCCCGGCATCGGCCACGTCACACCAGTTGTCCATGGACCGAGATAGCCATCGGCGAACCCCGGATTGCAAGCTCACCGAATACACCGCGTTTCGGAAGGCCCTGCGGATGCCGCTTGGCATCGGCCAAACCGAGCGTAGTTTCAGCGCCACTGCCTACCATGATGCGCCATGTTTTGTCCGGGCTTTGCCTGGGAATCCTCACCGCGGTCGCCCAGAACGGAGACAAGCCCGGCGAGGCCCAGCGCGAGGTGGTGCCCGCCGACCGGATTCCGCCGGCCCCGGTGCTCTCACCGGCCGACCAGATCCGGACCTTCCGCCTGCCTCCCGGATTCACCGCGGAGGTCGTGGCCGCCGAACCGCTGGTGCATTCCCCGGTCGCGGTCGAGTTCGACCCCCAAGGACGACTCTGGGTGGTGGAGATGATCGGCTACATGCCCGACCAGGAGGCACGCGGTGAAGGCAACCCCACGGGTTCCATCGCCATCCTCACCGACACCGATGGCGATGGTCGCATGGACACGCGCACGGTCTTCGCCGACGGCCTGGTGATGCCGAGGGCCATTCACCTCACCCACGGCGGTGCCGTGATCGCCGAGCCGCCCCGATTGTGGTGGATGAAGGACACCAACGGCGACGGCAAGGCCGACGAAAAGATCCTGGTGGCCAGCGACTACGCCACCCAGAACGACCCGGCACTGGGGCTCAAATCCAATCCGGAGCACGCCAGCAATGGGCTTCTGCGCAACATCGACAATTGGATCTATTCGGCCAACCACACGGTCCGATTCCGGAACACCGGAGGCTCACAGGCCTCCGGTTCCGCGCCCACGTGGATCCGTGAAGAGACCGTCACCCGGGGCCAATGGGGCATCAGCCACGACGATGTCGGCCGCCTGTTCTACAACTCCAACTCCGACCAGATTCGTGGCGATCTGCTGCCGGCGCATTACTTGGCCCGGAATCCGAACCTGAAGTCGGCCTCCGGGGTGAATGCGCAATTGGCCAAGTCACAACAAGTCTGGCCCTCGCGGGTGAATCCGGGCGTCAACCGTGGCTACCAGCCCAACACGCTCACGCCCGAAGGCAAACTGGCCAGCTTCACGGCCGCCTGCGGTCCGTTGGTGTACCGGGGGGACCAGTTTCCGGAGAATTTCCGCGGCGATGTGTTCCTGTGCGAACCGAGCGCGAATCTCATCCGTCGCAACAAATTGACCGAGCAGGATGGCGTGATCACGGCGAGCAACGCCTACGAATCCGACGAATTCCTGACCTCCACCGATGAGCGATTCCGCCCGGTGAATCTGCAGAACGGTCCCGATGGGGCGCTGTATGTGGTGGACATGGCGCGGGGACTCATCCAGCACCGGATCTACCTGACGAGCTATCTGCGCAAGCAGATCGAATCGCGGGGGTTGCAGGCCCCGACCGACCTCGGGCGGATCTACCGGATCGTGCACTCGGGAACGCCGCCCCAGCGAACGGCCCGACTGCCGGAGAAGCCTTCGACCCGGGATCTGCTGCTGCGGCTCTCGAGCCCGAACGGCTTCTGGAGAGACACGGCTCAGCGGCTGCTGGTCGAGACCGCCCCGGCCGACTCCACCGAGGCTTTGCAGCAACGGGTGGTGCAGCGCGAGTCGGCTCCGCCGCTCGTTCGTCTGCAGGCGTTGTGGACGCTCGAAGGGCAGGGGAGGGTGAGCCTCGAAACCGTGCTGGCGGCCCTCGACGACACAGACTCGCGGGTCCAGGCGGCAGCCTTCCGCATCACCGACGGCTTGCCTGCGGGGCCGGTCCGAGAGGCCGCTGTCGAGCGGATGATCCAGCGGGCCCCGTCAGTCCGCGGCGAGGCGCAGATCGCCCTGCTCTGTTCACTCGGCAACATCGGCACTCCGGCGGCCGATGCGGCCATGCGATTCGTGCTGATGACGAGTCCGGCCACGGCCTTGCGCCGGGATGCGGCGATCAGCGGCCTCAAAGGACGCGAGCTGGCCTTCCTCACGCAATTGCTCGGCGATGCCCAGTGCGGCCCCGACAAACAGGATCATGCGCCGTTGGTGACCCAATTGGCGCGGTGTATCGGCCAATCCGGGCGTCCGGCCGACATCGCCGCGACCTTGAATCTGGCCGCGAAACTCAAAGACACCGAATGGCCGCTGCCGGCCTTGCTCGAGGGGTTCGCCGGTCTGGTTCCGGTGGCTTCCAAGGGCGCTCCGGCTCCCAAGATCAAACAACTCGGTTTGCCCTCGGAGCCCGAGGGACTCGCCACGCTGCGTCGATCCACCCGACCCGAGATCACCGAGCGGATCCAGAAGATCGACTCGCTCTATTTCTGGCCCGGCAAGGCGGCCAGTGCCGACACGCTCGCGGCCGCCCAGGTGCAGGCGCTGCCGCCGGCGGCCAAAGCCAGCTTCGAGCGCGGTCGCGAGCTGTATGCGACCCTGTGCGGGGCCTGCCATCAGCCCCATGGCAACGGTCAAGAAGGCCTGGCGCCGCCGTTGGTCGATTCCGAATGGGTGCTGGGATCGGAACAGCGGCTGGTGCGCGTGGTCCTGCATGGCTTGCGGGACGCCATCACGGTCAAGGGGGTCCGGTACGAGTTGAACATGCCGGCGTTGGCCGAGGCGCTGGACGACGCCCAGATCGCCGATGCGCTGACGTACATCCGCCGGGAATGGGGTCATGCCGCCGCGCCGGTGTCGACCGAGGTGGTCAAGGCCATCCGGACTCAGGAGTCCAAGCGGGAAGATTCGTGGACGCAGGCCGAGTTGCAGAAGATCCCGTGATGCGGCCGTGATTCGGCCGGGGTTGCGGTCGACAGAGCCTGCGGATCGGGATCGGCACGATGCGGATCCATTGAGCCGCAGGATTCCATTTCGTTGAGTTTGCCCAGGAAAACCCCGTTTTTCCAGGCCTCTGGATTATGCACAATGTGTGTTATATTCACTTGCGAACCGCAGAAAGACCCGCCCCTTTTGACAGGTCTTCGTTGGATCGGCGCTGTTGAGCCTCGGTTCGGTGAATGCCGTGACACCCCAAGACGATCGTCGCCAAGGATCGGCCGCTGCCGATTCGCGCCGAAGGTCATGGGCCCGCCGACGCCGCCCCAACCCGGATCACATCCCGAGCAGCATCGACGGATTGGCGCGGTCGTCTCCCAGATGGAACCGTGGGAACGCTTTGAGTGAAATGGTCAGGGCCACCGTGAAGTCCTGAGGCCCGATCCGATTCTCACGCAACCGGAATCCCAGTCCCACGGTCCAACTGCGCAAATCGCGATAGATTTGGTATTGCTGCTCCTCAAGCGTGCCGTCACGGGCTTCGAACTGGTGGACACCGCGGACGGCCCAGTTCTCGTTCAGCTTCGCGTGGAACCGGCTGAAGATCAGGTTGTTGCCGGCTCCGTAGAGAGCCCAGTCGTCACGCAAGTACCGGTGGCCGATGCTCCAGTCGAACCATTCGGTCGGCGACCAGGTGGCTCGATGATTCGATTCCCGATACTCGCGGGTCACCGTGTTGAACCGGGTCTCCGAAGTGAGTGTCAACCATGAGCGCGGTGTGAAATCCACCTCGGAGTACACATCCGAGAACCGGGTCTGGTCGGAGCGCTGTTGGATGCGCCAATCGGTCAGCAGCGACCAATTCAAGACGTTCTCCACCTGCTCTTCGCGCTTGGTCTGGACCTTGTTGCGGAGACCCAGACGCACCGTGTTCTGGCTGTCGACCGAATCGATCTGAGTGTAATCGGGAAAATGGAGCGGCAGCAGCTTGGGACTGATGAGCTCACGGTCGAACTGCGGCAACTCGGTCGGAGTCCGATTCGGTTCGGGCACGAACACGTAGCTGAATTGCGGCTCGGCGATGTGGCGGGCGCCATTCATGTCGAGCACGGTGCTGGAATAGGTCGGCCAAACCCGGGAGGCCTTGAACCCGACATCCACTCCGGTATTGGCCACCCAACGCTCCCGGTCGGTGTTGATCGTGTTCAGCCCCTCCGGATCGCCATAATAGGTGGCCCGTGCTCCCAGCCGAGGCGAGACATTCAACCAACCCCCGACCGTGTGCGGCGCCACGAGTTGATGGTAGGTATCTCCTCGGAAGGCGGCATAATTGGTGCCCCCGGCCAAGGCATCGCGGTAGCGCAAGTAGGCCAGCGAGCTGTCGCTCTCGTAATAGACCGGCGTCACCCCGATTTGCTGACGGAGCCCCCGGAGGCGGACGTCGGGCAGGCGCTCCACGGTCCGGAAGAACTCATTGACCTGAGCGTGCGCCAGAAAATCGAGACTCCAGTTGGAGTTCAGCTGCGAGAACTCGACAAAAGTCTTGGGTTGCGGATCGGTCCGGAACTCGCGCTCGAAATAATCGCGCAACACCATCGGGTCGCTCTGCCCCCGGAGCACGCCCTTGAATTCGAAGCCGGAGTCGTTGGTGATCGAGTGCCGCAGGTCGTACCGGTACCGGTCGGGATCGATGGGCCCGTTGAACGAGCTCAATTCGGGAGCCTGATCCTGGATGAAATAGAATCCCCCCCTGCCCTTGCCCAGGTCTCCGAGATCGTAGTTGAGACGCGGGCCGCCGCCGATGCCCCGGCGCTGCCGGTAGTCCAGGTCGACCACCGCTTCCAGATTCGTGCGGCTCATCCAGTGGTAGCTGTTGAGCACGTAGGGGCCGTAGAGACTGCGGTAGCCGGGCGTGACGGTGAAGAAATTCGGATGTCGATCGGCCTTGCGGACGTACCACGGGAAATACATCACCGGCACTTTGCCGACATACAGCAGGGCGTCTTCGGCCGAGATGGTCTTGTCGCTGTTGATGCTCAGCGTCTTGGCCCGGATCTTGTAGCCTGGGGTGGCCGAATCGTCGGTGGTGACCTCGCCTCCGAGCACCACTTGATTCGTGCCGCCCTGGGTCACCGACAACCGGTCGCCCTTCAGGAACAGGGGGCCCGCTCCGAACCGGAACTGCCCGGCCTCGACCCGCTTCCCCCGGAAATCGAAGCGGACTTTCTGACCGCGCCAGCGGATGCGCTCACCGGAAACCCCGGCGTATTCGACCACCACGTCTCCTTCGGCGACCGCCTCACCGGTCTCCTGACTCAGGGTCACCGTCTGGGCGCTGACAGCACTGCCCATCCAACGCACCACCACGCCATTCTTGGCCGAGGCCGTCCGGGCATCGGGGCTCAACTCGACCTCGCCCAGCCCATCACGGGACTCGATGCGGATCGCCGACGGATCGGGGGCGCCTGGAGCCAGGATTCCTTCCTGGGCCAGGGCCGTCAGCGTCCAGGCGATCAGGGCGCCAGTGCGAGTGAGCTTCATGTCTGGGTCGAGGTTATCGTGGGATCGGTCTCCGGGGCAATGCGCCAACACCGCGATTGCGGGCACGGCCGGCGATCTGGCCGGACCCGGTCGCGTGCAACCGGGTCGCAGGGCGTTGCGGTTTCGCGAGCCGAAGTCTCTCAGGCGGGACGAATCAGTTCACCGCCTCGATCCTGATCGAATGCGTGACCGGCACCCGCGAACCGAGGATCGCGGCGGCCAGCGGGGCGCGCACCTTCTCGGTGAGCGCGACCGTCGCCTTCATGTCGGTCTTGCCTTCCTCGCCATGGAAGAGGCTCTTGATCTGGCGGGTCTCGTAGTTCTGTTTCTGAGCCACGGCCTCATCGAGGCGTTTGAAAGCGGTGTCGAACGGCGTCTTGGCGAAGGCGGCCGGAAGATTGATGCCCGCGGTCAATTGTTGGCCACTGAAGGTCTTGGTCTCAGCCCCCCAGGTGACGCGGTAACTCTTGGCGGCGACGTTCTTGGCGACCAACTGCAACCGATTGAACCGCGTCTGGAACTCCGTGAGCGCCATGCCCGAACGGATCGCATTGTCATCCCCGAGTTCTCCGGCCGGGGCACAGAAGGGGTAACGGCCGCTCTTCACCGTCAATTCACCCTGGTTGAACGCGAGGACCTGGTGCCCACCGGTGGCCGAAGCCTTGCCCGAACCGAGATCCACCGTGAAGGTGCCCAGGTCGCCGTCGATACCGAGCGCCTGAAGGAACGCCGTCGCCATCACCACATGGCCCGCCCAGCCCGGATGCACCGCATCCTTGCCGGCGATGGCGTAGTTCTCGCCGAACTGATGGGTCGCCTTCGCCCCCAGAGTCAGCATCGGCCAGAAGACATCGGCGAAGGCCACCTGCTCCTGGCGGGCGATCTCGAGGTCGATGTTGCGCAGTTCGCACAGATTCAGATTCATGGCCGTCGAGTCCGACTGGCTCCAGGGCACCTTGCGTCCCACGCATCCCGGAGAGCCCAACACGACGCGGGCACCGGCCCCCTTGAACGCCCGCACGATGGCGAGCTGGTTCTCGCGATACCACCGACCGTTGGCCTCGTCGTAGGGGCGGTACTTGTGGTCGTTCATGCCGTAGCAGGTGGTGGCGATGGTCGGCTTGAACCGCAGCGCATCGTTGACCATGCGGTTCTTGAACCCCCTGGCCGTTTCTCCGCCCCAACCATACTGGCGCACCGTGACCTTCAGGGCCGGCCAGCAGGCCGTCAGATAGGTCTCGATGATCCGCGAATACATCTTCTGCTCGGTGATGGAGTCGCCGATGATGGCCAATCGATCGTTCTCGCGGAGCAGCAACCCCGTGGGCGCGGGGGCCTTCCGTGCATTGAACCCGGCGAAGACCGCCTCGTCGGGCTTCGGCTCGAACTCCTGGGCACACACGACGGCGGACACGGCGACCCAGGAAGCGACAACGAACAGGGATCTCACCCCGTGACGGTGCGCGCTCAGGCCGAATCGGGTCAAGCCGGTGTCCAAGACCGGGATCACCGGGCCCCTCGTCCCCGGCCCGCCTTCTCGACAATCCTCGCCACTCCGATTTCAAAATGCTGAACATCGGGTCTCGGGCTCGGGTCGGCCAACCCGGGGCATTCCAGCGCGTTCCCTCCATGGATGGATTCCTACAACAACTCCGCCGGCATTGGGCCGAACGGTTCGGGGGCGAGCCCCGCCACCTGGTGATCGCGGTGTCGGGCGGCTTGGATTCCATGGTGCTGCTGCACGCCCTGGCCCGACTGCGGCGGAAGTTCCCGTGGGAACTGACCGTGGCTCATGCGCACCATGGCCTGCGCGGCGCCGAGGCCGACGGCGATGCCGACTGGGTCCGATCGCAGGCCGGTTCTCTGGGTCTGCCCTGCGTCGTCGAACGCCTTCCCGTGCGCACCGCGGCCCGGGCGTCGAAGGAATCCCTCGAAATGGCCGCTCGTCGCCTGCGCCATGACTTCCTCGCCCGCACGGCACTGGCGGTGGGCTCGACCGAGGTGGTCTTGGCACACCACGCGCACGACCAGGCCGAGCTCATCCTGCTGCGCCTGCTCCGAGGCGCCGGGTCGGCGGGGTTGGCCGGCATGAAAGAGCGGGCCGCGTCACCCTCGGATCGACGCGTTTCCTTGCTGCGACCCTTCCTGGGTTTCGAGCGGAGTTCGCTGGAATCCTTCGCCCGCCGGGAGGCCATCGGCCACCGCGAGGATGCGACCAATCAAGACCTCTCCATTCCGCGCAACCGGATCCGACATCGGTTGATTCCCGACTGGATGGCCCACTACAGCCCCGCCCTGCCCCGGGTGTTGGCCCGGATCGCCGACATCGCCTCCCACGAGGCCGATTACCTGCGTGAACAGGCCCAGCGGTGGCGCGCTTCAACCAATCCGCAGCCTTGGGAAGAGCTCCATGTCGCACTGCAACGGGCGATCCTGCGATTGGATCTCATCGAGAACGGACAGGAAGCCGATTTCGATCAGGTGGAGTCGCTGCGCCGGCGAAGAGCGGCGGCCCCCCATTCCCCGGCAGTCCCCCATATCCCGGCGACCGGTCTTTCCCCAAACCCACCGACCGGGCGGCGGCCGACTCACCGAGGCGAGGCCAAGCCCGGAGCGGCCCAGTCCGAATTCGTGGACGTGTCGTTCAGCGGGGCCCGGGGAACGCGTGAACTGCCCGACGGGGGGCGCCTGCTGTGGAAGCGTCTGCGACGTCCGCTGCCCTTCGGCCAAGGATGGGAGCAGTTCGATGCGGGCACTCTGCCGGAAACAGCCACGCTGCGGCATCGACGACCGGGAGACCGGTTTCAGCGCCTCGGGCAATCCGCGGCCGCTCGACTCCAGAACCTGTTCATCAACCAGCGGATCCCCGCGGGCGAACGGTCGAGGCGCTGGGTGCTGGACCCGGGCCGCGGAACACTCGCCTGGGTCGAAGGGTTCCCGGCCGGAGAAGCCCACCGACTGGGTCCGGCAACCCGGGAGATTCTGGCCCTGCGAATCGAGTCGGCCGAAGAGCGGAACCGATCGACTCAGAATCCGGCGGGCCTTCCCGGCCCCGTGTAGGCCTCGGCTCCCAGTTCCCTGATCCCTGATCCCGTAATCCGGTGGGGTCGACCGGTACCCGACAGGGCGCCGTGCCACAAAGGCACCCCGTCGGACAGGTTGCCACCCGGAAGAGATCCACGTAGGCTGGCGCCATTCGATGGAAAAGTTGCTGCTCATTGATGACGAGGTGGATGTGCAATATTCGTTCCGCCGGATCTTCGACGCCTCGGACATCGAGTTGCACACCGCCTCCAGTGGCGAGGAGGGGCTCCGCCTCATCCCGACGTTGCAGCCCGATCTCGTGCTCAGCGACATCCGCATGGCCGGGCTCAACGGGTTGGAGACCCTGCGACGCATTCGCCAACTCGACCCGCAGTTGCCGGTCATCCTGATGACGGCCTACGGCACCACGCAGACGGCCATCGAGGCGATGAAGCTCGGCGCCTACGATTACGTGCTCAAGCCGTTCGATGTGCCCCGCCTGAAGCTGCTCGTCGCCAGCGCCTTGAAGGCCGCACGCGACACCCGCCAGACGGTGGCCCTGCGTCCGCAATTGGAGCAGCAGGATTACGATCTGGGGGTCATCGGCCGCAGCGCCCCGATGCAGGAGGTCTTCAAACTCATCGGGCAATTGGCCGCCTCCGACGCGACGGCATTGATCACGGGTGAAAGCGGCACCGGCAAGGAGCTCGTCGCCCGATCCATCTTCCAGAACAGCCGACGGGCCAAGGAGCCCTTCATGGCCATCAACTGCGCGGCCATCCCGGAGAACCTGCTCGAGAGCGAGCTCTTCGGCCATGAGAAGGGCGCGTTCACGGGGGCCACGGCACAACGTCCGGGGCGTTTCGAGCAGTGCCACCGCGGCACGTTGTTCCTCGACGAGATCGGCGACATGCCCCCGGCCACCCAGACCAAGATCTTGCGGGTGCTCCAGAACGGCACCTTCGAACGGGTGGGCGGCAACACCACCCTTAAAGTCGATGTCCGGATCATCGCCGCAACCAACAAACCGCTGGAAGAGGCCGTTTCACGCAAGGAGTTCCGCGAAGACCTCTTCTATCGCCTCAACGTCGTGCGGGTCCACATGCCGCCGCTGCGGGAACGACGCGGCGACATCCGACTGCTGGTCGATTTCTTCCTGCGGAAGATCGGGGGGGCGGGCGCCGGCACCAAGTCCATCGGCGAAAAGACGCTGGCGGTGCTCGAGGCCTATCATTGGCCGGGCAATGTCCGCGAACTGGAGAACGTGTTGAGGCGGGCCGTCGTGGTGTCCAAGGGGCCGGCCCTCCTCGAGGGAGATCTTCCGGGCGAATTGCTCCAACCGACTCCGGCGTTGCGCCCGATCGCAGGCCCGGCCGGAACGGCACCGGCACCGATCGCGCCTTCGGTCCCCCCGGGGGACGCCGTGGCCGAATCGACTCCGCCGGCCACCGAAGCGGTCTCCACCGATCCGACCCTCACGGGCGACATACGGCCGCTGGTCTTGCAACTCTTCCGTTGGGCCCGCCTCCAACGCGGCCTCAAGGTCCTGCCGGCAGTCGAACGCGAACTCGTGATCGAGGCCCTGAAAGAAACCCAAGGCAATCAGGTCCAGGCGGCCAAGCTGCTCGGGATCACCCGGGCGACCTTGCGCAAACGGGTCGACAAGTTCGGTATACGTCGGGAGCTTAGCGTCAGCTGAACGGCAAGGTCGCCCATGCCCCTACCCACACCCGTCGCCAGAATGTTCGGGTCCATTCATGGGGTGGCGATTGGGTTTCTGCGCCGGACCGTTTCGACGGCCGGGGTCGGGATTCTCATCGGAAGCCTTTCTGTCGGGCTTGCCGGGCCTGGGGATGGCGTCGCCACCGGCATGACCGGCCTGGATTCTCGCTATCTGGAACATGCACCGCCGACCGACGACGAGGCGCCGTTGCCGGGTCTCTTGCGACCCGATCGCCTCGAGTCCCGGAATGCGCAGGGACTCACACCGCTGCTGGTGACCGCACGGCAGGCGGACTTGGCCACCGCTTCGGTGCTCATCGACCTCGGCAGCGATCCTAGGGCGACCGACCCCGAGGGCAATACGGTCCTCCACCTGTCGATCCACAACCGCGGTCGAAACTCGGTCATCCTGCCCCCTTCAGACTGGTTGGAACGCCGGCGACGGCATCCGGTCGGCACCTGGCTCCTGCAAGACTTCGTCAGGCACGAACCCACACCGCAGCGCCAATCCCTCGACCTGTTCTTCTCCGTCTTCCTCGACATCGACATCGTACCCAGGCGTGAGACTCCCCTGACGGCCGTCCCGTCTGCGGTCGCGTTCTTCCTGGCCTGCGGGGCCGATGGGCACGCAACCAATCGGGCCGGCAAGTCGGCGCTGTCGATGGCCCTGGATCCGCGCGAGTTCCTCGGCGAATCCGACCGGGTCCAACTGCTCTCCGTGCTGCAGAAGGCATCCCGAATCCTCGATGCCCAAGATTCGGCAGGCGACACCACCCTGCATCACCTGGCCCGACAGGGGTGGGAGTCCGAGATCCTGGCTTCCGTTCTGGCTGCCGGCGCTGATGTCCGCCGCACCAATGCCATGGGCCGGACACCGCTGCACGAAGCGGCTGCAATGGCGCGCGATCCCCGCCTGTTGCCCGAACTCCTCAAGGCCCGTCCTTCGATAGACGCGCGGGATGTCGATGGTCGCACCGCGCTGCACCTCGCCGCCGCCTCCGGTGTGGCCGATCGACCCAGGCTCTTCGAGGCGCTGCTTGCGGCCGGTGCCGATGCGAAGACGGTCGATCGCAACGGTCGGACCGCCGCCCACCTGCTGCTGGAAGGGGCGTGGCCGTGGAACGGCGTCGCCGAATGCCTGACGATGCTCGTCCGATCGGGGGCCCACCTGGGAGCGGCCGACCAGCAAGGGAGGACTCCCCTGCACGGGCTGGCCTCCCTCGGCGGGAGCAGCAACCCCTTGTTCTTCCTTGGCCTGCCCGGAAACCTCTTCGTGCCAGACCGGGTGGACTTCAACGCCCGGGATGCTCGGGGCGACACCCCGTTGCACCTCGCGGCACGTGGCGGCATCCAGGAAACCTTCGAATGGTTCGTCGCCCGAGGGGCCCGCCTCGATGCCACCAACGCGCTGGGCCAGACGCCTGCCCACCTGGCTTCGGCCACCGAGTTCCCGTCCATCGCCGCCCGGCGGACTGCGAAGACGGACTTGTTCTTGGCCATCGAGACTGGCGACGCGGCTGCGGTGGCTTCGATCGTCGCTTCGGATCCCGGCTCCATGCAACGTGCCCGCCCCGATGGGATGACGCCATTGCGCCGGGCGGTGGACCTGAAGCGGACGGGGATCATCGACCTGCTCCACAGGCATGGAGTGGCTTGGGATCCCTTCTCGGCGGTGATCGGCCGCCGCCACAAGGTGCTGCGGGAGTTGCTGGTGCGCTCGCCCGGCGTGATCACGAACGGCGTGTGGGACCGGGGATTGCTCCATGCGGCTGCCGAATATGCCGACATTCCCATTCTGGAGAATCTCCTCGCTGCAGGCGCAGACCCGAAGGCTCTCGACCTATGGGGACTCTCGCCGCTAGGCATCGCCATGGTGACGGGTCGAAGGGAGATCGAGGCACACCTGCGGGCCATGGATCTCCGCGAAAGCGTCTTCGACGCGGTCTATGCGGGGAGGATCGGACTCCTGAAGGAATGCATCCGCCTCGATCCTGGGTCGGCCCAGGCGAAAAACGGTTTCGGGGTTTCCCCGGCTGCCGTGGCGGCCGGCCTCGACCGACGGGAACTCCTGGAGGTGTTCCTCCACGCTGGGGTTCACCCCGACCTCGCCGAACCGTCCGAGGGACGATCACTGTTGCATTTCGCCGCGATTCGCAACGCCACGAATGCGATAGGCCTGCTGGTCCAGGCCGGAGCCCGGGTCGAGGTCTTCGACGCGCGCGGTCTCACACCGCTGCACCACGCGGCCTCGGCGGGTGCCGGAGACGCGGTGAGGCTCCTGGTGCGGATTGGAGCGAACCTTGAGACACGATCTCGATCGGCCCGGCCCCAGTTTCGAGGGACGATGGTGGACTTCACCGGCGGCACGCCGTTGCACCTCGCCGCCATCAGCTCCGAGACCAACTCACTCAAGGCGTTGTTGGAGGCTGGAGCATCGACCACCGCCACCGACGCCCAGGGGCGCACGCCACGAGACCTCGTGGTGATGCCCGAGAGCCGTCTCTTCGATTTGGAGGCGAACGCCATGAGCCTCTGCAGCCCAGCCCTGGCGACCCGAGGCTTCGTCAGGAGGGATCTGGAGCAGCAGCAGAAGATCGCCCGCCAGTGGTTGTCGCAGGGACGTCGACCCGGGCCCTGAGGCACCCGGACTGCTCATCGGACCCGGCCGGAATCAGAGGGGTTGCCTTCCTTCGTCGGCATCGATGTAGTCGACGAAAGTGGTGATGTCGTTCCGGTGGGCGAAGCCCGACTGCTCCTTGCGCAGTGCCAAGCGGGCCCGCAGCTCCGGATCGTCTTCGGAACCATACTGGAGCAACCAGTGGTTGAAGGCCGCCTGCTCGGCCGGTCGCCGCACATGGCTGCGCACCCAATTGGCCACCTCCCCGTCGGTGACCGTGTGGCGCACCACCTCGATGAAGGCCTCGGCCTCGAGACCGGCCGCCTTCAGCCATTGTGCGTCGAAACCCCGCTGGGCGAAGTTCTGCTGGTAGTCGGAGTGCAGGCGTCCGGCCAACGACAGTCGGATCTTGTCGACGAAGCGCGGCAGATACAGCCAGCCGGACATCGTTTCCCGCGGACTGCGGGGATGGATCACATCATTCATGGTTGTTTGAAATCGGGTTCTCGGAACGGGAGCATCGCGCAATCAGGGCTCGGCCAGGAGCTTCTCCACCTTGGCGGCCAGTCCATTGCGGGCTTCCAGGTCCCGCAGGTTGCCCTGCTTGTCCACCAGCCACATGGCCGGGATGCCGCGGATGCCGTATTCCACACCGAACTTGTTTTTCCAACCGGCCCCGTCGAAGTACTGGGCCCAGGTCATCTTGTGTTTTTCGGTGAAGGCCTTCAGTGCGTCGGCTTCTTCATCGAAACTGATGCCCACGATCTCGAATCCCTTGGGATGCAGTCGCTCGTAGGCGGCCACCACATTGGGCACCTCGGCCACGCAAGGGCCGCACCAAGTGGCCCAGAAATCGACCAGCACGACCTTCCCCTTCATCTGGCTCAGGTCGACCTTGCGACCATCGGTGGCCGTGAAGGTCAGGGTCAGCGGTTTGCCCACACGATCCTGGGCCTTTTGAAGACCTTCGGCCATCTCACGGGTCGCCGCGGGAACCCCGTCGGCCTTGAGGATCTTGGCGATGAGTTCCTTGGACTTGGCGCCACCGCGGAGTTGCGCGATCTCGAGGTAGGCCGCGTAGATCTCACCCCGGCCCGGGAACTCCTTCTCCAAGCCGTTCAGGCTCTTCTCGAACTCGGTGAGCACCGCCTCCATGCCCTGGGCCTGCAGCGTTCGGGCCTTGGCCACGGCTTCCTGAAGCTTGGCTCCCACGGTGGCCGCGACGGCCTGTTCCTTGGCCTTTTCAGGATCGGGCCCCAGAGCCTGCAACTCGGCGATCTTGTCTTCGTTGCCCAGACCGACGGAGGCCTCGAGCAACTCCCGGTGCAACCGGCGGGCCTCGGCGGCCTTGGGGTGAGTTTTGAAGCGCTCGAAGAACTCCTTGGCCTTGTCGGCCGCGATCCCGGAACCGGTCGCTTTCTGACTGCGGAAGGCCTTCACCTCATCGGAGGTCGGTTGACGTCCTTTCCAGTCGGCGGGAGTCCCCGGCGGCTTCCCCTCGGACTCCACGATGACCCAAGCCTTGTCGGCGTCGTCGGGCAGCAGGCGTTGCGCTGATCGCGCCGCGGCAGAAGTTGGGGTCGCGGCCGGCGTTGCCGGTGGCGCTGGCGGTGCCGACGCTGCCGATTCGGCGGCAGAGACAAGGCCAACCGCCAGAGCCGTTGCGACCACACCGATCACCAATCGCTTCATGGTTTCAACCGTGGAGAGCGAGCTCCGGATTGCCAGCCGATTTTTGGACCCGGTCCACGGATTTGCCGGGACCGGGTCGCACCGCGCCCCCGGGGGTCAGCGCGTGAGGTAATACTTGCGGGTGTACTCCTGGACCATGCGCCAGGTGCTGTACTCGGCAGCCAGTGTCGACCAGGCCTCGCGAATCTTCGAGATCCACAGCCGCGGAACCCCGTCGGCATCCCGATTGAAGAAGGTGGGGATCACCTCGCGGGTGAGCACGTTGTAGAGGTTCTCGCTGTCCACGCGATCCTGCTCGTGGACGTCTTCGGGATGGGAATCGGGACCGATGGCGAACCCGTTGGACCCGTTGTACCCCTCGCGCCACCAGCCATCCATGATGCTCATGTTCAGGCATCCGTGGGCCGTGGTCTTCATGCCGCTGGTGCCGCTGGCCTCCAGCGGGCGACGGGGATTGTTCAGCCAGACATCGCAGCCAGAGACCATCTGCCGCGCCACGTGGATGTCGTAATTCTCGATGAACACCAGGTGTCCCTTGAGTTCGCTGAACTTCGAGAGATGGATGACCTTCTGGATGAAGGCCTTGCCATGATCGTCGCGCGGATGGGCTTTGCCGGCGAAGACGAACTGGATGGGATGGCCGGAGTCCTTGACCATCTTCACCACCGCCTCGAATTGATCGAAGATGAGCGGGGCGCGCTTGTAGGTGGCGAACCGGCGGGCGAAGCCGATCGTCAAGGCGTCGGGATTGAGGAACGAATCGAAGGTGATGAAGTCGCCATGATGGAAGGTTCCGCCCTGCAGCAGCAGGCGGCGACGGGCGAACTCCACCAACTCGCGGCGCAGCCGATACCGCATGGCCCAGATCTCCTCGTCGGAGACCACCTTCGGATCGGCCAGGCGCTTCCAGAACTCCGGGGAATTGGCGTCGGCGAACCAATCGACCTCGGACTTGGCGGGATACAGTTCATGGAACTTGCGCTGCCAGACCTTGCGCACCGTGCCCTTCATCCAGCCGACCAGATGGATGCCGTTGGTCACGTGGCCGATGGGCACCTGATCGGGATGCTTGGCCCCGTAGAGCTCCATCCACATCTCGCGGCTGACCGCCCCGTGCAGTTCGCTCACGCCGTTGGCCGCGCGCGAATACTTGAGCGCCAGCACGGTCATGCAGAACGGCTCGGAGGCGTTGTCGGGCACCACCCGGCCGAGGTTCATGAGGGCTTCGTGGCCGAGGTTCAGATCGGCCGTGAACGGATGACCGGCATAGCCCATCAGGTCGCTGCTGAAGCGGTCGTGCCCGGCCTCCACCGGGGTGTGCGTGGTGAAGAGACACTCCTTGCGGGTTTCGGTGCCCGCATCGGCGAAGCTCTTGCCCGCGGCCATCTTCTCGCGCATGAGCTCGAGAGTCAGGAAGGCGGCGTGGCCTTCGTTCATGTGGAAGGTCGATGGCTTGACGCCCAGAGCCCGCAACAGACGGACACCGCCCACGCCCAGCAGGATCTCCTGCATGATGCGCGTGGTGCTGTCGCCGCCGTACACCCGGAGAGTCAGGTCGCGGTACATCGGCTCGTTCTCCGGGCGATTGGTGTCGAGCAGGTAGACCGGAACCCGCCCGATGTTCACCCGCCACGCCTGGAAACGAACCCTGGTCGCGGCGATCTTCACCGAGCAGACGACGGGTTCGCCCCGGGCGTCGAGGACCGGCTCGAGCGGCAGGTTGGCCGGATTGAGCTGGGTGTAGAACTCGGTCTGCCAGTTCTCATGGTTGACAGCCTGCTGGAAATAGCCCTCGCGGTAGAACAAGGAGATGCCGACGAATCCGAGGCCCAGATCGCTGGCCGATTTGGCGTGGTCACCGGCCAAGGCGCCGAGGCCACCGGCGGCGATGGGCAACGTCTCGTGGAAGGCGAATTCGGCCGAGAAGTATGCGACCGGATTGGCGGCCAATGCGGGTGCGTTGAGAGCCCCCCAGGTGGCCGTGTCGGAGAGGTAGGCATCGAAACGATGCAGCACCGACCGCACCCGATCGGCGAAACCGGGTTCCTGAAGCCTCACCCGCAGCTCGTAGGGGGAAACCTCCCGCAGGATGGCCACGGCGTTGTGGTAGAGGTTCTGCCAGCCACGAGGCGAGAGATCATGGAAGACCTCCTGAGCCTGCTGGTCCCAACTCCACCAGAGATTCCGGGCGAGTCGGTTGAGTCCAGCGGCCAGTTCGGTCAAGTCAGCGGGATGGATCGGATTCATGGATAGTCGGAGGGTTGAACGACAGTTCACCTGTCGGTTGCCGGGTCAGCGTCGGCAGTGTGCTCCCGATTTCCAAAAATGGAAGCCCCCAAAGACGGAAAAAGGGCGTCCTTGTGGCCAAGGAACGCCCCTGTAGCAGGTCGGAAATCCGGTGGGATCAGGCCAGGAACCGGGCCGCCTGGGCGGCGGTCGTGCCTTCGTGAACCAATGACATCAAGGCCCGGGTCATGCCCGCCGGATTGGCGTGCTGGATGATGTTGCGGCCGTACACGATGCCCGCGGCCCCCTGGGCGATGAGTTGTTCGGTGCGTTGCAGGATCTCGGTGTCGGAAGCCTTGCCCCC
>JAIXXC010000143.1 GCA_027490985.1 Verrucomicrobiales bacterium
CTTGGACAGGGTGTAGACTTTCCCGCCATCCACGGTCGGAGTGCCCGAGGTGCCGCCTTCGTAGTAGTGATCGGCGAGCTTTTCCGGATAGCTGTGTCGCCAGAGTTCTTTGCCGCTGGCCACCTCGATGGCCACGACGCTGTCGATGCCCCCGTCTTTCAGGCCGTTGTGTCCCAGCGTGAACAGACGCCCCTCGGACAAGGTCATCGAGGAGAATCCCACCCCCACACTCGCCTTCCACAGGGGGCGAGGCTGACCTCCCGGCCAAGTTCCGAGCCAGCCGGTTTCCGGTGAGACTCCCGTGCCATCGGGACCGCGAAAGCGGGGCCAGTCGGCCGCAGAAAGGGGGAGTGAGGTTGCCAGAGCGGCGACGGCGAGGCTTCCGAGGCACGAGCGCTTCATGGGCTTCACGCTAAACGGAAACGGCGCATTTGGCCAACGGATGTTGGCGCGGCTCGTGACCTGATCAAAACAGCTGCTGGACTGAAATGATTATCGAAATGATAAAAGAGTTCGTGGGGGTCCATGTTTTCAGTTGACCGTTAACCACGTCCGAGGCCAATTGAAGAGGTGAGCCATGTGAGGGAAAATAATAGGGTTTTGCTGGTCGAAGCGGATGACTCGATCCAGAGGATTGTTGCCTATCATCTCAAAAAAGCGGGCTTCGAACCCGATATGGTGGAGACAGGAGAGGCCGCCATCGCTCGAACCGAACCGCCGCCGGCCTGTGCGGTCGTCGACTTGATGATTCCCGGCACCTCCGGCATGGAGGTCTTGAAGCATTTTCGGGAGCACTTCCCTCAAGTGCCCGTCATCGCCATGGCCGGTCGCGGTGAGGCCGCCGATGGGTTGACCGCGATCCGATCGGGAGCGTTTGATTACGTGACCAAGCCGCTCGATATCGGCGCCTTCGTGGCGACGGTTTCAGCCGCGGTCCGCGCGGGGCATTCGTTGCGCCAGCCGGTGGGGAATTTCCCCGGGTTGCGCGATACCCAATGGATCGGTCAATCGCCCTCGGCCCGGATTCTCCGTGAAACCGCCGCGGCCCTCGGAGCGACCCAGGCGGATGTCCTGATCAGCGGTCCCGAGGGGAGCGGCAAGCGGCTCTTCGCCCGCATGCTCCATCACGTCAGCGGGCGCTCGCGGGGGCCCCTCGTCCCCGTCCAATGCGCTTCGATGTCGGGCGAGGCCCTGGAGGTCGAATTGTTTGGACGTGCGACCGACGTCGTTCCCGGAGGCGACGAGGAAGGTCGTCGGATGGGACGGGTCCAGATGGCCGATGGAGGCACCTTGATGCTGCTCGATGTGGATGAGATCCCGCTGGCCCAGCAGGCGCTGATCCTGGAGTTGCTGCAGAACCGGTGGATCCAGCGCAGGGACACCGGGGTTTCGGTGCCCCTCAACGTGCGGGTGATGGCCACGACCCGCAGCGATCTGCGGGCCAAGGTCGAAGCCAAGGAGTTCCGCGAAGACCTGTTCTACCGACTCAACGCGTTGACGGTGAAGATCCCCTCGTTGGTCGAACGCATCGAAGACCTGCCTTACCTGTCGGGGATTTTCCTGCAGCGTCTGGCGATGGTCCGATCGGGCGAGATCCCTCAGATTTCCGCCGCCGCGGCCAAGGTGCTCAAGGGGCACTCCTGGCCCGGCAACATCCGCGAGTTGGAAGCCGTGCTGGAATCGGCGTATGCCAGTTCGGTGGGGGGCGAGATCCGGACGAGCGATCTGCCGGCCCGCCTGTTGCGACCGATCCATCCGACGCATCTCGTTCAATCGGGCGTCTCGGTGCCGTATGTGGGCGGCATGTCGATGGAGGCGGTCGAGAAGCTCGCCGTCCAGCAGACCTTGGACCTGTGCCGCGGCAACAAGGCGGCCGCGGCGAGAATCCTGAATGTCACCGAGAAGACCGTGTACAACAAGTTGGCCCGTCTGGGTCTGAAGGACACGGCCAGCGACCTTCCGTTCACGGCCAAGAAGCGGGGCCGCAAGCCGGGGCGCAAGGTCGTCTGACGCGGCCGATCCGGTCCGGCGATCCGCTCGGCAAACCGAGGGTCGCCCCACTCCTGCGACAACAAGAAACCCTTCGGAACCGGAGTTCCGAAGGGTTTCTGTCATGGCTCCCCAAGCCGGAGCCCGTGGGTTCAATGAGTTCTGTCGCTCAGACCACCATCTTGAACCACTTGGCGTCACCCGGGACGGCCACCGGGTAGAAGCCGTTGGCATCGGCCTTCGACTTGCACTCCGAATCCCAGCGCAGGTTCTCGAAGTCGTTGGGGGCCAGATTCACGTTGGAGTTGAGCGCCTGTTCCCAGCTGATGGTCTTGCCGGTGTAGGTGGACATGCGGCCCATGATGGAGGTCAGCGACGACTTCGCGCCGTTGAACGCCTCGTTGTATTCGGTGTTCTTGCGGATGGCGGCGAACAAGTCGTCGTGCTCCTGCTGGTAGGGGTCGACCTGCTTCTCACCCCGGTAGCGCCAGGCGCTGCCACCGCCCGACGGGGTGATGGTGTGACCGCTGATGTTGCAGAAGCCCTTGGAACCGACGCACTGCTCGGACACGTTGCTGTCGGCGCCCCGGATGTGCCGGCACTGGCTCAACAGGGTGGTGCCGTCGGCATAGGTGTATTCGATGGCGTGGTGGTCGAAGATTTCGCCGTATTCCTTCTGGATGCGGACCTGTCGGCCGCCCATGCCGTGCGCCTTGACCGGGTAGGCGTTCTTGACCCAGTTGGCCACGTCGAGGTTGTGGATGTGCTGCTCGGTGATGTGGTCGCCGCAGAGCCAGTTGAAGTAGTACCAGTTGCGCATCTGGTACTCGAGTTCGGTCTGGCCGTCCTTGCGCGGGTTGACCCACACGCCGCCGTCGTTCCAATACGCGCGCACCAGGTAGATGTCGCCCAAGGCTCCGTCGTGGAGGCGCTTCATGGTCTCGAGGTATCCGGGCTGATGATGGCGCTGCAGGCCGACACCCACCTTGAGGTTCTTCTTTTTGGCCTCTTCGGCGGCGGCGAGCACACGACGGACGCCGGGGCCGTCGACGGCGACCGGCTTTTCCATGAACACGTGCTTGCCCTGACGCACGGCCTCTTCGAAATGCTGCGGGCGGAATCCCGGCGGCGTCGCCAGAACGACCACATCGGCCAGGGCGATGGCCTTCTTGTAGCCGTCGAGACCCACGAACTGGCGATCGGCCGGCACGTCGACCTTGGCGCCCTGCGAGGACTTGAGGCTGTTGAGCGCGCCGGTGAGGCGGTCTTGGAAGGCGTCGGCCATGGCCACGAGCTTCACGCCCGGCACATTGAGGGCCTGGTTGGCCGCACCGGAACCGCGGCCGCCGCAGCCGATGAGGGCGATCTTGATCTCATCGCTGGCGGCACCGAACGCCAAGCGCTC
>JAIXXC010000259.1 GCA_027490985.1 Verrucomicrobiales bacterium
CCCAGGGTCTCGATGCCCAGGGTCTTGGCCTCCGCGATGTACTGGCTGAGCTTGGCCGTGTCGCCCTGATCGTTGGTCATCATGGCGCTGAGGAACTCCACCGGGTAGTTCGCCTTGAGCCAGGCCGTCTGATAGGCCACGACCGCGTAGGCCGCCGCATGCGACTTGTTGAAGCCGTAGCCCGCGAATTTCTCGAGCAGGTCGAAGACTTCGTTGGCCTTGGGGGCCGCGATGCCATTGGTGTCGGCGCAGCCCTTCACGAAGGTCTCGCGCTGCTTGACCATCTCCTCGAGCTTCTTCTTGCCCATGGCGCGGCGCAGCAGATCGGCGCCACCGAGGGTGTACCCGGCCAGGATCTGCGTCGCCTGCATGACCTGCTCCTGGTAGATGAGGATGCCATAGGTCTCGCGGGCGATGGGCTCCAGCAAGGGATGCGGATAGACGATCTCCTGTTCGCCATGCCGGCGCTGGATGAAGTCGGGGATCAGGTCCATCGGACCCGGCCGGTAGAGCGAGATGAGGGCCGTGATGTGCTCGACCGAGGCGATCTTGAACTTCTTGCACAGGTCGCGCATGCCCCCGGATTCCAACTGGAACACGCCGAGGGTCTGGGCGTTGTTGAGCAGGTCGTAGGTCTTGGTGTCGTCGAGCGGGAGGTTGTCGAGATCGAGCTGCACCCCGGTGGACTTGTGGACCATCTCGGCCGTGTTGCGGATGACCGTCAAGGTCTTGAGACCCAGGAAGTCCATCTTCAACAGGCCGAGGTCGCCGACCGGGCCCATGGCGTACTGGGTGACGATCCCGCCCTCGTCGTCCTGCTTGAGCGGCAGCAGGTTCACCAGCGGCTGGGCCCCGATGACCACGCCGGCCGCGTGCACGCCCACGCTGCGGGTCTGGTCTTCCAACAGCAGAGCCGTGTCGATGAGTTCGCGGGTGACTTCCTCTTCGTCGTAGGCCTGCTTGAACTCGGCGTTCTTCTGGAGCGCGTCCTTCAGACCCCACTTCACGTCGGTGATCATCTTGGCCAGCCGGTCGGCCTCGGAGACCGCCAACCCCATGACCCGTCCCACGTCGCGGATGACCGACTTCGCCCCCATGGTGCCGAAGGTGATGATCTGGGCGACGGCATCTCGGCCGTACTTGTCGCGCACATACCGGATCACCTCGGCCCGACGGTCGTCGGCGAAGTCGATGTCGATATCGGGTGGGCTGACGCGCTCGGGATTGAGGAAGCGCTCGAAGAGCAGCCCGTAGCGCAACGGGTCGACGTTCGCGATCTCCAGCAGGTAGGTCACCATCGAGCCGGCGGCCGAACCGCGCGCCACGCAAGCGATGCCGTTGTCGCGTCCCCAGCGCACGAAGTCGCCGACGATCAGGAAGTACGACACGTAGCCGGTCTTCTCGATGACCCCGAGCTCGAGATCGAGCCGGTCGAGGATCTTGCGGACGGCCGCATCGACCTGCGCCGGATCGATGGGGGCCGCGGAGGCGGAGGCGGAGGAAACCGGCGGCGCTTCAGGCGCAACAGGCGGGACGGAGGCATCGGTGGCGCCGGTTTCCGACTCGGGGGCCGGGGCCGGGGCGGCCGGTTTCTGCGGGAAGAGGAAGGCCAACCGCTCGGGCTGGGTCACGGCCTCGACCACGATGGTGGAACCCTCGACATGGGCCTGGATCGAGTATCGGAGGCGGAGTCCGTCGCAGAGCAGCTTGCGCAGGTAGCCCTCGCGGGTCCACGTCTCCGGCGGCTGGAACATCGGATAGTGCTCAGCACCCTTGCCGTAGCGAATCTCCAGGTTGCACTTCTCGGCCACCTCCACGGTGTTGAGCACCGCGTCGGGCACCTCGGCGAAGAGGTGCTTCATCTCCTGGGGTGAGCGCAGGAAGAATTGCTCCTGCTGATAGCGCATCCGCTTGGCGTCGCTCAGCAGCGCCTGGGTGCCGATGCAGATCAGGCAGTCGTGGGCCCGCGAGTGGTCCTTCTGGACGTAGTGGACATCGTTGGTGGCCACGCACTTGAGGCCGAACTCCTGGGCCCAGGGGATGAGCTGACGATTGACCTTGGCCTGTTCCGGAATGCCGTGGTTCTGGAGTTCGAGATAGAAGTTCCCCGGACCGAAGGTCTGCTTGAAGAAGTCGATCGTGTTGCGGGCCCGCTTCAGGTCGTCTTTCAGGATGGCCTCCGGGATCTCGCTGGCCAGACAGCCGCTCAATCCGATGAGGCCCTGGCCGTGGGCGGCGAGCAGCTCCTTGTCGATGCGGGGCTTGTAGTAATAACCCTCGAGATGGGCCGAGGTGACCAGCTTGACCAGGTTCTTGTAGCCGATCTCGTCCCGGGCCAGCAGCACGAGGTGGTGGTACACGTCGCGCATGCCCCCGGAACCCTGCTTCTTTTCGAGGCGCGATCCCGGGGCGACATACACTTCGCAACCCAGGATGGGCTTGATGCCGGCCTTCTTGGCGGCCGAGTAGAACTCGATGGCTCCGAACATGTTGCCGTGGTCGGTCATGGCCACGGCGGGAAAATCCAGCTCCTTGGCCCGGGCCATCAGCCGGTCGAGGCGGCAGGCGGCGTCGAGCAGGGAGAACTCGGTGTGCAGGTGGAGATGGGCGAAGTCGGCGGGCATCGCGCTCCGGACTATGCGAACCATTCGGGCCGGCAACAAGCACCCCGGCGAGCCAGCACCGTGGACCG
>JAIXXC010000257.1 GCA_027490985.1 Verrucomicrobiales bacterium
AATCGCCCCATCCGGTGTTCGCACCGTGGTTCGCCTGGGCCGGGTTGGGCACCAACGATTTCGCGGCCCGCGCCCCGAAGATCGCCGAGGATCTGGCGGCGGGTCGGTGGCAGGGGCAATCGCTCAACGCCCGGTTGGTCGCCGATCTGAAAGGGTGGTCGCCGACGAACCTGCCCCATCTGGCCGCGCGCTATGGCCAGTTGTTCCAGCAGGTGAACACCGAATGGACGAACGCCGTGGCCGAGGCCCGGAAATCCGGCCAGCCGGAGCCCAAGGCCCTGCCGGACGCGGCGGCGGAGGAATTGCGGCAGGTGCTCTACGCGGCCGATTCCCCCATCCAGGGGGCGTTGGGCGGCATCGATCGGTTCTTCGACACCCCGGTCGCCCAGAAGACCCGGGCCCTCAAGCGCAAGCTCGATGAGCTCGATTCCACGCACCCCGGGGCGCCGCTGCGGGCCATGGCCCTGATGGACAACGCCTCCATCTCCGAGCCGGTGATCTTCAAGCGGGGCAATCCCGGCAACCACGGTCCCAAGGTGCCCCGGCAGCAATTGGCGATCGTCGCCGGCCCGGGTCGCAAACCCTTCACGCAGGGCAGCGGTCGGTTGGAGTTCGCGCGCTCGGTGGCCTCGCCCGACAATCCCCTGACGGCCCGGGTCATGGTCAACCGGGTGTGGATGCGGCACTTCGGAACGCCGCTGGTCAAGACGCCCAGCGATTTCGGGG
The DNA here is from genome assembly GCA_027490985.1 of Verrucomicrobiales bacterium. GTDB lineage: Bacteria > Verrucomicrobiota > Verrucomicrobiia > Limisphaerales > UBA9464 > SXXZ01. The sequence goes on from JAIXXC010000257.1 coordinate 727, forward strand.
TGCGCACCGACCCTCCGAGCCACCCCGAACTGCTCGATTACCTGGCTCTCCAATTCATCCATCAGGGCTGGTCGATGAAGGCGCTCCACCGCGAGATGCTGCTCTCGGCGACCTACCGCCAGTCGAGCGATCCCGAGGCGGCCGGACTGTCGCGCAAGGCGTTGGCCCGGGCCCGGACGGTCGATCCGGCCAACACCCTGTTCTGGCGGATGAATCGCCAGCGGACCGACTTCGAATCCATGCGCGATGGGCTGCTGGCCGTCTGCGGCAATCTCGACCCGAAGGTGGGCGGCCTGGCCGTCGCCATCTACGACACCGACAAGCCGGCCCTGCGGCGCACGCTCTACGGATACATCGATCGGCAGAATCTCCCCGGCATCCTGCGCTCGTTCGACTTCGCCAGTCCCGACACCTCGTCGGCGGGTCGCTTCCAGACCAGCGTGCCGCAACAGGCGCTCTTCTGGTTGAACAGCGGCTTCGTGGCCGACCAGGCCAGGGCCTTGCTCGAGCGCCCGGATGTGAAGGCCCTCGAGGGCGATGCCCGGGTGAAGCGCCTGTATGCGCTGGTGTTTCAGCGGGCTCCGTCGCGTCGCGAACTCGCCGCGGCCCGGGAGTTCCTGCGGGCGTCGCCCACTCCGGTGAACTCCGGGGACGACACCACCGGGTCGAAGTCGGGTGACAAGACCGCATCCAAAGAGTCGGCCAAACCGTCGACTCCCTGGGAGCAATACGCCCAGGTGCTCCTGGCGGCCAACGAGTTCGCCTTCGTCGACTGAACGACCGCGTCCCGGGTGTCCACCATGCCTTCGACCCATCTCCCCATGCCGCTGCCGCACCGGCATCATCAGAAGGCGGCCGAGGGATGGTTGATGCTGGGCAATCCGATCGAGGCCATGGCCGAGTTGGATCTCATCCCGGATATCTATCGGCAGCGCATGGATGTCCTCACCCTGCATTGGACGGTCTGCTCGGCGCTCCGCCGTTGGGACGAGGCGTGGACGGTGGCCAATGCCCAGTGGGCGCTCTATCCCGAGGCCGTGGAGAGTTGGATCCACCGATCCTATGCGGCCCGTCGGCACACCGGGGGATCCATCGCCAAGGCCTTCGGGCTCCTGGAACCGGCCGTCGACCGTTTTCCGCAGGAGCCCATCCTGCGATACAACCTCGCCTGTTATCTGGCCCGGATGGGGCAGGACGAGGAGGCCTGGCAGCGCTTCCAGCAGGCTCTGGAACGGGGCGATCCCCTCGAATTTCGAACGATGGCCCTGGCCGATGAAGACCTGCAGTCGCTCTGGCCCCGCATCGCGCTGATGAGCTGACGCGGTCTGCGCCCGACTCCGGGGCTCTCGGATTGGCCTTTGCGCGTTTTGCCCCCACCTTGGGCCGGTGACCATCGAGATCATCAACACCGGTTCCGAATTGCTCCTGGGGCGCATCCTCAACACGCACCAGCAGTGGTTGTGTTCGCGCCTGACCCAGGCGGGTTACACGGTGGCGCGTCAGGTGCTGGTCTCCGATCGCGGTGAAGACATCCAACAGGCCGTGCGCGAGGGGTTGAGTCGGGCCGATCTGGTGATCACCACCGGCGGGCTCGGGCCGACGTGCGATGACATCACCCGCGAACGCATCGCCGAATTGTTGGGGCGCACCCTCGTCTTCGATGAGTCCGTGAGCGAGTCCATCCGGGCGTTCTTCGTGTCGCGCGGGCGACCGGTGCCCCCGCGCACCCGGGTCGAGGCGATGGTGCCGCAGGGGGCGGTCGTGGTTCCCAATCGGCAGGGCACGGCTCCGGGATTGATGATCGAAGCCTCGCCCAATCCGTTCCGGCCGGGCGGTCGTCGCTCGTGGTTGGTGATGTTGCCCGGTCCCCCGCGCGAATTGCGGCCCATGTTCGACGACGAGGTGCTTCCGTGGCTGGGACGTGAATTCCCCCATGAGACCGGCTTCGTCTGCCGGACCCTCAAGACCGCCGGCATCGGCGAATCCAACATGGAGGAGTTGATTTCGGCCCCTCTCCAGCACCTCACGGCCGGGGGGATGGATTTGGGATTCTGTGCGCGGGTGGGCGAGGTGGATGTGCGGTTCGTGGCCCGGGGTGCCGATGCGGTCGCCGTGGTGGCCGAGGCCGAGGCCATCACCCGACGGCTGGCCGGGGATGCGGTCTTCGGTGAGCAGGATGAAGTGCTCGAAGGCGTGGTGGTCCGTGAGTTGACCCGCCGCGGCCAGACCCTCTCCCTGGCCGAGAGTTGCACCGGAGGGCACCTCGCCCACCGCATCACCAACATCCCCGGAGCCTCGGCGATGTTCCTCGCCGGCTACGTGACCTATGCCAATGCCGCCAAGGCCCGCACCCTGGGTGTCCGGGAAGAAACCTTGCGCGAGTTCGGGGCCGTCAGCGAGGCGGTGGCCCGCGAGATGGCCGAAGGGGCGCGACGGGTTTCCGGGGCGGATTGGGCTCTGTCGGTGACGGGCATCGCCGGTCCCTCGGGAGGGACTCCGAACAAGCCGGTGGGGACCGTCTGGATGGCGCTGGCCGGTCCGGACGGCACGGAGGCGGTGCAACGCCTCAATCGCTTCGACCGGGAGACCTTCAAGTTCACCACGGGCCAACAGGCCCTCCATCTGCTCTTCCGCCGCTTGAATCGCGCCGGTTGAGCCGGCAAGCACCCCCGATGTCGAACCCGGGTGACGGGCTCCACTGTGCCCAGCTTGCCCGGAGGCGGGCCGGGACATCCAAGACGCCGGGTCGCCGACACCGGTTGAATCAAGGCCGTCATGCAACACCTCCAACGCATCCAGGTCGTCGATTCCCACACCGGCGGTGAACCCACCCGCGTGGTCCTCTCGGGCGGTCCCGATCTGGGAGCGGGTCCGCTCTCGGAGCGGGTTCAGCGCTGGGTCGCCCAGTTCGACCGATTCCGTTCGGCCGTGGTCAATGAACCACGGGGTTCGGATGTGCTGGTGGGCGCTCTTCTCGTGCCGCCCCACGATCCCGGATGCGATTTCGGGGTGATCTTCTTCAACAATGTGGGGCCTCTGGGGATGTGTGGGCATGGCACCATCGGTCTGATGGTCACGCTCGCCCACCTCGGCCGGGTGAAGCCCGGAACCCATCGCATCGACACGCCGGTCGGCCCCGTATCGGCGACCTTGCATCCCGACGGCCGGGTCTCGGTGGCCAACGTGGCCTCCTATCGTCACCGGGCCTCGGTCACCGTGGACGTGCCGGGAATCGGTGGGGTCACCGGCGATGTGGCCTGGGGCGGCAATTGGTTCTTCCTCGTCCGCACCCCGGTCTGGGAACTGTCGATCCAGGCCGTGGAGACTCTGACCGATGTGAGTTGGCGGATCCGTCAGGCGGTCAATGCCCAGGGCTTTCCGGAGGTCGATCACGTCGAACTCTTCGGTCCTCCGGGTTGCGGCGGGCATTCCCGCAATTTCGTGCTGTGCCCGGGCAAGGCCTACGACCGGTCTCCCTGCGGCACGGGCACCAGCGCCAAGCTCGCTTGTCTGGCCGCCGACGGGAAACTGGCCGAGGGTGAGATCTGGGTTCAGGAGGGCATTCTGGGCAGCGCCTTCGAGGGGGAGTACCGGTGGGAGGATCGGGCGCGCGGTCGGGTGCTGCCGGTGGTCACGGGAACCGCCCATGTCACGGCCGAGGCGACCTTGCTGTTGAAGGAAGAAGATCCCTTCCAGTGGGGGATCCGCCCGGGCGACGCCCGGTAAAAAACGTGTCGAAACTGGTTGAAGCCAGACCCGGCTGGCCGAACGATTTGACCCGCGTATGTCGAAACCAGCGCTGGGGCGCGGATTGGCCAGTCTGCTACAAGAAGAGACCGATCGGGGAGCCGTGAAGGCCCCCGGATTGGCCTCGTTCAACGCACCTGCGGTGGCTCAGGAGGCCTCGGCTGCGGAAAAGCCCGCTCTGGAGAATGCGATCTCTGAGAAGCCGGCGGTTCCGGCCACCGTGCTCCCGCAGACCTCCGAAGTCCCCGCGCCTGTTGCAACTCCGGTTCCGACTCCGATTCCAACGACGGTTTCCCAAGCCGCGGCCACGACCATGGCCTCGGTAAAGCCACCCCAGCCCTCCCCGACCGGGCATCCGGTTCCGGTCGAGCCCGCCCACGCCGGCGCCCCGTCTCCGTCGATCGGTGCGGGTTCGAGTTTGTCTGCGGGTCAGTCGGCGGCGACGTCGGCCCAACCGCTGGAGCTGCCCACGGGCGTTCCCTTGCCGGGCTGGATCGTTCCCGCACTCATCGGTGGGGATCTGGTGGTGGTGGTCTCGGGTATCCTGTGGGCCGCCTGGGGGCGGGGATTGGGTCGCTGGCCCTGGATCGCGGCGTTGTTTGCCGTGGGCTGTTCACAGGCGATCGTCGCCTTGTGGCTCAGTCGGTCCGGAGCTGGGGCGCAAATGGGCTCCGGAAAGGGCTCGGCCATGGGGCTGGGAGCCGGTTCCGGTGGAGCGGGTCCCTTTGGCGGACGTGGCCCGGCCGCCCCGGGTCAGGCTCCGGGAATCCGGGTCCGCTTCGTCGAAGAACAACCCCAGAGTCGGCGGGGTGACCGCCGCTGAGGCATTGATTGATGGCGCGCGGATCCGGGTCAGCGCACCGGATCAATTCATCGTGTTGGTCCGCCACTGGGGCGTGATGGCCCACAGGTTGATCGGCGAGAGGGATTTGCGGTAGCGCAGGTAGCGCGTGGAGCCATCGGCGAAGGCGAAATTGGATCCGCCATTGGGGGAACCACCGCGGTCGGAACGGACCGCGCTGTTGTGCATCGCGTGATTGAGCACCTCGTTGTCGTTGCCCAGGTTGCCCTCCATCAGATCCATGAAGTAATGACCAATCGGGTAGAGCTTCTCGCCGAACACGAGGGTCTCGGACGGTTCAACGATGACACTTTCGTTGATGGTTTTGTTGATGATCGTGCTCATGTTGAAGGTCTCTCCGGCGCTGGTCATCTGACGCTCCAACACATCGTTCCAACCGTTGATGATGTACGAGCGGGGAGCCGAGTCGGCCACCAGATTGGTGCGCGTTTCCGCCGTGGCGGGCTTGTTCTTGGCTCCGGAGCCGAAGTCGCTGGGGCAAATCAGGATCTGCACCGATTTGAAGGTGGGCCACAGACGCTCGCACCAGCGGGGGCCGATGTTCCGCTCCGGGTAATTCCCCTGATTTTCGCCGGTGTAGAGCGTGGTCGCGATGCTCAACTGACGCAGATTGTTGACGCAAGAGATCCGCTTGGCGCTTTCCTTGGCCTTGGAGAGGGCGGGCAAGAGCATTCCCGCCAGGATGGCGATGATGGCGATGACCACCAGCAACTCGATCAGGGTGAAGGCGTGGGCGTGGCGGGCCGGTTTGGCCGGGAAGGATTCAGGACTCATGGTCAAAGCGGGATTCAAACACGGTTCAAGGGCGGCGGTCCACTCGGGGGAGTGACCTCCGGGCGATGGGATCCATAGGGGGCTGATTCAATCCCTTCGAATGCGCCGGGGGGTGAAGTTCGTCCGCACCTTTCGTGGAACGCAAAACCTGGGGAATCATCCTGCTGCTGGTCGCCGCCGTCGCGGTGCCGATGTACCGCTTGACCGACTGGTTCAGTCACAAGGCTATTCAAGTGAGTGTGTCCTTTCGGCCGTTGCGTCAGGCTGAACCCGGGGCGGCACTGCCGGTCGTGGTGGGGCTGGATCAGGATTATGAGCTGAGTTCGCTGGTGGTCTCAGAGGTACCCCCCGAGAAACCGGCCGAAAAGGGGCGCGTGGTCTGGCAATTGAAACCCCAGGGCAAGGCCGCACCCACGCGGGGGTTCCTGTATGGTCAACCGCCTGAAGGATTTCAACCGGCGGCCAAGGCGCCTGCCGAACCGCTGAAGGCCGGCTCGTCGTATGTGGTGGAGGTCGCCGCCGGCAATGTCCGTGGGTCGACCGTTTTCCAGGCCCGGGGTTCCGAGGAGTGATCTCTGGGAGAGGTGCAGTGAGTCGAAGGCTCGGCTCGGCCGGCCGGGAGCGGTTGGAAACAGGGCCTTGAGATTCCGGTTCCGTGCCGGGCCCTCTTCGGAGACGATCACGGAGTCACTTCAATCAAGGAGAACAGTCACCATGGGCCTCATCGACTATCTGAAGACGCAGTTCCTGGAGATCATCCAGTGGGAAGACGACTCACGCGACACCCTCAGCTGGCGCTTCCCCGACCAGGACAAGGAGATCAAGAATGGAGCCCAGCTCCTGGTTCGCGAATCGCAGAAAGCCCAGTTCGTGTATCTGGGTCAGTACGTCGACACCTTCGGTCCCGGCAAGCACACCCTCAAGACCGAGAACATCCCCATCCTCAGCACCCTGCTGGGCTGGAAGTACAACTTCGAATCGCCCTTCAAGTGCGATGTGTACTTCGTCAACACCCGGCTGTTCACCGGCAACAAGTGGGGCACGAGCAATCCCATCATGGTGCGTGATCCCGACTTCGGCATCGTGCGGGTGCGGGCCTTCGGTACCTACGACTTCCGCATCGTCAATGTGCCGGTGTTCCTCAAAGACGTGGCGGGCACCGATCATCATTTCCGCATCGATGAGTTCCAGGACACCATGCGCTCGCGCTTCGTCAGCGCCTTCAGCGATGCGGTGGCCAGCTCCAAGGTGCCGGTACTCGACCTGGCGGCCCGCTATTCCGAGTTGGGTGACGCGCTCCTGCCGCTCCTCAACCCGATCCTCACCGAGAAGTACGGCATCGAACTGGGCAGCTTCATTGTCGAGAACGTCAGCGTCCCGCCGGAGGTCGAGGGCGCCATCGACAAGCGCTCCAGCATGGCCGCCATTGGCAACCTCAACGATTACGTGAAGCTGCAGTTGGCCGAGTCGCTCAAGCAGCCCGGCGGGGGCGGGGTCGCCGGGTTGGCCGCCCAGTTCGCGCTGGGCACCCAGATCGCCCGGGATCTCGGTACGGCCGCGCCTCCGGTGATCGGGGCTTCGATGGCCGCCGGTTCGGCATCGGGTGCGGCTTCGGGGATTCCGGAACTGCTGTCGCCAGCCGAGGTCGCCCAGAGCCTCGGCGTTTCCGAGGCCGATGTGCTGGCGGCCTTGGGCGACGGATCCCTCAAGGGCAAGAAGATCGGCTCCGCCTGGCGCATCACTCGAGTCGCCTTGGACGAATTCCTGAAGCACTGAATCGTTCGTCTGCAGCCCGGTCGCCGGAGTGAGTTGAGGTCCGGGTTTGGAGATCCCAAACTTGGAACGCCGATCCTCGTTCCCCATCGGCTCAAAAAGCCCTAGGATCGCCGTCAGAAATGGACGCTCCGATTCGAGTTCGCTTCGCGCCGTCGCCGACGGGTTACCTGCACATTGGTGGGGCCCGCACGGCTCTCTTCAACTGGCTCTTCGCTCGTCACCATGGCGGGAAATTCATCCTGCGCATCGAAGACACCGACACCCAGCGCAACAGCCAGGAGGCCATCGATGTCATTTTGCGCGGCCTCAGTTGGCTGGGTCTCGACTGGGACGAAGGTCCCACCACCGGCGACACCGCCTGCCCGAGCCGCGGCGACTGCGGTCCCTACTTCCAGAGTCGTCGCGGCGAGATTTATGCCCGGCGCATCCAGGAATTGCGCGACAAGGGCCTGGCCTACGACCGCGACGGGGCGGTCTTCTTCCGCATGTCCCGCGAGGCGATCACCATTCCCGACCTCATCATCGGTGATGTGCTGCGCCCGCTCACCGACCGCGAAGAGGCTGATCCCGATTGGGTGCTCGTGCGCAGCGACGGCAACCCGGTGTTCCACCTGGTCAACGTGGTGGATGACCTGGAAATGGGCATCACCCATGTGATCCGGGGTGAGGACCATTTGGCCAACACCGCCAAGCACATCGCCCTGTTCAAGGCCTTCGGAGTGGAACCGCCGAAGTATGCGCACATCCCGCTCATCCTGAACCCGGACGGTTCGAAGATGTCCAAGCGCGACCACGGGGCCCACGTGACCAATTATCAGGACGACGGCTTCACGCCGGAGGCCGTGTTGAACTACTTGGCCTTGCTCGGGTGGGCGCCGGCCGACGGGAAGGAGTTCTTGCCGGTGGCCGAGTTGATCGCCCGTTTCGGGCTCGACCGGGTCAACCGCAGCCCGGCCAAGTTCGATGTCAAAAAGCTCGAGGCCTTGCACTTCGAGCACACGCGCATCATGGAGCCCGCCCGGTTCGTGGAACGGGGCGTCGCGGCCCTGTCCCGTGCCGGCATCCAGACCTCGGGTTTCGCCCC
>JAIXXC010000349.1 GCA_027490985.1 Verrucomicrobiales bacterium
GTGTCGCTCTTGGTGTTGTCCTGAGCGAGCATGGACAGTTCGCTCATGCGGTCCAGGGCCTTGGCCACCTTCTTGAGGTAGCCGTCCTGGGTCTGGGAGAACGAGATCGCGTTCCCGATGTTGTCGACCGCCGCCTGGGTCCGGTTGATCTGCGCGTCGAAGCGGGTCGAGACGGCGAAGCCGGCTGCGTCGTCCGACGGGTTGATCAGCTTGGATCCCGAACTCAATCGGGCCAGCGAGCGGTTGAGCAGTCCCTGCGACTCACCCAATTGACGGGATGAGGCCAGGGCCGAGTAGTTGGTGTTGATGACCATGGTAGTGACTCCTTCCTTGAAGTCGTCCCGTTGCCGGGACTCTTTCTTCCTGCAAGACGGCATCCTTGCCGCCGGAGGTCTTGGTTGATCGGGTGACCTCCTGGAACCCGTTCCGGTTCTTTCAGCGACCGGCCGCCTGGCTTGCGCCATCCGTCACACGACGGAGAAAAGGGGGTTGTGGGAAGAACTCGTGGCTCTGCATCGGGTTGGTGACATTCGTTCAGCATTCGCGGCCATCAGTGAGGCTGATCGGGGGCGTTGAACCTGGACCTGGAACCTGCGGACAAATCCGCAGTGGAGAGAGGGAGCGGAGCGGCCGGGGTGGTGGACGAGGGCAGGCTCATCCCGCCACCCCTGGCCGCATCAACCCGCCGGATCAGCCGAGCAGTCGGAGGACGCTCTGTGCGCTGGAGTTGGCCTGCGACAACATCGCCGTGCCGGCCTGGACCAGGATGTTGTACTTGGCGAAGTTGGTGCTTTCCTCCGCGACATCGATGTCCTTGATGCGGCTGTTGGCGGCCGAGAGGTTGTCTTTCAGCGTGCCCAACTGCTCCTGGTACATGTTGAGAGCCGCCTGATTGGCACCCACCGTCGCCCGCTCGGAAGCCAGCGTGTTGATCGCATCCTTCACCTTGGTCAGCGCTGTCGCCGCATTGCCCGTCGTGGTGAGGTTGGTCGTGGTTGCGGTCGCGGTGGTGAAGGTGGCCGTGGTCAGGTCGATCGCCGAATACGTGAAACCCGCCCCGTCACTGTCGACCGTCACCTGGAAGCTGTTGCCACCGAACATGCTCACCCCGTTGAAGTCTCGGGTGGAGCTGCTCGTGACAAAGTTCTGCAGGTTGACGAATTCGTTGTTGTAGAGACCCCGGTCGGTGTCGCTCTTGGTGTTGTCCTGGGCGAGCATCGACAACTCGCCCATGCGGTCGAGGGCCTTGGCCACCTTCTTGAGGTAGCCATCCTGGGTCTGCGAGAACGACAGGGCGTTGCCGATGTTGTCGCTGGCGGCGCCGATGCGGCTGATCTGGGCATCGAGGCGGATGGACACCGCGAAGCCCGCGGCGTTGTCGGAAGGATTGACCAGCTTGGAGCCTGAGGAGAGGCGTCCGAGAGAGCGGGAGAGGGAGTCCTGCGTCTCGAGGAGGTTGCGTGAGGCGGTGAGCGCTGAGATGTTCGTCTTGATGACCATAACTCTATCCGTGAGTTCGGTCCCGTTTCAGGGACCACTTGTTTGATCGCGACATCCTTGTCGCGGATGAAACTTTCCCGTCCTTGGGGGGCGTCCATCAGTTCATTGCTGAGCCCTCCGGAGTGTTTTTCGGTCTCCGGTATCCGATGTCTTGCGACACCCAAGTCATCGGAAAGCCGTGGAATTTCCTGAGTTTTTTGTCGGATTTTTTTCTATCGGCCCATCGGCCTCGCTCCGCAGACCCCTCTGGTTCCGATCCGGATCCGATCCGGCGATTGACCGCATGAAGGGCCCTCAGCAGGGTCTGGATCATGACGTTTCGAACCTCCCTGTTGAGTCTGCTGCTCCTGCTCTTGGCCGGTTGTGCGGGGCATTCCACCGTGGCCACACGGCGGCCCATCCGCGCGCTGCTCATCACCGGTGGCTGTTGCCACAATTACGCGCTGCAGACCTTCTCGCTGACCAATGCGTTGGCCCGTCACGCGGAGGTGGAGTGGACCGTGGTCAACGAAGGGGGCAACGGCACCCGGGCCGAGATCCCGCTCTACGACCAGCCGAACTGGGCCCGCGGTTTCGATGTGGTGGTGCACAACGAGTGCTTCGCCGACACCCAGTCGCCCGATTACATCCGACGGATCACCCGCGCCCACGAAGCCGGAGTCCCGGCCGTGGCCATCCATTGCGCGATGCACACCTACCGTGCGGCGAGCATCGACGAGTGGCGCCGGTTCCTCGGCGTCACCAGCCGCCGTCACGATCACCAGAGCCGCTATCCGGTGAAGAAGGTGGCGGCCGAACACCCGATCTTGAAGAACATGCCCGATGACTGGGTCACTCCGAAGGACGAGCTGTACGTCATCGAAGCGCTGTGGCCCGGCGCGACACCGCTGGCGACCTCGGTCAGCGAGGCCGACGGCAAGGCCTATCCCGTGGCCTGGGTGAACGGCTTCGGCAGGGCCCGGGTGTTCGGAACCACCTTCGGCCACTCCGACGCCACCTTCCAGGACCCGGTGTTCCTCGAGATGCTCAGCCGCGGGTTCCTGTGGGCCGCCGGCCGGGGCAGCCTGGCCGACCGGCATTGATCAACCCGGCAACAACGCCTCGTGCCGACCTTCGGGCCCGAGGCGGGTGCTGCGCCGGATCGCGCGGGTGATCACCCGTTTGGCCTGCTCGACGGCGACGGGGAGCGGATGTCCCAGGGCCAGGCAGGCCACGATGGCCGCCGAATACGTACAGCCGGTGCCGTGGGTGGAAACCCCCTTCACGAACGGCGCCCGAAAGACGCGCTCCTCGCGGCCATCCCACAGGATGTCGGTGGCCTGGGCCGCATCCCGCAGATGCCCTCCCTTGATGAGGGCCGGAACCCCCCACCGACCGTGGATGCCGCGCGCGGCCCATCTCAGGTCGTCGACCGATCGCAGAGGACGCCCCAGGAGCGCCGCCGCCTCGTCGAGATTCGGGGTGACCAATGCGGCCCGGGACAGCAGGCGATCTTGCAGTGCGCGCAGGGCATCGGGGCGCAACAATCGGGCCCCACTCGTGGCGATCATCACCGGATCCACCACCAGCGGAATCCCGGGATGGCGGGCGAAGGTCTCGGCCACCGCGCGGATGATCCCGGCATTGAAGAGCATCCCGGTCTTGGCCGCGCCCGGCGGCAACTCCGCCAGGAGCGTCTCCAGTTGCCGTGTGACGAAGGCCGCAGGCACCGCATGGACGCCGGTCACACCCGCCGGCGACTGCGCCGTCAGGCAAGTGAGCACACTGGTGCCGTGGACCCCCAAGGCCGCGAACACCTTGAGGTCGGCCTGGATGCCGGCGCCGCCCCCGCTGTCCGACCCGGCCACGGTCAGGGCGACCGGCCGGAAAACGTCTCGATGCTTCACGGCCTCGAGCGTGGAGATCCCGGCGGCTCCCGTTCCAGCGCTTTCTCCGAGTCAGCAAAGACCCCTCGGTCGCATGACGGGCTGCCGCCCGCACGATCGATCCGCCGCTGGCTCGGTCGTTCGCCGAGTCGGGCTCCCGACTTTGACAAACGCGGAATCTGTCGGCAGCGTTGCTTCGGCAGGCGGTCCCGCCAACCCAGACCTCAACCATGCAATCCCGAATTGTCTCTTCCCGGAACCGGATCCGAGCGTCCGCCGGGGTCACCGTCCTCATCGTCCTGGCCTGCGGCCTTTGTGGTCTGGTGGCCTACCAGTGGTATCGCGACGCCGACCTTCGGATGCAGATCGCCGACCGGAACAAGCAGATCCAGGGCCTCAATGAGCAGAAGCACGAGGTCGAGGTCACCGGCAAGCGCGTGGAAGAGGAACTCAAACGGGTCGAACAGCTCAAGGAGCGCCTCACCGAGCAGGACAAGACCAACAAGGTGGAGCTGAGCCGGACCAAGCGGGAACTCTCGGAGATGACCGTGAAGTGGGAGCGCGCCACCAAGCAGGGCGAGGCCTACAAGGCCGCCTACGACAAGATGGCCGCCGACATCAAGGCCCAGAACGAGAGCATGAAGAAGCTCAACGAGGCCTACGTGAACGCCGTCGCGGTCAACAAGGACACCGTCGAGAAGTACAAGAAGCTGGCCTCCGACTGCGAAGACCTCAATGGCCGCTACAACAAGCTTTTCGAACAGGCTGAGAAACTGCAGCAGGCCCTGAACGCGCAGGCCGCCGAGAAGAAGTGACCCGACGGCGACGGGCCTCGCGGCGGTCCCGGACACGGACGGAGTGGGGTCCGTCATCCCTTGGAAACGCCGCGGTCTCTCATCCGTGGCGAGCCGCCAACAGGGTGATCAGGCGCACCCCGACCACTCCGGCCACCACCAGCAGGAGCAGGCCACTGAACTGCGACAGGCGTCGGAGGGCCAGCGGTGAGATGGAGTCGCGGTGACGTGAAACCGCCCCGCCGAGGAGCGAGAACCACAGCAGGGCCCCAGCGGCCACTCCTCCGACAAAGGCGCGCTTGCACGGCCAGTTGTCGGCCAGCCAATCGCGGGAGAGCAGCATCGCCGTCACGGTGATCCACAAGAGCAGGATCCCCGGATTGCCCAGCACCCGCACGAAGCCCGTCCAGAATCCCGTGTGGGGGTGGAACCGGCGCTCCATCAATTGAACCCCTTGGGATTCTCCCGGAATCGGGATGCCGCGCAGGTATTTGACGCCCAGCCAGAGCATCAGCAGGAAGCTCACCAATTCCATGGTGGCCCGGAAGAGCCTCGAACCGAAGAGCGCATCGAAGCCCGCGAAGGCCACCGCGCAATAGACGGCCTCCATGACCACCGCACCCACCCCCACGAACAGCGCCCAGCGAAACCCACGATGCCCGCCCTCGGCCAGGATGGTGGCATTGACCGGGCCGCCCGGGACGCTGGCCAGGAAACCGGCGACACCCCCGAGCAGGGCTGCCGACACCATGGGCCAGGAATCATTCATGCACTGCGGGCGCAGGGGGCTTCAGGCCGCCGTGGGCGACTCGTCATCGTCGCCGTCATCGACCTCGATCTCGCGCTGCATCCGGCGGGAGATGAACGGACGGATGAACCCGTAAACAAGGTAGGCCGTGCAGACCAGGGGCGAGACGATGGGCAGGAGCTTCTGCCACAGCAGGATGAACAGCGCGGCGACCATCACGATGACGATGGTCTTCACGAAGGGCTTCTGCGTCCGCCAATCGAGCTTCTTGAAGGTGGGATACTTGACCTCGCTGACCATCATCACCGAGAGGAATACCAGGATCAGCGGCAACGCATACCGCCAATAGCCCACCCGGAAGTTCTTCTCATCCCACCAGATCAGAAACAGCGTGAGAGAAGCCACCATACCGGCGGCCATGGGGATGGGGAATCCCATGAAATGACTGCCGCCACCCGACCCCGACATCGCCGCCAGACAGTTGAATCGGGCCAACCGGAAAGCGCCGCAGATCACGAACAACGCGGCGATGAACCAGCCTATCTCCTTGTGGTTGACGAACACGTCGGCCAACACCACGCGGTGGACCAGAAAGGCCGGAGCGACCCCGAAGCTGACGATATCGGCCAAGGAATCGAACTCCCGACCGAAGGGGCTTTCGAATCCGCCCATGCGGGCCACGCGGCCGTCCAGCAGGTCGAGGATGCACGCCACGAGGATGTACAGGAGCGCCATCTTGACCTCGTGGTATCCTGAAACCCCGCTGAGGTCGGCCTCGACGATCTTGGTCAGTGCCAGAAATCCACAGAACAGGTTGCCCGCCGTGAAGAGATTGGGCAGCAGGTAGATCTTGAGCCGCTCAGGCTCCCCGGTCGGTGTACCTTCGGCTTGGGACACGTCGCTCATGATGGATCAGCCTTCCAGGCGGGCCACGATCGTTTCGCCGCCCACGACGCGATCCCCCAGAGCCACGGCGATCTTGGCCTGCAACGGCAGGTAGATGTCCACCCGTGATCCGAACTGGATGAGGCTCACCCGCTCGCCCTTGGCGACGGTGTCACCGGCCTGCACCCAGGGAATGATCCGGCGGGCGATGAGGCCCGTGATCAGCTTGATGGCCAGCGGTCCGCAGGCGGGCTCGGAGGTCTGGAACCCGATGAGCACGTTTTCGTTGAGCGCGGCCGACTCGAGCTTCAAGGCGTTGAGGAATTGACCCGGCGTATGACGCACCAGAGTCACGGTGCCGGCCACAGGGGCCTGCTGCACATGCACATTGAAGACCGACAGGAAGATCGACACCCGCCGGCAGCGGCCGCCCATCACGGTGGGTTCGTCGGTCTCGTCGATCACGTCGACCGTGCCATGACCCGGTGATACGATCAGCCCATGGCCCGCCGGCACTTGGGCATCGGGATCCCGGAAGAAATAGCCCGCGAACAGCGCGAAGGCCACGAGCAGCGCCGTGAGGCTCACAACGCCGGTCATCAGGATTGCCGGGAACAGAAAATGGCTGACGCCGATCAGCAAAAGGCCCAGGACCCAATAGATCGCCAGCGCCCGAAGCATCATCCGACGAAAGGCGCTCTTGGCCTTCCCTTTGTGTTTCACGGAATCCAGCGTAGATGCGGGCAGGGGCCGAGGGAAGCATCGAGATGCGCTCCGTCGAGATGCCCTCGCGCACGTCGACGCGGGGGCCACCCGAGCGGCACGACCCTGCGGTTTCCTGATGCTCCATCGGCCCCTCGGGCGTAGCGTAGCCCGTGTCGATGCCGACCGCGGACATACTCCCCACCCACACGCCAGCGCTGTTCCACTCGGCGGTGCTTCAGGCGGCTCAACTCCTGCGCTCGGGTCGCATCGCCGCCATTCCCAGCGAGACGGTGTATGGTCTGGCGGCCAACGCCTTTTCACCGGAAGCGGTGGCGGCGATCTACCGGGCCAAGGGTCGCCCCCCGGGCAATCCGCTCATCGTGCACGTGGCCACCGCCGCCATGGCGCGCGAATGCGCCTCGGAGTGGCCGGTGTTGGCCGAACGATTGGCGGGTCACTTCTGGCCGGGACCCCTGACGCTGGTGGTGCCCAGATCGTCTCGGATTCCCGACATCGTCGCCGCGGGTGGGCGCACCGTCGGACTCCGGTGGCCTTCGCATGCGTTCTTTCAATCGGTGATCAAGGAGTGCGGGTTCCCACTGGCGGCACCCAGCGCGAATCCGTCGGATCAACTGTCGCCGACCACCGCTGAACACGTGATCGCCGGACTGGGCGAGCGCATCCCGCTGATCGTGGATGCCGGTGCCTGCGCGGTGGGCATCGAGAGCACGGTGGTCGATGTGACCGGCCACCACCCCAGGGTGCTGCGACCGGGCATCATTTCCGCGGAGCAGATCGCCGAGGCGGCGGGTGTCTCGGTGAACGGCTCTGGATCCCACGGCGAGGGTCCGCTGCGCAGCCCCGGACAACTCAGCCGCCACTATTCACCCAAGGCCCGGCTGGAGGTGTGGTCATGGCAAGACGATGAGGCCTTGGCGGCGATGCTGGAGCGCCAGGCTTTTGCTCCGGAACGTATTTTTGTGTTGGCCCATTCGAGGGTTCCCCGGGATTTGCCGTTGGCCCAGATCTCCTTCATCCCGGACGATCCCGAGGCCTTCGCCCGGGCCCTTTACGGCTACCTGCACGACTGCGATCACCGGGGAGCCGCGTTGGTGGTGATCGAGAGCCTGCCTCCGGGATCGGCCTGGGACGGAGTGCGTGATCGCCTTCAGCGCGCCGCAGCGCCGGCCGTTCAACGGCCCCAGTAGGACGATTTCTGCGAAGTCACTGCGTTTCCGGAGCCGGACGGTTCGAGCATCGGTCCCTACCCCAGCGGCGGTTCGGGCCATTTCCGGGGATAGGGCGATTTCTCCGAAAGCGGCACGTCCACAGAGTCGGACCGCCCGGACATCGGTCCCTACCTGGGATGTCGGTTTGCTCAGGTACAAAGAAAAAGCGCGTCCGGAGGTTTCCCTCTCGGACGCGCCTGTTGTTGGGATGCTCCGGGGCTCAGGTGCTCCCGAGCCCCTCGGTCATCACGGCATCGACACGACCTTCAAGCGCCAGAACCGCGCCGGAATGCTCTTGTCGATCTGCAGGGTCACCGGCACTTCCACATCGGTGCCTTCGCCAGTCACCTTGATCGCCGTAGCGCTCCAGGTCCCCAGCGTCGTGCCGTTCTCCACCTGCACCACCGCTCCCTTCGGAGCGCGCACTCCCAAGGTCAGCGTCGCGCCATCGCTCGACTTGATCGCCAGCTTCGACGACTCGCCGATCACGATCAGCACCGTCGCCACTCCGGA
>JAIXXC010000296.1 GCA_027490985.1 Verrucomicrobiales bacterium
ATCGCCCATGCGGCCTGTCAGTGAATCGCGGATGATCGGGCTGATCGATCCCATCCGTTGAAGATCGGCTTTGGCCAGTGCGGGGAGGGTTCCGTTTTTTCCGTAGAACGCCTCGGCCCTTTGAAGGAGCACCGAATCTGGGAGGTGAGAGGGCGAGGGAATGCGAACCAGGAGATGGAAGTGGTTGGACATGATGCAGTAGGTGAGCACCTCGACCCCACAGAACTGCGCCAGAGGGAACAGCAGATCGACCAGCCGTTGTTTGGCCAGGTCATCGAGCAAAAACTGCCCCCCGACGGTCCGCGAAACACAGTGATAGACCGCACCAGCCTCCTTGATCCGCGCCTTCCGCATTTCCAAACCATCAACAGCACTCTAATCACAGTCAATAACAATGAACCTGTCACCATATTTGGTTTTTCTGGGTGGGTGGGGTGGGTTATGGTTGGGGATGATGAGGTTGGATAAGAGGGGGGATGAGCATAAGTACTGTCATGGGCATGCTTTGGTTTTGGTGGGCGGGTCGGGGCGGGGTGGGGCGGGGCGGTTGGCGGCTCGGGGTGGGTTGCGGGTGGGGGCGGGGTTGGTGACGGTGGGCTGCCCGAGCTCGGCTTTGGTTGAAAATGCCGCTCGGTTGGATGCGGTGATGCTCACTCCCGTGGATTCTCCAGAGGATTTGGCGGAGTTTCTGGGGGATCGGCGGGTGAACACGGTGTGTCTCGGGCCCGGTTTGGGCTCGGAACGAGCCCGGATGCTGGTGCCAGCCGTTTTGAGTGCTCGGAGGGCCACGCTTCTGGACGCCGATGCGTTGACGGCGTTCGCCGACCATCCCGATGGGTTGTTCCGGATGCTGCACCCGCGCTGTCTGATCACGCCGCACCGAGGGGAGTTTAGCCGGGTTTTCCCCGATCTGGGAGCCGAGTTGGCCCTGCCCGACGCCTCCGACAATCCGCTGGTTGTTACCCCGAGACGCTTGCGAGGCGAGGTGGTGGCTGAGGCGGCGCGACGGTGCGGTTGCACGGTGTTGCTCAAGGGAGTCGATACTTGGATCAGTTCCCCGGAGGGTGAGGTGCGCTGTGTGAGCGCGCCGCCCGACGGGTCAGCTGCTTGGTTGGCCACTGCGGGATCCGGGGACGTTCTCTCCGGTTTCTGCACCGGGTTGATGGCCCGCGGGATGGAACCGCTGGAGGCGGCCGAGTACGGAGTCCGATTGCATTTCGAGTGTGGCCGACTCCTGGGCCCCGGTTTGATTGCAGAGGATCTGCCGGAAGCCATTCCAGCCGTGCTGAGGGCGATGGGATGCGGCCCCGGCGCCGCGGGTTGAGTCGGTCCTTGTGAAATTTTTGTGCATCCAAGGCCGCATTCAGGACGGATAATCCTGAAACCGACCTCGTTCGACACCGTGCAACCGCGCCCAGAATCCCGATCGCCGATCCCGTTCCCGGGCGGAGCCGTGGAGCGATCGGGTCTGACCGACGGTCTGGACACCGGCGATGACGTGTGTCTCATCGCCCAGATCGCCGACGGTCAGTCGGGCGCCCTGTCCGACCTGTATCGGCGACGAGGCGGCGCTTTGTTCCGATTCCTCCAACGGATGTTGAGCGACGATCCCGATGCCGAAGAAGTCCTGCAGGATACCTTCGTATGCATTTGGCGCCGGGCGCGAACCTATGATCCGGCCAAATCAGGGCCTCTCACCTGGATGATCATGATCGCCCGCGGATTGGCTCTCGACCGTCTGCGGCAACGGTCGCGACGCCGCGTGGGGACCGAACGCCTCCAGGCTTCCGAGACGGATTTTCGAGTGGAGGTTGACACGGCCCAGGCGCATCTGGAGGCCGAAGAGCGCTCCCGTCGTCTCGGCAGCGCTCTCGGCGCGTTGCCCGAACCCCAACGCAGGGCCATCGAGTTGGCCTTCTATCGCGGATGCACCCAAGAGGAGATCGCCCAAGCCACCGGTGAACCTCTGGGCACCATCAAAGCCCGAATCCGGCGCGGGATGTTGTCGCTGCGCTTCCGACTTCAGAATCGCCATGACTGACTCCAACCATCGAGCAATGGCATCCACCATCGAGGAGCAGGCCAGCCTGTATGTGCTGGGCCTCCTCGACGCCCCTGATCGGCGCCTCTTCGAATCGCGGCTTCGCACCGATGCCGAGCTCCGAGGGCTGGTCCAGGGGCTTCAGTCCGGGCTCGAGAGCGAAGTGTTCGGCGAGTCAGCCGTGCCGGCCCCGGCTCGGATCTGGGGCAAGATCCTCGAGCGGACGCGCGACATCGGCGGGCCGGTCTTGCTGTTTCCACGGCCCCTTATCCATGTTTTGTCCCCTTGGGTCCCACCGGTTTTGGCCGCGGCCGCATGCCTGTTGATGGGGTTCTTCATCCATGCCTGGTGGGCCTCGCCCAGAGATCCGGCCACGACCATCGCCGCGGTTTCTTCGCCAACGGGCCTTCCACACAGCAATTCCTCAACGCGATCCGTTTCAGGAACGCCAGCGATCGCGGGTCCACAGGATTCGGGCAAGAGCCGCGCTTCGACGGTCACCGATCCAGATCCGGGATCCCCGGGTGCCTCCGTCGTGCTCGCCGATGCTGCCGCCCGGTCAACGTCGCTCCCCGCCGATCCGGAAGGGTCCCTCGAAGCCGTCAATGCGGCGCTGCAGGGCAAGATCAGGGCGCTGAATGCCCAAGTGGCCGACTTGAGCCAATCGTTGAAACAGGCGGTATTCGTTCCCTCGGGAGTGACGCGCCTTCACGTGTTCCCGCTGGGCCAACAGGAACCCCTCAGCGCCATCCCCGCCAACCTGGTCGACGGGTCGGCTCGGACCAACAGCCTGGTCGAGTCGTTGGCCCGGATGGCCGGAGAGCGGATGGTCGTCGCCTTGAGCGGCACCGCCGGTTCCGGTTCGGTTCAGGACGCGGCAGGCCGGTTGACCACTGCCAATGAAGCCCAGCTTCCGGGGCAATCCATTCCCGACGCGAATCCCAGGAGCCCCTCGGTCGCGGAGCCTGTCGGCAAAGTGGCTCTGGTTCCCGCCCAGCCTTTACCCCCCGAGACAGTTTCGACCGAAATTCCGGGCCTGACCGTCAGTGGAGCGGCCGATGTCGTTTCGATCGGCAGGGGCATGCTCCGGTCTGCACCGGTGTCGGTCAGCCCCATCGTCTTTGGCGCTCCGGACGCCGGCGTCTATGCCGTGGCGGTTCCCACGGCGCCGACCTCGGGCCAGTATCAGCTCTGGAGTCGGGCCTCCGATGGCACCGTGTCCAGCCTCGGTGTGCTCACCGCGTCGCCGAGTCCGGTGTCGGTCTTCACCTTTGAACGCGGTTCGGCCGACGGGCTGTTCCTGTCTCTCGAGCCCATTGGCGGTTCACTTCAACCCACTGGCCCCCTGGTTGGGGGGCAGAATCCTGTGCTTCCCGGATTGGGGCGTCCCTAATAGCCTTGTAACGGATGATCCGATCCGGGAGCGAAAGCCCACTCAATCACGATCAACTCATGAAAACCTCGAAAACCCTCCCTCACTGGCTGCTGACCGCGGTGTTGGCGCTCGGAGTCCTGTTGCCGTTGCGGGCGCAACAAATTGGCGGATCCAAGTCGGCGGCCCGCATTTCGGGCATCCGCTCGGTCCACACCAACTTGTCTGTGACTGTCCAGGTTCCGCCCGGTGTCAGGAGGGTCACCCTCGAATCCCGCCCCAGGATCGGTGGTGGCACGTGGAAACCCCGGGCCGTGGTGAATCCCACCAACGATCTGCCGGAGGTCACGATGACCGTCCCGGCCGTCGAGGTGAGCGAGGTGATGCGAGTGGTCACCGACGACGCGCTGTCGCTGGGGGTTCCCGTTCAATTCTTCCAAGGCAGCGACAAGGTGGCTCCGCAAATCAGTCCCACCCCACCGGCGCAACCCGGGGCGAGCGGCACCATTGCCATCAATGAGGGAACGGTGCCGGGGCAGGTGACGACCGACCGAGCCGCGGTTTCGCCCGCCACGGTCCAGGAATCCGACATCTGGAAATTCTCGGGCAAGACACTGTATTTCTTCAGTCAGCAGCGGGGTTTGCAGGTGATCGATGTCACCCGGCCGGCCAGTCCGGTGGTTCGCGGGCTTCTGCCCATCGTTTCCCGCGGCGAGCAGCTGTATGTGCTGCCCGCCAGTGCGACCTCGGGTGAGTGGTTGGCTCTCCTGACCCAACCCGAATGCCGCTGGGATGCCACCGAGATCCTGCTCGTCCAATCGACCGATCAGGGCCCTCAAGAAGGGGCGAGGGTCACCCTGCCGGGATACCCGGTCGAAAGCCGCCTGGTGGGCCAGGTGTTGGTCGTCGCCAGTCAGGGATGGACCAATCGCCCGGTTTCCGCGGCCGATCCTCAAGGCCCCAGCGTCTTCGAATCGCTGACCTGGGTAAGCACCATCGATCTGGCCAATCCCGCCAAGCCGGTGCTCCGGGCCAACGTGGAGATCAAGGCCATCGCGCAGGCGATCCACGCGACCGATTCGTACCTGTTCCTCGCCACGACCCAGGATTCCGGCGGTGCCATGGATCCGGCCAATCCCAAGGAGTACCTGCCGCCCACCTATCGAGTGACCGTGTTCGACCTCTCCGATCGATCCGGAGAAGTCCGCCAAGTCGGGGCGTTCAACACCGCGGGACGGGTGGCCGACAAGTTCAAGTTCGGCCTGAATGGCGATGTGCTCAGCGTTGTGTCCCAGGTGGATGCCCGGTGGCGCTCGACCGGAACCTGGGACCCGTCGGTGGTGAGCCTTGAGACCTTCTCGCTCGAGAATCCGAACCGGCCCGAACGGCTGGCTCGACTCAACCTCGTGACCAACGAGTCGGTATTCGCCACCCGATACGACGGTTCACGGGCCTATGTGGTCACATTCCGCCGGGTGGATCCGCTGTGGATCATCGACCTTGCCGACCCCAAGGCCCCGAAGATCCGCGGTGAGTTGGAAGTACCCGGATGGTCCACCTACATCGAGCCCCTGGGCGACCGCCTGATCGCCATGGGCGTCGAACTCGGCAGGGCGGCGGTTTCTCTGTTCGACGTGTCCAATCCCGATGCTCCGAAACTGGCTTCCAAGGTGTTCCTCGGGGATGGTTGGTCGTGGAGCGAGGCCAATGCCGACGAGAAGGCATTCCGGGTGTTTCCGGATCAGGGATTGGTGCTGCTACCCTGGCATGGGCGCAAAGGCACCAATGGCTGGTTCCAGGGAGTCCAGTTGCTCGACTTCACGCCCGAGACGCTCAAGCTCCGGGGTACCATCGAGCACAACTCGGCCGCCCGGCGGGCGATGCTCGTCGACAACCACGTCCTGAGTCTTTCGGGTGGGGAGTTGATGTCGGCAACCATCGCCGATCGCGATCATCCGGAAGTGCGTTCGGTGGTGACGCTTTCCCAGTCGGTGGACCGGGTCTTCACCCTGGGAGATCGCCTCGTGCAACTCTCTCTCGGCACCTGGGATGCCTCCGTGCAGGCCCAGACGGCCCCGATCTTGCGATTGAGCCCGGTCACGGATCCCGAGGCGACCATCACGTCGTTGTCGCTCACCAATATGCCTCTGGTGGGTGCGGATCTGAAAGACGGCCGCCTGTACCTCCTCCACCGTGGCCCCGATGTTTCCCGGGTGGACAACGCGGGAACGACCAACGAGGTCTGGACGACCGTTCCGGGCGAAACCGTATTGCAGGTGGTGTCGGTCACAGGGGATCGTCTGGAGGTGGTGGGGCGTTCGGCCCCCTCGAAGTTCACGGCCGCCAGTTGGGGACAGTACACCGCGTATTGGCCGACACCGCAGTCGCTCGTCTGGGTGCAAGAAGGTGGTTTCTTTTCGCCGATGTGGCTGCGAGGGGATGTGCTGATCGGCGGCGACATGGTGATCGCACCGGGTCGCGGAGGGTGGTTTGGAGGATTCAACTCCCGGTGGTTGGCCGTGGACGTCTCGCAACCGCAACGTCCGCTGTTCGTGGGAGAATTCTCCCCGGGCGATGCCGGCTCGGTCGGTTCGCTTTCGGTTCGTGGCGGCAAGATCTTTGCATCAGTGGCCCGATATCAGTGGGTGCCGGCTGTGACCAATGCACCGGCCGGCGGCTCGGGCCTCGCCTGGTGGGACCTGCAGGGGAGCTGGGTGACTTCGCACACCCTGCATGTCTTGGATGCCGCCGATGCCTCGGAACCGGTGCTGCGCGACCCGGTGCTCTTGCCGGGTGAACTCCAAGGCGTGTCCCACGGCGGGGCGGTGGTCTACTGCCGGGTGGAATCCAGTGATGCCAAGGGGTTGACCTCGGTCGGCCTTCAGGCCTTGGGTTATGACGGCGTCAAGACCCGCCGCATTGCCGAGCGCGCATTGCCCGATCTGGGGGGCTATCCCGTGAGTGTTCTGGCCGATGGTCGCATCGCGGTCGCCTCCCAGCAGGGGGTGAGCCTCGAGACATGGGCTCTCGATTCCGGCGGCGCCTTGGGAACGGTCGCCCCGGCCGTGAAGCTGGGGTTCACCGTGACTCGGCTCCTGGAGTTCAATGGCGCCCTGCTGGGAGACGGCGACGGCGCGCTGGTTCTTGTGGAGGCTTCCGAGGCGGCTCCGCTTCGGGTCGTGGCCCGGGGCGAACGCCCCTGCAGCCTCTGGTTGAATCGCCCGAATCTGACGCCCCCGACTCCCCAGGGAATGTGGGTTGCCCGTGGCGTCTCCGGAGCCTGGTGGGTGCCTTTCACCGCTCCCTGAACCAGGGGTGCCTGGCAGGCATGGGCCGCTCCGGTCGTGGGGTGAACTTCTCCGACCGAGCAGGATTGCCTTGACTGGTTTGGAGGGGTGGTTGGAATGAACGGATAGCCGATGCAGCGCGTTCACGGACCGTGTGTACGAACGGTGTGTTCCAGCCGCTGCACCACAGCCTCAGCATCGTCATGAACTCTCCGACTCACCGTTCCACCGACCGTCAGGCCGCCTTCACCCTGATCGAATTGTTGGTGGTCATCGCGATCATCGCCATCTTGGCCGGCATGTTGTTGCCGGCTCTGGCCAAGGCCAAGGAGAAGGCGATCACCATCCAGTGCCAGAACAACGTGAAGCAGATCACGCTGGCCACGCACATGTACGTGGGCGACTCGTCCGACTATCTGCCCGAACCCAACTGGAATTCCCCGTGGCTCAGGAAAGGTTGGCTTTACGACGCCACGCTGGGCGCGCCTCCGGACATCACCACTCCCCGCTGGAGCACCAACATGGTGAAGGCCTACGAGACCGGGCTCCTGTACGCCAACATCGGAAGTCCCGCGGTGTTCCGTTGTCCGGCCGATCGCACCAACAAGCCCGCTTGGAAGAGCCGTTCCCAGAAGATGTCGAGCTACCTCATGAACGGGGCCGTTTGTGGTTTCGGGGGTGTCTCTCCGGGGTCGTACAAGTCGTCCCAGTTCGATCCCAACGCGATCATCTTGTGGCAGGCCCTCGAGACCAATCCGGGCGATTTCAATGATGGCTCCAGCAGTCCGGCCGAGGGCATCACGCGCGTGCACTCCATCGGCACCACGGTGGGGGTCGTCGATGGTCATACCGAGTACCTGAAGACCAAGCTCTTCTATGCCGAGGGGAACCTCGCTGCGAAGAACCGCTTGTGGTGCAACCCGGCCACGCCCAACGGCCGTTGACCTCACACTACCATCCTTCCATGACTTCTCGCGCATCCACCTTGTTCGGACTGGCGTTGCTCGTCCTCACCGCGACCGCCTGCAAAAAAGAAGACCCGGTTGCCGAGTTGGAGAAATCCGCCGCGGCGATGGACAAGGCACCGGCGGCTCCCGCCGAGCCTGGCGCCGAGGCCAATCCCGGGCCGGCTCCCGCCGAGCAGGTGAAGAAGGCCATCGCCGATTTCAAGGCCGGCAAGATGGAAGACGCCGTGACCCGCCTCCAATTGCTGCGCGCACAACCCGCGATGACGCCTGAACAGCGCATGGCGCTTCAGGACAGTATCGCGTCGGTGATGCAGGAAGTGTACGCTCAAGCTCAGAATGGCGACGCCCGTGCGAAAGCGGCCGTCGCCCAGTACGAACGCCTGCAGACGGCTCGCTGATGGGTGTTCGGCTCGGCCGATCCATCTTGAGGATCCGGGGTCGCGGAGGCTCGCAAAGGGCCCGGCCTGGTGGGCTGGTTGGGGACAGGGCTTCCCAATCGCCGCAAGCCGTTTAGTCTCCCCGGCATGACCCCGGGAAAAAAAGCATGGTGTGCCGGATGCATGGTCGGCTTGTCGCTGGTGGCCGCGGTTCCGGGAGAGTGGCCCGCGTGGCGCGGCCCCTCGGCCCAAGGCAGCGTGGCTTCCGGACAGTTTCCTGAGCGCTGGTCGGTGGATTCCGTGACGTGGAAAGCCGAACTTCCGGGCAAGGGAACCTCCACGCCGATCGTCTCGGGCGGACGGATCTACCTCACCTCGCCCTTGGCGGGGCAGGATGCCTTCATCGCCTTCGATTTGCAGGGACGCAAACTGTGGGAAACCCCGGTGGGTCCCTTGGTGGATCCGCGCCATCGGACCTTGGGATCAAGTTGCAACGGGTCTCCCGCCACCGACGGTCAGGCGATTTATGCGCATTTCAAGAGCGGTCATTTCGCGGCGGTCAGTATCGAGGGGAAGGTCCTCTGGAAGGTTGATTTGACCGAGCGTTTCGGCTCCGAGAAGCTGTTCTGGGATTCCGGAACCTCTCCGTTGATCGTCGGCGATGCGGTCATCCTCAGCCGCCTGCATGACGGTCAATCCTGGGTGGCCGCCTTCGATCGAAAATCCGGCGACTTGCGTTGGAAGGTGGCCCGCGAGTTTGTCGTTCCGGCCGAGAACAACAACGGGTACGCCACCCCCTTGCGCGTCGATCATGCGGGCAAACCGGCCGTGGTCATCTGGGGAGCGGATCACCTGACCGCCCATGCCGTGGAGGATGGGCACGTTCTGTGGACGGCCGGAGGATTCAATCCCGCGGGGACCGGTTACTGGCCGGCCATTGCTTCCCCGGTCCTGAGTGGCGATACCGTTCTGGTGCCGGTGGGGCGTGATGACCGTCCGGGTCAGGCGCATTGTTACGGTGTCCGCCTGGGGGGAGCCGGAGATGTGAGCCAGACCCACCGCAGTTGGGAGCGCCACGATCTCGGGGTCTTCGTCGCCGCTCCGGCCGTGGCCGATGGGCGTGCGTACCTGTTGCGTCACCGTGGGGAAGTCGTCTGCGTGGACCCGACCACGGGCAAGACGCTGTGGACAGGGACCTTGCCCAAGGCGACGGCCCCCTACTACGCCTCGCCGGTGGTGGCCAACGGCATCTTGTATGCGGCCCGGGAGGATGGGGTGGTCTTCGCAGTCCGCGTCGCGCCGCGGTTCGAGATCCTTTCGGAGAATCCCATGGGAGAGCGCATCATCGCCAGCCCGGTCCCTGCGGCCGATCGATTGTTCCTTCGCGGCGACCAGCACCTGTTCTGCATCGCCAGCAAACCCCGGTGAAATCCCTCCGTCTGTATCGTGCGGTCGGGTTCCTCGGGTGTCTGCAACGGGATTCAAGGAGTGCGCCAAACGCCGTCGAGACCTTGGATCCGTACCGTTGTGAGTGAACTGTAGGGTTCGCGGTAGATGTAGAGACGCTGGATGTTCGCCGTGTCCAGCGCCTGTCGTTGGGACGCAGGCAGCGACGGGTCGGCGCCCGGTTCGAAGAGGAACCATTGGAATCGCCGCTGATGTCCCACCGAAGCGGTGGTCGCATGGTAGGCGCTGAGCACCAGAGGTTCTGGCAACAGGCCGGTGAGGGTCGCGTGGGCCCACGACGGGTAATAGGCCGGAAAGGCCCCATACGGATTCGGATCGATGGTGAGCGGAGGTCCTGGATTGGGTTCGGTGGAGACCAGGAATGCGATGGATACCCCGAGTTTTCCGGCCTGGAACGTCTCGGCGGCGCTGGGGACCAGTTTCGCCGGATCGGGGGCGAGGACCAGGCGGGCGGTTTCGGTGGTGGTCGGCCATCCTTCCGGATTGGCGATAGAGGTCGGGTAGGTGACTTCCAGCCATTTCTTGAGATCCCGGGAGCTGACCACCAGGCCCTCGTTGGGATCCACCAGGGGAACCTCGGTGATCAGGGTATACCGCCGTCGCAGCGCTCCGGAACCGACGGTCCAACTGTCTCGGATCATCCGGCTGGAGGGCCAATTCTGAACCACCTGATGAGCGGCTTCAGGCCATGTCGACGGAGACCCGGTCAACGTCTCGATCCGGGATCCGTCGGTGCGGTATTCCAGGTGCCCCGAGGAATAGAAGCATTGAGCCAGATTGGTGGCACTGAGGCGCAAATTCTTCGTCTCCAACTGCAGGAAGCACTTGAGCCGATGGTCGGCCATGACGCTGGAGTGTTCGCTGTTGAAGACCCAATAGGTCGAGGGTTCGTTGATCAGGAAGGGTTCCACCGGAGCGGTGACCGGTTGGGGCAGTTCCCGCACCTGTTTGATCATCAGGCGACCCGGCCGCACCTTTTTGTACTCGAAGTCGAGCAGGGCTCCTGGGTTTCCGTAGGCCAGATGCACCTTCTGCATCAGACCGAAGAGTTGCGTGTAGTCGGACGGAAAGTTGAGAACCGTGGATCCCAGTGGTACCAGGCTGGACCTCAGGCTGGGGGCATCGGCCCATGAACTGTTGACCCGCACTTTCTCCGGAACAGCGCCCCCGTCGGGATTGGTGACCGACACGGCTCCGAGTTGTGTGACCAGGTCGCCGGTCAACAAGGAGGGCCCCCAGCGGACCGGTTGATAGGCCACCTGCGCAACACCGTTGGCCAGTTCCGATTCGTCGGGGGTCGAGTAGTGGACCAACACGGCCATGGCGACCTGCGATTCGTCGATGCGGTGGCGGAGTCGTTCGAGGAAGGCGTTGTCGTTGTAGAAGCTCGCGTAGACCTTTTGGATGGCTCGGAATACCCCGCGTTCCTGCGCTTCGGTCGCATCGCAACCGCACGGACCGGTGTCGTTGCCGTCCAGATCGTCGAGGAGGCACCCGCTGAAACTGTCGTACAGGCCCGCGGCCACGAAGCTCTTGCTGTCCTCGGCATTGCTCGAACTTCGGAAGCGGATTTTGCGGGTGGGATCGAAGCCGGCCAAAGCGTTGGTCACCACGCTGCGCAATGCCGGACTGAACGTGGCCTGACCCGTGATCAGCCCGCGAATGGCGGCCAATCGGATCCGCAGGGTGTTGATGTCGGGCGGGAAATTCGTGAAACCCGCAAGCCGCTGCGATATGGCCTGCCGCAAGGTGCCTTCGCCCGGAATGGGTTGATCCATGAACCCCTCCCACAAATCGAAGGGGAACGCGATGGCCGGTTCGGAATTGTTGGGCAGGGTCCGCCGCAACAAGCCGTAATTCACCGCCTTGCCGCCGAAGTGCCTGCGATCGGCCGGGGTCAGTGTGGTGGTGACCGCGCTGAAGGCCCCCAGCATCGCCTTGGCTTGGAGGTTGACCGGTGGAGTCGATTTCAAGTCGCTCAGCATCCGGCGCACCGAATCGTTCAAGGATCCCTGGACGTCGGCCACCGAGATCTGGTTGTAGCCGTAGCGGATGCCGACCCGCAGGACGATCTCCCGGCCGACGAGTTGTCGGATGCGTTGCTGGAGATTCGTGTCGGCGACGTGGGCGAAGGGCAGGGAGTTGGCCCCAGCGTACAACGCGACGTGGGAATTCGGCGTGGCGGGAACCAGGGAGACGATGCCGGCGACATAGGGGATCTCGGCCGGAATGCCATCGGTCAGGAGGATGTCGGAAGGCTTCAGGCGGCCGTCGTTGTAGGCCTGAGCGATCTGCGCTCCGGGAATGAAATTCAGTCGACCGAAAGCCCATCCCGAGGAGTAGATCTGATCTCCCTGGATCCACCGGAAGACACTCCCCAAGGCAATCCCCTGGGACACCAGGGCATGGCCACTCGCCTGAGCCGCCTCGGCTTGCTCGAAGGAGGGGAAGTACAAGGCACGCAATCCCGGCGCGGCCTCGACGGCATCGCACACCGTACGAAAATAACGCGCCACCCATTCTGTCGGATACGCATCCAATCCGGCGAATTGGATTCCCCATTCGGGAATCTTGGGGTCCGGCGGGAAGAGGATGGCTCCCAGAACGACTTGCTGGTCATTGGTCCGCAGTGAGATCGCATCGAACGCGCTGCGGCTCAGGCCGGCGAATCGGGGCAGGCGTGCCTTGGCGAAGTCGTAGTGAAGGACATTGCGGTTGCCGTCCTGGAAGTACACCCGAGTGGGATCCTGGGTGAGGATCAGGAATTTGATCCAACGCACCTGGCTTTGATCGCTGGATGTGAAAAAGGCATCGGTCGGCAGTTGGACCTGGTTCTTCCAGTCATCAGCGGCGGTGAGCGCCGTGGTCCGGAACCGGTAGAACCATCCAGGGGCTCCCTCAGAAGAACCGTCAGGAACCTGGAACACTCCGGCGGGTGGGATCAGCCGGCGCCATTCGGCCCATTGGGCCAGATCGGCGCTGCGCTCGATCCGATACACCGCGTTGGTGCTGCCCGATCCGCGGATCCAGAGGGTGGCGTCGGGTCCAGGCGGGGTGAGGGGCTCGAAGCGGGGAGTGGCCGCCCGTCCGGTGTGGAGGCCCAGGAAGACTCCGACAAGCACGAGAAACCGCTCGAACAGGCCGAACCGGTCGTTCGACCTGGCTGGTTTGCGATTCATCGACACTCGAAGCGGAGAGGGGTCGTGATGCATGGTCTTCTACTGTCCGCTAAAAACCCGGACACGGATGCGTCGTTCGCGGTGGTCCGAGGGGGTTCAGGGGTTGCGGGGAATCACCCGGTAGAACCGCCGGTTGGAGGTGCCCGCATCGGTGTCGACTTGCAGTTGCGATTCACCAGTGCCGAAGACGGTTCCGATGCGTCGCCACTGGATCATGTCCTCGGAGACTTCCAGATCCAGTGCACTGCCTGGGTTCGCGCCGATCAGCACCATGCGGGCATCGCCCTGGGAAGATGCGGCCATGGCCGCCAATCGAGGCACCGAGGTCGCGGGGCCATCCGACACGGATTTCAACCCCAGGCTGACCATCGTTCGGTCGTCGCCATCGAAGGAACCGAGACCGCGGAACTCCAGGGCGTTGGCGCCCGAGACGGTGGCGTTCAATCCACGGGTGGCGTCATCCAAGAACGGCCCCCACCGAAGAATTCCGCTCTTCGGATCGAACTGTCCCTCATCCGAAATGGCCGTGACCGCGGCGGAGCGACCCACGAAGACCTCGACAGCGTGGCAGCGGGTATTCGGCGCCGGGCCCAGATGGATCTTCAAGGCCATGGTCTGGTTCGATCCCGGCGTGAGTTCACCGAGGAGGTAGGAGGTCGGCGAGCGCTCCGGGGTTCCGTTGGTGCCCAGAACGCCGATCCACCCGGACAGCGGCGCCAACAGGTCGGAGTGGGTGGCGCTGCCCGTGGTGCCCTCGAGGGGGATCCACGCCATCGGGAGCGAACCCACGGAGGCGTCGTACCGATAGGCCCCTCCGGATCGCCAAAGGAACCCGGCTCGGGTCAGGTGCCCGAGGGGGAGCGGGGCGGTCTCGGGGGGCAGCGGGATGCCATAGCGCCAATACTTGGAGGCGACCATCCATTCCATGTCGGAAATGACCGAATCGGCCGGTGCATTGTCGGTGGGGTGCAGATCCCGGTCGACGGGCCGGGTCTCAGGCACACCGAGGATCAAGACCGCCGGCGAAACAAGTTTGCTGCCCGAGGCGTCCACGGCGGTGGCCTCCAGTCGGATGAGCCCCTCGGCGTCGGGCTTCCAAGTCAGCGTGTGCTCGATCGGTGTCCCGGCCTCGGGAGCCCGAAAAAACTGGATCTGCGAGTCGCCGATGTGTTTGCCATTGGCCCAGAAAGATACGGCCGGGATGTAACTGTTCGGGTCCACCGCGATGACTTTCAGCGAACACTCGGTGCCGATTCTCAACCGCTCGCCCACGGTGGGAGCCATCCAGTTCAGGAAGGCCGTGGTGGATTCGGTGGAGTCGGCGATGGTGATCTGGGTCCAGGCGCCGGATGGATCGATCCGGTACGACGGGTCGTCGAGGAGTTTGATGACGACGGTTTCCTCGGGTTCCTTGAGGCCGTCTTCCAGGGCGCCGATGATGAGTTCAATTTCGGTCTCTCCGGCTCCCAAGGTGAGGTCTCCGTCAAGCAGGGGGAAATCCTCGCCATTGCGCGCGCTGCCCCCGACAGCGTAGCGGATGCGCAGGGGTTCGGCCGGGTTGCCCAACCGCTGGAAAACGAGGCGCCCCGGGATGACCCGGATCCGCGGGTTCGGCTCGGCAGTGGCCGACTGGACGGTGCGGATGCGGACGGTCGGTGCATCGGTGGGCGGTGTCTGGATCGAGTCCCGGATCATCACCCGGGCGGCGGGGTTGGCCCCGGTCTGGTAATCGCACGGTTCCGCGCCGGCCGACACGCCCGCGGGTTTGGGAATCACGGCCAGGTACAGCAGTTCATCGCCTTCGACTTTGTCATCCGGGATGGGCACCAGCGGCAGCTTCCCGACGGGTGAACCGGCAGGGATCACCACCGATCGTACCCACGGGGCGAGGTGGGCATCGTTCGCCGGTTCCGGGTTCAACCCGCCAGGCACGACCGCGAAGTCCGTGTTCCAGTCGGCCGATCCGCCGATCTTGAAATACACCCGAAGCGGTTTCGACAAGTCTCCGGTCCGGCGGAATTCCAAGCTCATCAAATCGTTCGGATCCGATTCCACAGCCATCGGATCGAGTGCGGTCAGTTCCACGG
>JAIXXC010000035.1 GCA_027490985.1 Verrucomicrobiales bacterium
ACGCGATCCTTGAACTCGCCCTTCAGGCCCTCGTAGCTCGACTTGAGACGGTTCTCGAACACATCGGCCATGCCGATGAGCTTGATCGGGCCGGTCTTGACGCGCAGCGCGTTGGCGGCGGCACCGGTTCCACGACCACCGGCACCCACCAGGACCACGTTGATCGTGTCGGTGTGGGCGACATGGGCGGCACGGGCCGGGTTCAGGGCGGTGGCGGCCACGGCAGCGGCCATCGGCTTGGCGGCCTGACCAGCACGGTTGGCCAGAAGGCCCGCGATGCCGCCGGCACCGGCGATGGATCCGGTGCGCTTCAGGAAGTCGCGACGGGATGAGTCGGGAGAATTTTTCATAGCGAGGAAGTACGGACAAACGACAGCGCAGGTCGGGATCGGATTCAAACAGTTTCATTGCCCGGGCCTGAAAAAAATCAGGATTCAACCCCGCGGCGCAGGTTGTGGCGTTTTGGAATGGGATTCGCGAAGACTCGGGGCTTACATCGGCCCATGCGCCAAGGCCGTGGGTCCATCCGGGGATGCGTCATCGGAATCGCGACCCTGATTTGCGGTTGTTCATCCCCGAAACCTCCGGCGTACACCCGCTTTCCGGCGTCGCTCATCCCGCCCCCGCAAGCGCCCACTCTGAGCCAAAGCCAGAGTCAGGGCCTGAGCCCCGTCGAGCCCCCGGTGGCCCCGGCACCGACGCCCGCTCCCCCGTCCCCGGCACCCGGGCCCGCGGTCGCTGCGGTCCAGCCGCCAGCCAACGACAATGAGCCTTGGACCCCCATCGCCGCGTGGTGCCGGTCGAAGGGGTTGCCGGCTCCCGAGATCCAAGCCGGGTCGCGGGCGGTGAAAATCGCGGGAATCACCCACTACATCGGCTTCGAACCCGTGGACCTCGGCGGAGCGATTTGCATCCACCCACTGGACCGGATCAAGACGTTCGAGCCGCTGACACTCGCTCCGGCCTGGCCGCAGCCCAAGACCGTCCTGCTCGATCCGGGACACGGCGGCGTCCAGGCGGGCAGTCGATGCCTCACGGGCAACCGCTTCGAGAAGGAATTGACCCTCGACTGGGCCCTCCGCCTCAAGCCCCTGCTCGAGGCACGCGGGTGGACGGTGTTCCTCACCCGCACCAACGACATGGATCTGCCCCTGTCCGAACGGGTGCGACTGGCCGAGACCTGTCAGGCCGGCCTGTTCATCAGCCTCCATTTCAATTCGGCATTCCCCAACACCCAGCCTCGAGGCCTGGAAACCTACACCCTGACGCCCTGCGGCCTCACCTCGACCACGACCCGGATCTACGCCGACGACACCACCGCCACCTTCCCGAACAATCAGCACGATGCGGCCAATCTGGTGTTGGCCCGACGCATCCATCGACACCTGCTCTCGAACACCGGGAGTACCGATCGGGGCATCCGACGCGCCCGGTTCATGGATGTGCTGCGCGGCCAGAACCGACCCGCCGTGCTCATCGAAGGAGGGTTCCTGTCCAATCCCGACGAATCCAAGGCCATCAACACCCCCGCTTACCGCCAACGCTTGGCCGAAGGGGTGGCTCGGGCGCTGGAGTAAGCCAGCTCGACCCAAAATTCGCAAACCGATGAGGTGCGCAACATCGAGTCCAGACTCGAAATCGCCGCGATCTCACCAAATCTGCACGTTTTCTTGACCAAACCAATAATTGATGAGATTTTTTGACATGCAATACATCAATTTTCCCACCGTTTCTTATTTTTTGACTCTCGCTTTGGATCGGTTTTTTGGGGGTTTTACCTCATTGCGTGCAATTTTACTAATTTTTTCGGTCATGACACCGGCCGTTTTAGCGCAAAACGATGAAATCACAATCAGTTATAGCGGTAGATTGCAATATGGTTGCACTTTGACGATCAAAGTACGATCCAAATGCAATGAAATCATTGACACACCGAGCGTCACTTTTGACAACCAAAATATACCAATAACTGGCGACTCGTCTGGAGGATTCATCGGAGAGGTGGTACTGAACAAGGTTGGAACCTTATGGATCGAAGCCGCAAACCGGTGTAAACGCACACGCCGTCAGGTCACCGTCACAGAAATGGTCATGAAAACGAGTTTAGCATTTATGGATCCAGAAGATGCACCACTAGACAAACAGGTAGCCAACATAAACCTCACTTTGTATTACTCCAGCCAAGGCACGAGGCTTGTTTGGGATTACCAAGTCATTCCTTGGAATCAACCAGGACGGGGCGAAAGTTTAGTCACCGGATCCTCAACAACGACTTATGCGTTGGGGATGGGCAGCGACATCCGGTATCCTTCTACAACGGAACCCACGCGAACTGACTTATTGCTAGGACAACGCCGCTGGACCGGATGGGCACGATGGGCAGACATATCTTGGAATACGGTTTGCGGAGAGAATTATTTGACCGCTCAGCAACCTTTCATAAGATAGCACTAAAATTGGCTATATCAATTAACCACCGATATGCTGTCGCACTTCGTTTTCAATCCGCAGTTGCCCAATCGCGGCCTCATCTGGCTGTTTGTCTGCATTTTATTAAATTCAACATTTAATCACTTAGTCCCACCCCTCAAGGCTGACTCGGAAAATCGGTTTGCCCCACCTCTCGACGGCTACAAAGCGTCAGGCGAATTCGCTGAATTGCTGCAAATCGGGATCAAAAACGGATTTGTTGGTAAGGATGCAGTTAAATTAATTACGGCAAGATTAGATTACGGAATGACGAACAAGTCCAACAAGATAGGTTTTGATAACACACGTCGGATCCAGCCTCAGCGAGATAAGATTGAGGATGCAGCATTTTTGTTCGGTCTTGAATATTGCGATCAAAAGAAGATGCAGACCGCATTAATCATCCATGGTAGACCATTTAAGTCGGAAAACACTTTCTTTAGAATCCTCGATCAACGATGGCGGATGCAGACAGATAGTAAAACTATCCATCTAGAGGATATCGCATTACGACAATCAACGTTTAGGTGCATTTACACAAGCGGAGGCATGTTTTCAGAACCGATTCACCGGATCCCAGATATTCTCGAGGCTGGAAGGCTTGAATTGCTCAAGAAGCCTGCAATTGCGAATCAAATCCTTCGCCAACTATGGCATGTCATCGATGGACCGAAATCCTACTATGATCCTGCGGATACGAAAGAGGGCTTGCGTTTTATCGCGGTAGAATCGACCGCTGACGAGGAGGCGGTAAATAATATATTATTACGTTTGACTTGCCCTGAATTAGCACAAGAAATCCCATTGACACAATACTATAAACCCCAACCGCTGTCGTGGAAAAGCGAAGCTTCAAAAGCTATTGTTTGGTATTTGTATCAAATCCGAAATGACAGTTTGCGTGCGCGCACCGCGTTCAAATCCATCAAGGACAACTGCAAACGCCAAGCGGAATGGATTCAGCAAGTCGAGACCGGACAAATCAACGAAGAGATCGGGTTTACGATTCCTTTAAAACAATCCCGAATTGCGAAAGACCGGTTTGAAGAAAAAGCAAAGGAGGATTATTTAAAACGCTTCAAAAAATGATTTTCATCAAATGATGCGTTCTGTGACCGTGAGAAATTTTGGGGATGAGTTGGGGCGCCCGAAATCAAATTGCAACTACAGTTGTTCAAGATTCGGAGGATTGCTAATAGTGGCTTTGCTGCACTTGATTCATTGTTTCAACTGTGAGGCGTCCGAATCTAATACTAGAAAGCGATATGATTTTGATGAGTATGAAGTGCATGGTTCAATCCAATTGCATCGCATTATTATCGATGAGGAAAAAAAGATTTTGGTCAGGCACTTCTTTTCAGTTTACGTTAAAAACTCCGAGTGGAGTATCGTGGTTTCTGAAAATTCAAGCCGGGATTCTTTGTTTCATTTAAAGAAACCGATGATTCATTGGTACGGGAATGGATCAGAGTCGGTTTTTTGGAAGCGGTTGGACGACTCAGATCACGACAACGTAGACATCTATCCACTTAAATATCCAATCTCCGAAGGAGATGAATCAACAGCCCCTTTGCTCTGGGTGATGTTTGCCTCTCGTGGTTTTTCAGCAAATACCGGAAGTCAAAAAATGCCTCTTTTGCACGATTTTCAGGCTCGATTGAGGTATTGGGAGTTCCACGAATTGAATGTCCTCCGTACGAACTTTTCCTCCGACTCGTCCTTCCCTTCCAACGTGGTCTTTCTGAACGATATCGTGCCGCTCGAATCGCGGAAACTAGTGGACCAAGAGGACTCGAAGTTGTGGGATTCGATGGGGCGGAGGCGACCAGGAGTTTATTTCAATAAATACAGAGTTCCCAGCGACGTCCATCCCACCAATTGCTGGTATCGAGCGTTCCCTCCAAAAGTACAAAACGGTCAATCGATTCCAACAGGCTTTGAAGTTTCATTTTGGGATTCATGCTGGGGGTGTGAACCTCGGTTGGTTTTGCAAGGGGAGGCCGAGGTCCAGCAATTCTCGAACAACTGTTCACTGAAGGATTTGCGGCCGGTGATTCACCGTGAAGTCGTGGTGGGTGAAATGCGACAGTGGGCTGCACAACCTCAGGGCAGCAGCAAAGATCAAAGCATCGAACTACAAACCTACCTCATGCGACCGGGGGAAGATTGGCCGACACTGGAAGAATCCATGATCCGGTTGAAGCAACCAAATCCGGATCGACAACCGAGGCGCCAACCCTGGGGATTCATCCTGATTGGGGTGATCGTGGGAGTGCCGTTCGCATGGGGCCTGCGACGGGCGTTTCGGAGGGCTTGAAATCGTGAGCTTTGTGGTGAAAACCCGCCTCGTAGCGCCCATGAAGGCGCGACCGCATTGGGTGGACGACTATGGTAGGAATCCGATGCGTCTGGGGAGACCGCTCGCGTTTGGGCGTGCTGAGAACGGCGGCGATCGCTCCATCGGTGGACCCGGACCAACGTCATGAGTCCTGATTCATTTCTTCGGCTGTGGACGACTCTCGGCGAATTCGGGGCCCGGGAGAGGCAACCTCTGGGTTTCATCATAGGCCACAAATTGGTGCTGATGACCCTGGGAATTCTGGCTCCGTTGATCTTCGGATTCCAAGATCCTTGGAAGTTCGATTGGGTGACCACCAATTCGAAGAGCTACCTGTTCATTGCAAACCACGGGTACTCGTCGGACGAGGCTCTCTATGCGTTCTACCCGGCCTGGCCGTTGGTGATCCGCGGGGTCTCGGGAGTGCTTGGCCACCCAGAATGGACCGCCTACCTGCTCGCCAATCTGTTCTCCACCGTCGGCTTGTTCCTGTTCCACCGGATCGCTGTCCGGGTCCACGGCGAGACGGTTGCGTGGAACGCGCTGCGGCTGATGGTGCTGTTCCCGGGTTCGATGTTCTTCTTTGTCCCCTACACCGAGTCGATGTTCCTCATGTTGCTGATGATCCTATGGTATGCGCGGATTCGGGAACAGTGGGCATGGGTCGCGGTCGCAGGCTTCCTGCTGCCAATGATTCGGCCGGTGGGCCTGCTGATAGCGCCGGTGTTCATCGCCGAAATCATCACGAGTCGCGGTGGTTGGCGAGCACTGTGGATGCTGCTGGCTCCCGGCCTCGGCTTCGTCACCTACCTTGGGAGCATGGCCACTCTGTCGGGAAATCCCTGGGTCGGTTTTGAAGCCCAACGGTTCTATCCTGCGTATCCATCGATCGCTAAGATCGGCGATGTGGCGGGATTCCTCAAGGCGTTCGCCTCGGTCCAGCCGGTCCATGATTTCCTGCACTCTCCGTTGGATCGGTGCGTGTTTGTGGCGTTCTGTTGCAGCGGCGTCTGGATTTTCCGCCTGGGACTGACCCAGTACGTCTACGCCGTGTTCCTGGGACTGGTTCCCGCGCTTTCCAATTCGCTGATGTCCTACACGCGGTTTACTTGCTTGGTGTTCCCGCTATTTCTGGTTTGGAGCCAGAGGCTGCGGGGGGCGGTGCTCGATGCCGTCCTGTTGCTGTTTTTCGGAGTCCAAGTGCTGCTGTATCTGGCACATTTATCCAACCATTGGGCGGGCTAAGCGGGAGAAGATCGACTTGGAACTCCACACAGGACCAAGGCATCCCATTCTTACCCCGCCTGTCGGGACCGCATTGATCCGAGCCAACGGTGCACCCGATCCCAGCAAACCCGGTCGAACCCCTAGGGGTCGCGGGCCATCAACACCCCCGCTTACCGCCAACGCTTGGCCGAAGGGGTGGCTCGGGCGCTGGAGTAAGCCCTCCCAGGGGCTCCCCAAGACACCGGACCCATCCTCGGGTGATCGGTAGTCAAAAAAACTTTTGAACACTTTTCGGCTCAAGAGTCTATAGTGGCGAACCGCAGGTGGTGACCGGTTGTCCAGACCCGATCCTCGACACGCTCGAGCTCGGATCCTTGGCCAACCAACCCGTCCTCGCTCCGCTTGGTTCGTGGCGTTGGCGGACTGGACCACCTCGGATTCAACCGCAGTTCATTTTGACGTCGGTTCACATTTTGACACCACGACTCTGGCCATGATTGATGTAGAGAATTTGATCAAGGAGTTCGGACCCAAGCGGGCGGTGAACGGGGTTTCCTTCACGGTCCGACGCGGCGAGATCCTCGGTTTCCTCGGCCCCAACGGAGCCGGCAAATCGACCACCATGCGCATGATCACCGGGTTTTTCCCGCCCACCTCGGGCCGGGTCCGCATCGGTGACCACGACATCGCCGAAGCGCCCACGGCCGCCAAGAAACTCATCGGCTACCTGCCGGAGAGCGCCCCCTGCTACTCCGACATGACGGTCAACGGCTTCCTGCGGTTCACGGCCGAACTCCGCGGCATGCGCGGCGCGCAGATCGACGCGGCCGTGGCCAAGGTGGCCGGCCTGTGCTTCCTCGAGGGCGTGCTGCACCAGAGCGTGGACACGCTGTCCAAGGGCTATCGGCACCGCACCTGTTTCGCCCAGTCCATCCTGCACGATCCCGAGGTGCTGGTGCTCGACGAACCAACCGATGGCCTCGATCCGAACCAGAAGCACGAGGTCCGGCAGATCATCAAGCGCATGGGACAGACCAAGGCCATCATCTTCTCGACCCACATTCTCGAGGAGGTCGAAGCCTGCTGTTCCCGGGCGATCATCATCGATCGCGGCACGGTCGTGGCCAACGGAACGCCCGCCGAGCTCAAGGCGCGGGCCGATGCGGCCGGTTCGGTGCACCTGCGCGTGCGCGGCGTGGCGGCCGAAACCCTCAAGTCGAAGCTTGGAGCCCTGTCCGTGGTCGGACGGGTGCAACTCCAGGACAACGCCGACGGATCCCTGTCGGCCCGCGCCTTCCCGCGCGACAAGTCCACACGGGCCGATCTGGCCCAGTCGATCGCCCAGACTGCGACCCAGTCGGGGTGGAGCTTCGATGAACTGCACACCGAAGAAGGCCGTCTGGACGATGTGTTCCGGGCGATCACCCTGCCCGATTCGGTCAAAACCCGCGAATGACCGACCGCGACGCCGACCTGCGCGGGGCCCGATCCCCGCGGTAACCGGTCGGCACTTCAAGAATCAACCCATCTCCCCTTTTCCATCCCATGAACGAATCGCTTCGGAATATCTGGACGATCCTGAAACGTGAGCTCAACGGCTACTTCGCGTCGCCCGTGGCCTACGTGTTCATCGTCATCTTCCTGCTGCTCAACGGCTTCTTCACCTTCATGCTCGGAGGCTTCTTCGAGCTGGGTGAGGCCTCTCTCTCACGCCCCTTCTTCAATTGGCACCCGTGGCTCTACCTGTTCCTGGTGCCGGCGGCCGGCATGCGCCTCTGGGCCGAGGAACGCCGCGTGGGCACCTTGGAATTGCTGCTGACCATGCCCGTGACGGCGGCCCAGGCCATCATCGGCAAGTTCCTGGCCTGCTGGGCATTCCTGGCGCTGGCGCTGGCCCTGACCTTCCCGGTCGTGGGGACGGTCTATTACCTGGGCCATCCCGATGGGGGCGCGGTCTTCGCCGGATACGTCGGCAGCCTGCTCCTGGCCGGAGCCTATCTGGCCGTCACCGTGGCCACCTCGGCCATGACCCGCAACCAGGTGATCAGCTTCATTTTGTCGGTGGTCATCTGCTTCTTCCTCATCCTCGCCGGTTGGGAGCCGGTCACCAGCCTGCTGGTGCGATGGGCTCCGGCGGGCCTGGTGGAACTGGTCACCGGCTTCTCGGTGATGCCCCACTTTGCGAGCTTCCAGCGCGGGGTGATCGACTTCCGCGATCTGCTCTTCTTCGCCTCAGTGATCGTCTTCAGCCTCTTCGGCACCAGTGTGATCCTCCGCGGCCTCCGCGGCGCCTGAACCCTCCGACCTTTCCTGCGCAATGAAACAGACCAAGATTCAATCCCTGCTGTTCTCGACCGCCGGCGTCGGCCTGGCCTTCGTCGCGATCACCGGCCTGAACCTGCTTTTCAGCCCGGTGCGGGCCCGGCTCGACCTCACGGCCGACGGCCTGCACACCCTCTCCGAGGGATCCCGCAAGATCCTCTCGAAGATCGACTCCAACGTGGAGGTCCGCCTCTACGTCTCCCGGAGCGAGAACCGGATGCCGAGCGCGCTGAAGAACTACGCCCAGACCATCGAAGACCTCCTCCAGGAGTTCCGGGCGGCCTCGGGCGGCAAGATCACCATCAAGCGGCTCGACCCCGAGCCCGACTCCGACGCCGAAGACACCGCCAAGCTCGACGGCATCGAACCGGTGTCGCTGGGCCAGATGGGCGGCGATCCGATCTACTTCGGCTTGGCCGTGAGCCTGGCCCCGGAGACCAAGGCGATCCCGTTCCTGTCGCCACAGCGTGAAAAGCTGCTGGAATACGACATCGCCCGGGTGATTTCGCAGGTCATCGCCACCAACAAGCCGGTGCTCGGCGTGATGAGCCCCCTGCCCGTGCTGGGCGGGCCCGCGATGAACCCGATGATGATGCAGATGGGCCGCCAGTCCCAGCAGCAGCCCTGGATCACCTTCAGCGAACTCAAGCGCGACTTCACCGTGGAGAGCGTCCCGATGGACGTCGACACGATCCCCGAAAAGATCCAGGTGCTCATGGTCGTGCACCCGAAAGACGTCACCGACAAGGCCCAGTTCGCCATCGATCAGTTCGTGCTCCGGGGCGGCAAGCTCATCGCCTTCCTCGACACGCAGTGCATCACCGACAACCGCAATCCCAACCCCATGGGGCTGAATCTCGGGGGCGGATCGTCCCTGCCGAAGCTCCTCGAGAAGTGGGGGATCGGGCTGGACACCTCCAAGGTGGTGGCCGACCGGACCTTCAGCCGCGAACTCCAAGGGCGTGACGGGCGTCCCCAGCCCGTGCCGGCCTTCCTGTTCCTCAACGCCGACGGCGTGAACCGCGATGACGCGGTCACCGGCCAGAGCGACAACCTTTGGCTGCCCTTCGCCGGCGGGTTCACCGGCAAACCGGTCGAGGGTCTGCGGGCCGATGTGCTGCTCAAGTCGTCCGAGGATTCCCAACTGGTGGACGGCATGACCTCGCAGTTCAACGGCTCCAAGATCCTCGACGAGTTCGCCCCGTCCCGGACCAACTACCCGCTGGCCCTGCGCCTGTCGGGCAAGTTCAAGACCGCCTTCCCCGACGGCAAGCCGGGGGCCACCAATGCGACCTCCCTCAAGGAGGCCAAGACCGACACCGTGGTGTATCTCTTCGGCGACGTCGACTTCCTGAACGACGCCTACTCCGTGGAGGTCAACCCGATGCTCGGCATGGCGATGCCCCGGAACGGCAATCTGGCCCTGGTGCAGAACCTGGTGGAGCAGGCCTCGGGCGACGTCAATCTGGTCGGAGCCCGCGGTCGCGCGTCGGTGAGCCGTCCGTTCACGGTCGTCCAGAAGATGGAGGCCGAGGCCCGGGCCCGCTATCAGGGCAAGATCGAGGGTCTCAACCGCAAGGTCGAAGAACTCCAGAGCAAGCTGAACGACGTCCAAATCAAGCAGGAGGGCAACACCTCCAAGATCATCCTCACCAAGGACCAGCAGGACGCCATCGCCAACTTC
Organism: Verrucomicrobiales bacterium; assembly: GCA_027490985.1. GTDB lineage: Bacteria > Verrucomicrobiota > Verrucomicrobiia > Limisphaerales > UBA9464 > SXXZ01. The sequence goes on from JAIXXC010000035.1 coordinate 10,041, forward strand.
AAGAAGCAACAGGTCGATGCGCGTAAAGACCTCCGCAAGGAGCGCCGCAACCTCGATGTGGATGTCAAGAACCTCGAAAATCGGGTCAAATGGCTGAACATCGCCGCGATGCCCCTGCTGGTTTCGGCCGCCGGGATCGCTCTGGCCATCGCCCGCAAGAACCGCACGAACGCCAAATGAACACCAAACAACTGGCCATCCTCGTCGCCGTCGGACTCGCCTTGGGCGGAGCCGGCCTCTATGTCCGCAACCAGCAGTCCGCCGGATACCGGCAATCGTCGGCCCAACTCGGCGGCGCGCTGTTGGCCGGGTTGGACGCCTCGGCCCTCTCGGGCCTGCGCATCACCCAGGGAACCAATCAGCTCAACATCCTGAAATCCGGCAATGACTGGACGGTGAAGGAGCGCGGTGGCTATGCCGCCAATTTCGGCTCCATCCAGGACTTCGTCCGGAAACTGGTGGACCTCAAGGCCACCCAACCGGTCCAGGTCGGCCCGTCACGGTTGCCGATTCTCGAACTGGTCGCCCCGGACAAGGGCCCGGGGGTGTTGGTGGAGTTGCTGGGGGCCGACGGCAAGACGACCCGGTCGCTGCTCCTCGGCAAGAAGCACACCAAGGGCGGGCAGGATGACGGAGGCATGGGCGCCATGGGCGGTGCCTGGCCCATCGGCCGCTACGTCATGGTCGACAACAAGATCGAGACCGTGGCCCTGGTCAACGAACCCCTGGCCAATGCCGAGCCCAAGGCCGATCAATGGCTCGAGAAGGACTGGTTCAAGGTGGAGCAACCCGTCTCGGTGACGGTCACTCATGCCGAGGGCACCAACAGCTTCGGTCTGACCCGGACCAACGAATTCTCCGAGTGGACCCTGACCGGCGCGAAATCCGAGGACAAGGTCGACTCCGCCAAGACGGGCCTCTTCAGCTCCTTGCTGAGCTCCCCGAGCTTCGACGACGTGCTCGTCGATCCGCAGCCGGCGGCCCTGGGACTCGACCACCCGATCGAGGCCAAGATCCGCACTGCCGGCGGTTGGACCTACACCGTCAAGGTGGGCAAGGCCCAGGAAGGCGATCGCTATCCCGTCCAGTTTGCCACCGAGGCCCAACTCGTGACGCAGCGGACTCCCGGCAAGGACGAAAAGAAGGAAGACGCCGAGAAGCTCGACAAGGAGTTCTCCGACAAGCTCAAGAAGCAGCAGGAGAAACTCAAAGCCGAGCAGGCCCGGGGCCGCTGGACCTACCTCGTGAGCAAGTGGACGATCGACCCGATCCTCAAGAAGCGCTCCGAGCTCATGGTCGATCCGAAGAAGGATGAGGCTCCGGGCTCCCCGGATGCCGTCTCGTCTCCGGTGGGCTTGCCCAATTTCGGGCAGTGATCCGATCGGCCGCCTGACGTCCATCGACGCGAACGGGATACGGGTCTCGGATCAATTCCGAGACCCGCGGCCGTGATGTGAGCAACGCCGGATAGAGGGCGCGTGTCTCTGGACGGATTCCTGAATCTCTGATGCGGCGTTCCAGCACCCGGGCGGTGGTGCGATGCCGATTCGCGGGCCGCACCGGGGTGAAGCGCCAGAGGTTCGTTGAGCCCCTCCCCGAATACGCCGCCGAAATCGACGCGGTGCGGCGCGAGATCCTGGGACCCTTGCTCTGCACGCTCGGCTCGATTGACCGTACGCGCCTGCGCCTTCGAGCGCCGGCTGACCCGACAACCTTCCAGGGCAAAGGAAACCCGAACTCTCCTGCAGGCCACCCGGAGGTTCCCGGCGGGAATGGGGGCGGCATGATCCGAAGGCAGAACGGGACAACCCCCTTCTGGCGAAGAAACGTCCACCCAGCAGGCCACCCACGACGGCCATGCCCTTCGCCCTGACCGTCTGACCGCAATCCGCCCCCTTGTCTGTCGTGCGCCCGTGAACAGCCGCGGTGCTTTGACGATTTTTGATGACTTGGAATCCATCGGTTCAGTTTCGAGTATTCTTTCAAACCAAACCGATTGACTCCGGTTAGGTATTTGTATCCCCTTCTATTCAGATGCACCACCCTCACCCCCATTCCAGCCCCACCAGGCTTGCAGGCGCGGGCCTGCGGCTTCGGGTCTGGAACTGGGTCTGCCAGATCGCCTTGCTTGCGGCGACCGGGGGGTGGGTGGAGGCGGCGGTGCTGGACGATGCCCAGTCCCGCCAATGGATCGCCCGCACACTGGGCATCCTGACCAACCACCACGAGTTCACCCGCTTGGAATTCCACGACGATGTGGATGCCGGCCAGAAGATCGCGAAGGCGCGCCAGGCCCATCCCGATCGCCATCCCGAGGGGTATTTCGCCAGCGGATTCATCGCGGCGAGCCAATCCAACACCTTCTTCCTGCAAGAAGCCGAGATGACGCTCGATGGACGACTGGTTCCCTTGGAAGGAACCCCGATCTACGGGAAGTCCTACGATCACTATTGGATGCTTTCGCCGCCAATTCTGCGGATCACCTCCCTCCAGGACGGTGAGATCGAGGGCCAATCCAAGGTGTTCAAGGCATCGGTCATGGCTGGGGCCGTGCATGGCTTCCGCAAAGCGCTCTACCTCGGGATGGGCGAGTTGGTGGAGGGAGAAACACCGGTGGCCACAGGGTGGAATCGTTTCGAAACGGTCACCCCTCTGGGAGGCAAGATCACCGGGGTGTTGACCGTGACGAACGCCGTGGTCCGGATCGACTATCGCCTCGAGAAGCATCCCACCTTCGAGGGATGGGTGGAGTTGGACATCCCTTCCAGCGCCGACGCCCCCTTTCCCTCGCGCGTGGTCAATGGCTCGTTGCGCGATGGCGGCGTCTGGGGGCCGTTCGAGGGGCGCTATTTCAAGTTTGAACTCGGTCGCACGGCATTCCCCCCGCAATCACGCGGTTACGTGCCCAGCCAATTCTTCGACCCGGCCGACTCGGGAGGATCGAACAGCCTCCGAACCGTGGTGTATGGCCCGAACGAGATCCGGATGATCGACCACGAAGGCGACCGGACTGTTTATCCTCGGGCCAAGCCCCCGGGCGATGCCAAACCCAAGAGTTGGTTCTGGTTCGTGACCCTGTTCGCCACCGTCAACACGATCGGCCTCGGTGGCTACGCCTTTTTGTCCAATCGCGGTCAATTGAAATCCATCGTCAAACCATGAAAACGCCTAAACAACGCATCCTGTTGTTGGCCGTGTTGGGGGTGCTCAGCGGACCCGGCATGGGTGCCAACGACAACTCCGTCACCTGCTACATGAAGTACTTCATGTGCTGCAATGACATGAGACCCCTTTACTACAAATGCCTGACCCATTCGCTGGACCCGAAAAAGACGGGGGGAAACAAAGAGGTTTGGGTGGATGTCGAAGGGTATTCCAACAGCATGTATTCGAGGATGACCACCTCCACGGTCATCAAGCAGTACAAGAGCATTCTGCCGTATGAATTTCCGTGCACCTACAGCGGCAAGGGTCGCGACAAATGGGGCAATTGGTATGCGGCCTCGGCCTTGCGTCCCTGGATCCAGAGCGTCGAGGGCGAAACCGAAGGTCCTGAAGGCGAGTGCAGCCGATGACCCGAATGCCGCACCCGTTCGTCCGGGATCGGACACCAAACCCATGCCGTTGAGGGGCTTCCCCACTCGGACCGAGGTTGATTGAAGATCATCGCCGCTCCCATGACACGAACCGTCCGACAGGATCAACTCCGACTTCCGTTCAAAAAACCCGATACAAACACCAAACACCCTATGAAACTCAATCATCGCCGCGCGATTGGAATCATGGCTGCGGCAACCCTGACCATCCCGTTGTTGCTGACGGCACAAGCCTCCGGGCCCACCACCTGCTGGGACAAATACTGGACCATCTGCAATGGTGGCAAGCCCACCCGGTCCATCACCACCACCTACACCTCGTCCAGCCTGACCAACAGCTGGGGCGGGTCCACCATCACCATCTCTCTTCCGAATGCCAAGTGTTCGGGGAATCCGGTGCCTCAAATGCGATTCGGATCCACCTACAAGAACAAGATCCGCGGGTCGTTCGCCTGTGTCTATACGGGCAATGGAACCGACACCTACGGGAACCACTTCCAAGACGTGGTGGTCGTCCTCCGGGAGGATGGCGAGATGGACGGTGAAGGCGGAACTTGCAACTGACTCGGATCCCCGCCTCCACACACCGAGCCTGCAGCGTCCGTCCAAGGCATCGGACCAACAACCGAATCGACCTTCCAAACCCGGAATCACCATGACCGCATGGGATTCCGGGTTTTTTTAAGACATCGTACCGGGAGTCCGTCGCCCCGAACCGAGCATGAGCCGCCCTCTTTTTTCACGCACTCTCCCGCTCAGCGCGGTCACCCCGGTGGTTTTCATGGGACTGGCGATCGGGCTCCGAGCCCTCGATGGCCTGGTGAGCGCGTTCGAGGTGAACGAGGGCATCGAATTGCTGAAGGCGGGGGTCCTCATGCACGATCCCCACTGGTTCCGAACCATGTGGGATGACCAACCGGGCACCCTGATGTGGATCCTGTCTTGGCTCTTCCGGTTGACCGGCCCCGATGTGGCCATCGGACGGTGGTGGGTGATCGGGGTGACTGCGGCTCTGCTCACCCTGCTGGCCCGCTCCTTGGAGCATCGCACCGGGCGCGGAAGCAGCCTCGCCCTGGTGCCATTGCTCCTGGTCGATCCGACGGTCTTTCAACTCCTGGGCTCCGTGATGCTGGAACCTGCGAGCATTCCGTTCGCCCTGGCCGGAGCCCTGTGCTTCCAGAACCGGCTCCAGGCCCCGAGAATCGCGGTGAGCCTGCTGGCCGGCATCACCACCGGCCTCGGTCTGGCGATCAAACTGACGGCCCTCTTGCCGGCCCAACTGGCGGGGTGGGCCTATCTGTTGGCGGTCTGGGAGGCCGGCCGCACTCATCCCGACCCCACCGCACGACGACGGCAACTGCACTGCCATGCGGCCCTCTACGCGGGCGGCGCTGTGACGATGTGCCTTCTGGCCTATCGCCTGGGTGACTACGATTTCAGGATCCTGGGGCAATCGCATGTGGTGGGCGTGCTGGACTCCCAACCCTTCTGGCCGCAACTGCCCGGGGCATTCCGGACCTCCATCGGCGCCTGGGGAGTGGCCCTGCCCTGCGTCGCTCTGCTGCCGACGAGCCTCATCTTCTGCCGGATCAATCGGCGACTCAGGACCTGGATCCTGCCGTGGCTGGCCACCCTCGTATCCACCACGGTCGCCTTCTCGATCTACCCCTTCTGGCACAACTACTACGTGATCCACTTCGCGCTGCCCTTGGCGGCGATCGGGGCACCGACGATCGCACAACTCGCGCGCGCAGCGGTCCGGCGCGCTCCCCCGATCCGCCTCCTGCGCCCGGCCTTGGGCTGTGCCGCGATCGCCGCCATGGCCTGGGTGATGTCGGACTCGCTGAGCCTGTTCGGCAAGCGATCGGGTGGAGAACGCGCCGAAGCCTTGCAGGAGATCCGGTCGCTGTTGACCGAATACCGATCCCAAGTGGGCACCGTGTTCGCCAGCACCCCACACACCTACCTCTTCGAGAGCGGGGTGCTGCCGGTCCGGGGGTTGGAGGTGGTGGTCGAAAAGCGACGGCAATGCGGGCATCTCAGCCCCGAATCCGCCCTGGAGATCCTCCGGAACGATCCCCCGGGAGCCATCATCGCCGATCCGATGCGCACCGGACTCAGCATCTATTCTCCGTTCACCCGACCTTTTCTGGAATCGGGCTATGCCCTGATTCTGGAGAACGGGGTCGGAGAGGTCTGGATCCGCAACGACATCGTGACCCGGACAGGCCTCACCCGACGACCCAACCGTGCTTCGCGACTCATTCAGGAGCTCCGCCTGTGAAGACCCGGTTGAAACGATGAAAGAGTGGCCACGTTCCTCACGAACGCAGTTGGGGCCCCTTTCTTGAGGGCGCGATGCCACTTCACCCCCCTTCCAAGAACCACTCCCCACTCAACGACATCACCCCCACTCGTCCTCTATGAACCCGATGATCCACCGCATCACACACCCCATCCTCATGGCCTGCGGGGCCTGGGCCGGGGCGATCCTTCTGGCCACCGGTCTTGTCAGGGCCGAAGACACCTCCAGCGTCTGGGTCGCGCGCACCATGGCGCTGCTGACCAATCGACTCGAGTTCACCCGGCTCGAGTACTACCACAATCGGCAACTCGGCATCGAGAAGACCCGCCGTCGGGCGACGAATCCCGAGTGGACCCCCGAGGACATGCTCAGCTGGGGCGTGATCGCGGCCCGGCAGTCGGACACATTCTATGTCCAAGCGGCTTCCATGACCCAGGACGGTGAATTCGTTCCCAATCCCGAACTGAGGGTCAGCGGCCAGTCGCTCGATCACTATTGGTTCGCCGATGCGCACAAGATCGGCATCGCCACCCCGTCCGACGCCCAGAAGGACGGAGAAGCGGGCGACACGGCCGCCTTCGTGAAGAAGCATGCGGTGAGCGACCTCACCCTGACCCAACAAGCCCTCTTCCTCGGCATGAACGAGCTCTGTTCCGGCGGGCAACCGGTGGCGACGGCCTGGAATCGCTTCACCACATCGACCCCTCTGGGAGGCCGCGGAGAAGGCGTGGTTTCCGAGACGGCCGAAACCATCCGGATCGATTATTCGCTGGCCAATTTCGATATCCAATTCTGGGTCGAACTGGACAAACCCGCCGACCCCCGCGGACGGTTTCCCACCCGGGTGCGCCGCTACCGGAAGATCAACGGCAAGGTGGCCGGGCCCGATGAGGGCATCTACTACGCGTTCGACATCGGAACCACCAACTTCCCCAAGGGTTCCCGGGGCTATGTCCCCTCGATGTTCGTCGATCCCGATCAGGTGACGCCTCCGGGGGCGCCGCCGTTTTTCACCCTGATCTACAAGGCCGGAGAAATCTGGCAGGTCTCCCGGGACGGCAAGGATCGGATCTTCCCTCCGGCACGGGAACCCGGGCGGTCCGATTCGGGCTCGTGGAAGCTGAGCCTGGTGCTGTTCTTCGTGGCCAACGCGATCGGCATCCTCTGGTACCGCTCGACCTTGCGGGCCCGCACCGCCGACAGGCCGTGCTGAAGCTCGGTGGGGGGCGGCGGCCGCGACAGAACCGTGGGCGCCCCCCCCGCCTTCGGTGCTGGAATCGCGTCGGCCGATACGCCACTCTCCGGCCTTTCGATGATCCTGCCCCAACTGCTATGGCGTTTCGTCCACCATCGCGACGATCCGGAATTCTACCGGATGCAGGCGCTGGATGCGATCGCTTGGATCGAAGAGAGCGGCATCCCCGTCGGCCCTGGAATCCGAGTTCTGGATCTGGGCTGCGGCCATGGAGTCTTCGGGGGAGAACTCCTGCGTCGGGGTTGCTCCGTGACCTTCGCCGATGAGCAGAACCAACTGCTTCCCGAATTCCGCGCCTGCCCCTTCCTGAGCGTGAACCTCGACAAGGACTCGCTCGATCGGCTGGGGCATTACGACCTGGTGATTTGTTCCAATGTGCTCGAGCACCTCTCCCGGCCGGAATCCTTCCTGTCACGGGCCGACCAACTGCTCGCCCCAGGGGGGCGCTTCTACCTGAGCTGGACCAATTGGCTGTCGCCCTGGGGAGGACATGAGTTCTCGCCCTGGCATTATCTGGGGCCCCGCCTCGGGCCGGCCATCCACGACCTGCTGGGAAAACCCCGATTCCATCGACCGGGACTGAACCTCTTCGTGACCTCCATCGGCCACATTCTCGGCCATCTGCAGGACCAGACCGCCCTGTCGGTCACCCGCCGGGCGCCTCGCTATTACCCGGAGTTCTGGTTTCTGGTGCATGTGCCGGTGATCCGCGAATTCCTGTCCTGGAACTGCGCCCTGCTCCTCAAGGCCCGGTGTGCTTCGCTGACGAAGCCTTCCGAGGCGGCCCACACCCCCACCGCGTGACTCGCCCCATGAACCCCCCGACCGCCTCCAGTGTCCGCCGTCTCAACGTGGGCTGCGGCCTCGATATCCGCGCCGGCTGGGTCAACCTCGATTCGGTCGACTACGGAGGCAACCAGCTCTGCGACCTCAACCAGTACCCCTGGCCCTTCCCGGACAATCACTTCGACGAGGTGTACGCCTCGCACATCCTGGAACACATGGGCAATTTCAACGCGGTGGTCACCGAATTGTGGCGGGTGTGCCGCCCCGGGGCGATCATCACCGTCAAGGTCCCGTTCTTCCTCAGCACCAAGTTCTATTCGGAACCCGATCACCGGATCCCCTTCGGCATCCGATCCTTCGACAATTACGAAGACATCACCGGCCGACGGTTGAAGTTCTACGAGCAGTGGAAACTGGGGCACCGGACCAACTACGGCAGCAAAGCCCGGTTCGTGGTGGAGTCCAAGCGGTTCCACTTCTCCAACTTCGCCCTGCTCCGCTGGCTCAATGGCCTCATCAATCTGGAACCGGTGATCTTCGAGCGGTTCTTCGCGACGCTCCTCACCCCGGAGGAAGTGCATTTCAGGCTGAGGGTTTCCAAGGGCTGAACGAGGGCCGAACGAGGGCCGAAACAGCCGATCGGCCCGCACTGCTGTTCGGAGCGTCGGTGACGGCAGGAATCCCGGTTCGACACCCCGGTCTCCTTCGGGCTACCTTGCCACTTTATGTTCGAAGTCACCCGGTCCCATCTGGACGCGATCACGTCCAAGCTCGGACAACTGCGCCGGTTCATCGACCTCCCGGAGGCCACCAAGCGCCTGGCCGAGTATGAGGCGCAGATGGCTTCCGACTCCTTCTGGAGCAATCAGGAGACGGCCAAGAAGATCATCGAAGAGACCAACGTCCTGAAGAAGAAGGCCGAACCGCTGATCAGCTTCGGCAAACGGGCCGACGACGTGCTGGTGCTGCTCGAACTCGGCGAGGCCGAGCCCCAGGCCGGTCAGGATGCCGTCCAGGTCGAGGCCGACGCCGAGTTGGCCAAGCTCGACCGCGAGATCGAGTCCTACGAACTGGAGGTGCTGCTGACCGGCCCGCACGATCGCCGCAGCGCGATCTTCAGCGTTCAGGCCGGCGCCGGCGGCACCGAGGCCCAGGATTGGGCCCAGATGCTCTCCCGCATGTACGAGCGGTGGTTCGAGAGCCGCGGTTGGGAATTCGAATCCACCGATGCCCTGCCGGGCGAGCAGGCCGGGCTCAAGAGCGTCACCTACCGGGTCACGGGCCACAATGCGTATGGATTCTGCAAAGCCGAACGCGGTGTGCATCGCTTGGTCCGCATCTCCCCGTTCGACTCCAACAAGCGTCGCCACACCAGTTTCGCCAGCGTGGACGTGATCGCCGAGATCGACGACATCTCCGAGAGCGACATCGTGATCCCCAAGAGCGAGATCCAGCGCGACACCTTCCGCTCGGGCGGCAAGGGCGGACAGAACGTCAACAAGGTGGAAACGGCCGTCCGCCTCACCCACATCCCCACCGGATTGGTCGCGGCCTCCCAGGCCCAGCGCAGTCAGGCCCAGAACGAGGCCACGGCGATGACCATGCTGATCTCGAAGCTCTTCGCGCTGAAGCTCGATCAGGCCAAGTCCGACATGGACAAGTTCTACGGCGAAAAGGGCAGCGTGAGCTGGGGCAACCAGATCCGCAGCTACGTCTTCCAGCCCTACCGCATGGTCAAAGACCTGCGCACCGGGGTTCAAACCAGCGACGTGCAGGGGGTGATGGACGGGGCGCTCGATCCGTTCGTCAACGGGTGGCTGCGCGGCGGATGCCCCATGAAGCGCATGCAGGGCGTCAGCGACGACGACGAATAACCCGACCGCAATCCCGGCTCAACGGTGGCCGACGGCCAGCAGGGTCTCCAGGCAGGGCTCCTGCTCTTCGCGGGCCACCTTGGTGATCTCGATGTCGGAGAATCCGGCCGACTCCAGCCAGCGGTGGAGGTCGCTTTCGGCGAACCCCAACCAGCGGTCACCGTACAACTCGCGGGCCTGCACGAACCGGTGCTTCACCAGGTCGAGGATCATCACCCGCCCTCCCGGGCGCAGGATCTTCGCGGCCGCCTGAAGGGCCTTGGCGGGATCTTCGGCGTGATGCAGGGCCTGGCTGAGGATGGCCAGATCGACCGAGCCGGGCTCGATGGGCGGGTTCTGAAGGTCGCCCTGTCGGAACTCCAGATTGGACAACCCGTTCTGCCGGGCCTTCTTGGCGCCGAACTGGACCATCTTCTCGGAATTGTCGACGGCGATCACCCTGCGGCAACGACGCGCGAGCAACTCGGCCAAGAGTCCCTCGCCGGAACCCAGATCGGCCACGTCGATGGCGGGCAGCATCCGCAGCAGGAGATGTCCGAAAGCCTGCCAGGAACGCCCGGGACCGTAGCTGCGGTCGAACCGACCGGCCACCTGGTTGAAATACACCTGGGCCTGTTCCTCACGACGGGCCAGCACCCGCCGGAGGTTGAGCTGATCACCCTCGTGTTCCGGCAACTCCTTGGCCCCCTGCATCGCCAAGCGCGTGAACTCCCGCACCTGCACATCGGCCTGTGGATTGAGGCGGTAGAAGGTCCGTTTGCCCTCCCGCCGCGACAACACCAACCCGGTTTCCGACAACAGGCTCAAGTGGGTCGATACCCGGGATTGCCCCAGGCTGGTGATCTCCTGGATCTCATTGACGGGCAACTCCTCGCTCTCGAGCAGGGCGACGATCCTCAAGCGGGTCGGATCGGCCAGGGCTCGCAGGGATCGGAGGATGGGCGTCATGTTCGGGGAGGACCAGCCCGGCGATTCAAGCGCCAGTCCGGCCCCAGAACAAGCCTCTTGGGCCACGAGTCCTGCCTTGTCGCGACGACCGGAGGTCGCGTAGGCTTTTTCGAACGTTCCTAAAACCCCGCCGCCCTTTTACGCCCAATCCATGAACTCCGGAGTCCGCTTCAAACTGTTCCTCATGATGGTGCTCGAATTCTTCATCTGGGGAGCCTGGCTGCCCTTGATCTTCGGGTACCTGCCGAGCCTGGGGTTCTCAGCTTCGGAACCACCTCAGTTTCTCGCAGGCCTATCTGGATATCTTCCGAAATTGTTACGCGCCATGATCTCTGAGCAGGCGCTTATTCTCAACGCCTTCCCCATCGCGTCCATCGTGGGCATGTTCTTCAGCAATGAATGGGCCGACCGGAAGTTCTCGGCCGAGAAGTTCCTCGCCTTCTCCCACCTGGTGGGCGGTCTGGCGATCCTCGGCTGCGGCTTCACCAAGGATTTCACCCCGTTCTTCGTGCTGATGCTGGTGCACTGCCTCCTGTACGTGCCCACCATCTCCATCACCAACTCCATCGCCTTCGCCAACATGAAGGACGCGTCGAAGGAGTTCGGCATCGTCCGCATGGGCGGCACCATCGGCTGGATCCTCGCCGCCTGGCCCTTCACCTTCATTTTCGTCAACTGGGACGCCGTCAACGCCGCCCATCCGGTGGGCGCCGTGAAATGGCTCGAGGCGGTGTTCAGCAACCCGCTCACCGGTGATGCCGCCAAGGCCGCCACCAAGTGGACCTACATCGTCGCCGGCCTCGCCTCCCTGGCCCTCGCCGGCTTCAGCTTCCTCCTGCCGCACACCCCGCCGAAGAAGGTCGCCGCCGGCGCCGCGGGCGGTCAGTCCGCCGCCTGGGTGCAGGCCCTCAGCCTGCTCAAGCACCCCTTCGTGCTCGTGCTGTGGTTGGTGACCCTCGTCGATTCCTTCGTCCACAACTGCTACTTCAACTGGACCGGTACCTTCCTGGGCACGGCCAAGGCCGACGGCGGCGTGGGCATCGCGGCCCCGTGGATCACCCCGATCATGAGCATCGGCCAGATCGCCGAAATCCTCACGATGTTCGTGCTGGGAACCACCCTGAAGAAGTTCGGTTGGCGGACCACGATGATCGTGGGCATTCTCGGCCATGCGGCCCGGTTCGCGGTGTACTCGTTCGTGCCGGACAGCGCCGGGGCCATCATCCTCATCCAGGTGCTGCACGGCATCTGCTACGCGTTCTTCTTCGCCACGGTGTACATCTTCGTGGACGCCTACTTCCCGAAGGACATCCGTTCCAGCGCCCAGGGCCTCTTCAACCTCCAGATCCTCGGCATCGGCGCCCTGATCGCCAATTCCATCTGCCCCTGGCTGATGCAATCGGTCTACACGGCCAACAAGCTGGTCAATTTCAAGGGACTCTTCCAGGTGCCCTTGTTCGCCGCCTCGGCCGCCGCGGTGGCGCTGGCGCTGTTCTTCCACCCGCCGAAGAACGTGGCCGCTTCGGCCTCGGGCGGTTCGGCTCCGGCCCACTGATCGCCACTGGTCTGCGCCCTCCATCGCCATGAATCGCCGGCAATTCCTCGGTCAGGCATCGATGGCCGCCGCTCTGGCCGCCACGGGGTGTTCCCTGTGGCCGGCCCGGGAGAAGGACCGTTCCTTCCAGATCAGCCTGGCCGAGTGGTCGTACCACAAGGCCCTCTTCGGCAAGAAGATGACCCACATGGATCTCCCCATCGTGGCGCGTCGGACGCACGACCTCGACGGCATCGAACTGGTCAACCAGTTCTTCAAGGACCAGGTCAAGAACACGGGCTACCTGAAGGAATTCAAGGACCGGGCCGACAGCGAGGGCGTCGCCTGCCTGCTCATCATGTGCGACGGCGAAGGGGCCCTCGGGGACCCGGATGCGGGCAAGCGGAAGCAGGCGGTCGAGAACCACCGCAAGTGGGCCGAAGCCGCCAAGTCCTTGGGTTGCCACTCCATCCGGGTCAACGCCGAGACCCAAGATGTCGGATCCTTCGAGGAACAACAGAAACGCGCCGCCGACGGCCTGAGCCAACTGGCCAAGGTCTGCCGGCCGTTGGGCCTCAATTGCATCGTCGAGAACCACGGCCACCTCAGCTCCCACGGTCAGTGGTTGGCCGGGGTGATGAAGCTCGTGGGCAAGTCCAACTGCGGCATCCTGCCCGATTTCGGCAATTTCACGATCCGCCCGGGCCAGACCTATGACCGGTACAAAGGGGTCGCCGAGATGATGCCCTACGCGAAGGCGGTCAGCGCCAAATCCTACCAGTTCGACGCCGATGGCAACTGTGTGGAGACCGATTACCGCAAGATGATGAAGATCGTCCTGGATGCCGGTTACCGGGGCTTCGTGGGCATCGAGTACGAGGGCGACAAGCTCCCGGAACGCGAGGGCATCAATGCCACCCGCGACCTGTTGATCCGCCTGAAGCTCGAGGGCATCTGAAGCGGGTGTCACCACTTCCAGCGCCGGTCCGGGTTTCGTTCCGGCCGGCGCTTTTTCACAGACTTCACGCCCCTGCGACTTGACTCGGGACAAACGCGAGCGAACGATCACTCGCGTTTATGAAATCCGCAGGCACCCGCAACCGGACCTATCCGGAACGACAGGAAGCCATCCTGAAGGCGGCCTGCGGCGTCTTCGTGCGGGACGGTTTCCACTCGGCGTCGATGAAGGACATCTGCGCGGCGGCCGGCATGAGCCCGGGCTCCGTGTACCGCTACTACCCCAGCAAAGACGCGCTCATCGAGGCCCTGATCGCATCGGATCGGGCCCGATGGTTGTCCGCGATGGATGAGATTCCCGTCGCGAAGGGACTCCTGCCGGCCCTGGAGGTCCTGGCCGAGATCGGGCTCCGCGACCTGGAAGACCGGGGTTTCCTGAAACTGTGGGTCGAGACGACCGCCGAGGCCTCGCGCAACCGACGCGTGGCGAACCGATTGAGCGAAAGCTGCCGGGTACTCCAAGACCGGCTTGCGACCCTGATCCGGAGCGCCCAGGAAACCGGCTCCATCGAGTCAGAGACCGATCCGCAGACCCTGTCCTGCCTGATCTTCGCCGCCTTCGACGGGCTCATTCTCAGGGCCACCTTCGACCGGGATCTCGACGTGCGCGCCCTCACCCGGAGCTTCCTGGACTTCATCGGGCGAGCGGTCGGCGCCCGCAGTCCCCGCAGCAGGAAGGCGGCGCGATGAATTGGGTGGGCCTTCAAATGCTTCGGAACGACCGGGCCAAGTTCGCCGCGATGATTGTCGCCGTCTCGCTGGCGGTCTTCCTGATGCAGAATCAGGCGGCGATTCTGGCAACCATGCTGTCCATGACAGCGGCCCAGATCCGGGATGTTCAGGATGCCGACCTGTGGGTCACCGAGCCGGATGTCGAATGCTTCGACCAAGTCAAACCGATGCGGGACATCCAATTGTTGCGGGTGCGTGGCGTCGCCGGAATCGCCTGGGCGGCCCCATTGCTCAAAATCGACGCCATCGGACGTTCCGAGGGCGGGCGGCTCAACACGGTCACCCTCCTCGGGATCGACGACGCCAGTCTGGCGGGACTGCCGCAAAAGATGCGGGTCGGACGGGCCGACGCGATCCGTGAACTCGACACGGCCATCATCGATCCCGGTGGTCACGAACTGTTCTTCCCGGGCGAACCGTTTCGAGCGGGGCGGTCCGTGCGCATCCGAAACCGTCGCCTTCGCATCGTGGGGGTGTCGGACATCGCCGCTCCCTTCACCGGACTGCCGATGCTGCACACCTCCCGATCCACCGCCGCGGCCTTCAACCTCGGCGAGCAGCACATGACGAGCTTCATCCTGGCCCGCTCGGCCCCCGGCAGCCGACCGGAGGCCCTCTGCCAGAAGATCAACACCCTCGGAGGCCTGCGGGCCCGGACCACCGAGCAGTTCGCCGCCGATGCCATGTGGTTCTACGGCAGCCAGGGCGTCCCCATGCTGTTCATGGTGACCATCACCATTGGACTCATCGTCGGCGCCGCCATCACGGGCCAGACCTTCCTGATGTTCATCAAGGAAAACGCCCGCCCCATCTCGATGCTCAAGGTGGTGGGGACCACCGATCGCCAACTCGGGACCATGATCCTGCTCCAAGGGGCGGTGGTGCTGGCGTTGGGTTCATGCTTTGGCAGCGGCATCGCGGCCGCCGTATGCAACGTCATCCGGACGCAACCCTTCCTGCGAAGCCTGTACTTGCCCTGGGAGATCGCCCTGGGGACCTGCTTCGCACTGGCCTCGGTCACCGGCATCGCCCTCTACGCCAGCTTCCGCCACGTGCGCGGCCTCGAACCCGCCGCGGTCTTCCGCTGACTCCCACCATGACGCCCTCCGATTCGACCGCCGTGCTGTGCACCGGGATCCGAAAACACTTCGGCGAAGACGACGCCCGCGTGGAGGTGCTCCGTGGCGTGGACTACACGGTGCGTCGAGGAGAACTCAGCTTCCTGGTGGGCCCCAGCGGCTGCGGCAAGACCACCTTGATCTCGGTCATCGCGGGCTTGCTGGAGACCTCTTCTGGCGAGGTGAGTCTCTTTGGAAACCCTCTCGCCCGGATGCCTCACCCGGAACGTGTCCTCTTCCGCCGAAGTCACTTGGGCTTCGTCTTCCAGCAATACAACCTGTTGCAGGCGCTGACCGCGGCGGAGAACGCGGCCATCCCGCTGCTGGCCGCCGGTGTTCGCCGGCGCGAAGCGGTGGACCGTGCGGCCGCACTGCTCGACCGGCTGGGCCTGGGTTCGAAAACCGGCTCCTATCCGCGCCAGTTGTCCGGCGGACAGCAGCAGCGAGTGGCACTGGCACGGGCCCTGGTCCACGAACCCCGGCTGATCATTTGCGACGAACCGACGGCCGCACTGGATCACGCCACGGGCGAAGCGGTCATGGAACTGCTCGCCTCGGCCGCCGTGCATCCGGACCGGGCCGTCATCGTGGTGACCCACGACAGCCGGGTCTTTCACTTTGCCGACGTCATCGCCCGCATGGATGACGGACACATCACCCACGTCGAACCGGGGCAACGCACCGTTGCAAACCCGCACCCGGGATCATCCCGAAACTCACACCCTTCCGCATGAAGCAATACCTCCTGCCCGTGCTCGCCGCCGGTGCGGCCCTCTTCGCCACCGTATCTGTGGTGCGCACTCAGCCGGTCCGGGAAGTCACTGAACCTGTGTCGCCCCCGCCGGCTTCGTCGTTCACCGACACCGTCGCTGCCGTCGGGCTCATCGAAGCCAGCACCGAGCACATCAGCGTCGGCACGCCACTCTCGGGCGTCGTCACCGAAGTGTTGGTCACCCTCAATCAATCGGTGCGCGCTGGAACCCCCCTTTTCCGCCTGGATACGCGTGCGCTGCAGGCCTCGTTGGCCGTGCACGAATCCCAACTGACCGCCGCCCGCGCCCGACAGGCAACCGCCCAGTGCCAAGTGGAAGACCTCAATGATCGCCTGGAGCGCTCTCTGAAACTGCGCAGCAGCACGGTCATCAGTGAGGATGAAGTCATTCGGACGCGGTTTGCCCTCAAGGTGTCCCAGGCACGCGTGGTGGAAGCTCAGGCCGAAGTCGCCGTCGCCGAGGCCTCCGCAGCGTCGGTGCGGACCGAGATCGCCCGAAGCACCATCCTGGCCCCCATGGATGCCACGGTGCTTCAACTGAAGATCCGTCCGGGAGAGTTCGCTGCCGCCGGCGCCTCCACTGCGCCACTCATCCTGCTCGGCAACCTGAGCCCGCTGCACCTGAGGGTGGACATCGATGAACACGAGGCCTGGCGAGTCCAGCCGGGGACCCGGGCCAAGGGGCATGTGCGGGGCAATGCGGACCTGGCCTCCCCGTTGAGCTTCGTCCGCTTCGAGCCCTTCGTCATCCCCAAGCGATCCCTGACCGGCGACAGCATCGAACGGGTGGACACCCGGGTGCTGCAGGCCATTTACCGCCTCGACCGGACGGATCTGCGGCTCTACGCCGGCCAGCAAATGGATGTGTTCATCGAGGCCTCCGGAACCCCGACGGCCTCCCGCTGAACCATCCCCTTCCCAGGTTCAGCGTCCGTGCAAACTGAACCACACCTGCCCGCGGAATCCGACATCGTAGCGCAATTCGTACTGCATGGCCGGGCGCGCGTCGGCGAGGGTGATCCGGACCGTCCGTCCATCCGGCAATAGAGTGGATGACTTCACCTCGACCTCATCACGGCCTTCCTTGTTCGGGTCCACCACCGACCAGTCCTTGGATCCGTAGTCCTGCGTGTAGCGATAGTTCCAACGACGGACACCGAAGCTGCCCGCATCGGCGGCCACGGCCGGATCCAGTTTCTCCGAAAAGGTGAATTCCAACGACGCCCCGTCCTGCTTCCAGGCCACCGGAATGCGCAACGGCTTGCCCGTCTGGCGAACACGCTGCACGGCTCCATCCTTCACGGCGCTGGTCTGCCATCCGGTGCTGCCGGCAATGTAGAGGGAACCATCTTGGGCGCGGAAGCTGGCCCGGTTCGGACCACTGAGGAACTTCACCGGCAAGGGAACCACCGCCCCCTGGGTCACCGCACCCCGGGGATCGCGCAACGCCAACATCATCCCGCATCGTCCCCAGAGCAGGTGCATCATCTGGCCCCCCAGTTCTCCCCAGTGGCCTTGCGGAATCCATGCCTGCGATCCGCTGGAGTTGTCCACGGAGTGCGGAATCCAACACAGGGGCCAATCGCGTCCGAGCGGCGGGTTGTGATCGGCCTTCGGACCTCCGAATCCGTACCAGCCTCCCGGCCGAATCTCGGCGATCTCACTGGTGGGCGTCCAGGTGCCTTGCTGCGGAGCCACGGTGACCACACGGCCGTCGGGGCTCACCCCCATGCCGTTCGGGTTGCGGAACCCCGAAGCGAGGGTCTCGGCGGACTTGCCGTCGGCGGCGACCCGGTGGACTCCCCGGGGATCGGCATAATAGAACCGGCCGTCCTGATCGACCTCGAGGCAGGTGACATAATCATGCCCGCCCAACGAGGTGGCGATGCCGTCGAAGAAGGTCGCGTAGAAGTCGGTCACCCCGTCGTGGTTGAGATCGTCGAGGCGCGTGATGCGATCCTTGCCCAGGACGTACACCCGATCGCCGCGAACCTTGAGCCCCAGCGGTTGGAAGAGCCCCGTGGCCACCCGCTTCCAGCGCAGCGACTGCAATCCGGCATCCACGCCGGTGACCCGCCAGACATCGCCATGGAGGGTGCACACGTAGCCGGCGCCATCGGAGGTGAAGTCCACGCCGGAGGCGAACATCAGCGCCTGATACGGGTTGTCATACGGCAGGGTCAGGGTATCGACCGCAAACGGGCCCGTCTCCAGGCCGCGCTGACCGCGGGTGAGTTGCTCGGAGACCTCCGGGGCGGCGGGGATCGCCTCGGCGCCGACCTCCGAAGGCGTTTGGGCTTTGGCCCACCGTTCGAAGGCGGTGCCTTGACCGACTCCGCCACGCCACAACACCGCGTCCAGACAGATCGCCTCACCCGGCGGAATCCTCATCACGGCGGACCCCTGCCCGATGCCCCCCGGCTCGCGCCGTGTTCCGGCCTCGCACTCGATCCCACCGCCGGTCACCACGGCGACCGCCGACAGCGTCCCGGAGTCGATGTTGCGGACCAGGTGGGTGGCCCGGAAGGTGTCGCGGGTGGGCGGACGATCGGGGCCCGTGGTCTCGATCGATCGGTTCTGGTACGTATCGGCGGTCAACCGGTCGCCATTCATGTGACCGGCAGCCCACCATCGCAACGGAGCGGTCCGGGCTCCGACCTCGAGGCGGCGGACCAGAGCGGGACCCGCCGGCGTGAGCACCCACTCCGGCCGCTCGCGTACCAGAACCCCATCAACCTCCCAGTCCAAGACGATGCCGTCAGGCGTGCGATGCTGTCCCAGAAAGCGCGGCGCCGCGGCCTTCTTCGGGCGAACAGCGTCCGACGTCCAGAGCACGGTGCCTGCCGGCACCGGCGTCCCGATCAGGCCGAAGCGGGTGGCGTCGAACTTGAGGAACCCGCCGGTCCACACGGCCCGGACCGATCCCTGGGCCAAGTCGTAGAGCACGCTGACCTCGGGGCCGACCCGCACGGTGAGCCCGCGGACCACCGAGGACCCGTCCGGCAAGCGGACGCTCGAGGCCAGGAACGGACCGATCTCGGTGCGCTGCCACCGGTTGTCCACCCAGTCCTTCTCGGC
>JAIXXC010000010.1 GCA_027490985.1 Verrucomicrobiales bacterium
CCCGCCGCACTCAGATGGCCTGGGCCGGGGAGCAAAGACACGACCCTCGATCCGCCTTGTCCCTGCCGAGAATGCCTCGCCGCACTCAGACGGCCTGGGCCGGGGAGCAAAGACACGACCCTCGATCCGCCTGGTCCCTGCCGAGAATGCCTCGCCGCACTCAGGCGGCCTGGGCCGGGGATCGGGGTGGCGGTTCTGTCGTTATGCCGCGAGGCCCTATCGGCTGAACGGTGCGAGGTCTCCGCGGGTGACTTCGGCCCCGCAGTAGAGGCACACCGGGCGCTTGCCCATGAGCTTGCGGCTGCACTTCGGGCAGTCGGGATTCACCTTGGCCACCTTGCCGTCGAGCTTGCCGTCCCGCAGATCGATCTCCTGCACCCGCTGGACGAGTTCCGCATCGGTGCAGCCGTGCTTCTCCTTCAGGATCGTCCACAGCGCCTCGGTGAGCATGAAGAGTTTCTCCACGTCGCATTGGATGAACTCGTTCTGGGTGCGGACGTCGGTCGTGGTCCGCGAAACCGATTCACTGTCATTGCGGCCCTGCGCCTCCATCAAATGGGCGGCGCTGGAGAAAAGAACATCTTCAATCATGGGGAGAGTCTCCTGTGAAACCGATCCGACACTGCGACGATCGCGGTGCTGAAACGAAACCCAGTTTCGGACATCGTGTCCGAATATTCCCGCAAGGCAACCTCCCAAGCTGGAGCCGACCCAGTGGAATGAGCCCCAGCGATTCCAACGGCCAATCCCGTCACCGCCGGCCCGCCGCCGCAGAGCGTCATCAGGGCTTGGGCGTTTGTACCGAGTACCGGTCCCAATCCTTGAGCAGTGCGTGGACGACGCGGGATCCCACGCGGTGGGCGGACTCGAGCGAGGGGATCAATCCCTGGTACTCGGCCAACATGCTGTCGGCCACCCCCGTTGCGTCCGGAGGCGTGCAGTAGTTGCTGGCGGTGCGAAGGAAGAGCACCCGCTTCCAATCCACCCGCCGCATTCCCGACAGGCGCGACAGGGACTGGGCGATGCCGTGGTCCTCCATGTTGGTCATCACGTAATTGGCCTTGGCCCCGGTATGGAGCTTCGCCCAGTCGTTGGCCCAGCGGGTCATCGCTGGCCCGTGCCAGTAGCGGCAGGAGCCGAAGGTGTCGCCGACCAGCACGAAGGGCGGGCGCTGCGCGTTGGGAAAGGCCTTGTAGGCCGCGCGCAATGGCTTCATGGCGTCGTTCTCGGGGATCACGGTGTCGCGGGTGAGCACGAAGGCCCAGTCCACCAGCGCGCCGTTGAGTTCCCAGGCCATCTCGGCGGGTTCCCACTCGGTCGACTTGGGCTTCTCGTTGGGTTTCCGGCTGCCGACCGGGATGATAGCGTAGGGCCAAGACGGATCGGCTTCGCGGGAATCGACCTCGTAGGCGATGTCACCATCGACGACCCACTTGGCCCACGCCGCACTGGCCACGGAGGCGTCGGCCGGATCCACGCCGGCGATGCCGTTGACCAGCCAGTAGGTGCGGCTCAGGTCGAAGCGCGGGTCGAGGCCCAGCGCGAGGACTTGCAATCCCGCTCGCGAAGTGGTGCCGCTCACCATGCCCCACAGGCCCTGACCATTGTGGGTCAGAGGGTGGTCCACGCCGGGCACGTCCACGCGGTTGGTCAGGTGCTCCCGCTCATGCCAGAACTGGAATTCGCCGGGCTTGTCGCCGGAGTCGGCACCGATCTCGTAGGTGGTCACCACGATGACCTTCGGCGCGAACCGCGCCTCGGCTGCGGACACGGCGTCGATGAGGAAACCGAGCGCTGCGACGGCCAGCGCGCAGACCCGGGAGCGAAGCGGAAGGCGAGACGGGAAGTCGGTCATGGACGGGGTGGTTTGGGGTGGTTGGAGCGTTCGGGCGGTTGGGTCGTCCGGGGTGGAGGCCGTTGTTCAGCCTTCACACGACAGTGCTCCAATCCCTGCGCCGTGAACAGCACAACGCCGGTAGGGCCCGAGTCCCTCGGGCCGCCCGACACGCCTCACCCAACCGCCCAGGAACTGGACTACCGTGTGCCGAGGCGCGGGACGTCAGCTGTGCCCTGTTCGCGTTCCGGGCGGGGGCCGTGAGACACGGTTCCTACCGGAGGTGCAGCCCTCCGGCCCGGTGTTTTTGGGGGCGGGCTGTCGGGTAGCGTTGGTCGTTTCCTGCGCCTCTGAGGGTAGGGCGCTTTCTCTGAAAGCGCCAAGGTCCGAGGAGGAGACCAGTTCGGAGGACTGTCCCGATCCAGGGGCGTTCGAGCAGTCCGGAGGTGGATGGGCGGCCTTCTCTCAGTAGTGGTATCTGAGCTGCGCAATCAGCAGATCGTTTGCGACCGCTTTGTACACCATGCGGTGCTCCCCGGTGATCCTTCGTGACCAGTAACCCGCCAAGGCATGCCGTAATGGCTCGGGTTTTCCGATACCTTCAAAAGGGTGGCGGGCCGTGTCCTTGATGAGGTCGTGGATCCTTCGGGTGATCTTCGGGTCGGTCTGTTGCCAGAACAGATAGTCTTCCCAGGCTTGTTCGGCAAAGATGAGCCTCATGACCCGAGCGGGAGTTTCCTGACTTTCCCCTTCCCGCCCTCCAACGAGTGAATGGCGGCCAGCAACCGTCGAGCATTCTCTGGGCTGCGGAGCAGATGAGCGGTCTCTTCCAATTCTTCGTAGTCGTCGAGCGACATCATAACGACGGCCTGATCGCGATTCCGAGTGATGGTCACGGGATCGCGATCCCGGCAAACCTGGTCCATCGTCGCGGCCA
>JAIXXC010000197.1 GCA_027490985.1 Verrucomicrobiales bacterium
CGGGCGACCTCGAAGGCCAGGCGCACGATCTTCTCGCAGCCCTTGCGCGAGATGAGCTTGAGGCACTGGGCCACGCCGGGGGTCTGCATGTGCTCGATGCCGGCGTAGAGGTCCTCCACGTTCTCGCGGACCACGACCAGGTCGATGCCCCGGCCGGCGTAGGGCGTGGGCACCCCGGGCAGTTCCCGGACTGGCCGGATGTTCCCGTAGGTCTCGAAGAGTTTGCGCAGCGTGACGTTCGCGCTCTTCTCGCCGAAGCCCACGGGCGTCTCGAGCGGGCCCTTGAGAACGAGCCGGGTCCGGCCGATCGAGTCGAGCGTGGCCTGGGGCACACCCGAGGCGATGCCCTTGCGGAAGACCGAGGCGCCGGCCTCGGCCTCCTCCCAGGCGATGGGCACTCCGGTGGCGTCGACAAGTCGGCGTGCGGCGTCGACGACCTCGGGACCGATGCCGTCACCGGGGATCAGGGTCACGGGGATGGGGGTGGCGTTCTTGGAATCGTTGGCGTTCATGAATGGATCGTGCTTTGTCGTGGGTTCTATGGAGTGGGGTATCAAGGCGGGATCGGAGCCTCATGCTGCGAGGCTCTCGGGCGTGGTTTCCGGGGTCTGGTGGATTCCCTGGTCGTGGGCATCAGCCAATTGCTTCAACAGCTCCGAGGCCAGCCAGGAACGGGCCGCTGCGGGGGAGTGGAACAGCGGTGTGGCCACAGGGCGCTCGCTCTGTCCCCGGAGCCGAATCCGGGCCCGGCCATCCCTCTCCAGCCAGGCTCCCTCGAACGCCATCTCGTCTAGCAGAGGCCCGAGCAAGGACCTCGGGTTCATCAGGCTGACCCACAGGGTTCTTCCTTGGGCCGAATGATTCCCGTGCGCGCCGCACTCACCGAGGTCGAGGTGCCGGTTTATGATGCCCAACGGGGAACGCTCATGGGGAGGGGAGGAGATCGAACCGAGGGAGTGTTGGGTCCGGTCGGTCGAGGGCGTGGGCTTCGTTTGATCGTTGAAGTTCATTGCGCCCTGAACCTATCGCGGACATGTCATTCAAAAATATCGAAAGTCAGAACGAATCATGCGGTAATTCCGAAATGACCAACAGGGCTCAGATGGCCTCCGAGGCGGCCGAGTGGCTCAACTACCATCACCTGCTGCGATTCAGGGCGATCGCCCGGGAGGGAGGCGTGACGCGCGCCTCCCGCCTGCTGAGGGTCTCGGCCTCCACGCTGAGCGAGCAGTTGGCCGAGCTGGAGGCGTGGCTGGGCGAACCCCTCTTCGACCGGCAGGGCCGTGCGCTGGTGTTGACCGATGCGGGGCGCGCGGTCCTGGACCATGCCGACGCGATCCATGAATCGGGTGCCGAGCTGTTGGATCTCTTCCGCAGGCCGGGGGCCCAGAAGAAGCGCCGCGCCCTGCGGATCGGGGCCGTGGCGCCGCTGTCCAAGAACCTGCAGTTCGACTTCATCGAACCCCTGCTGACGCGGCCCGACGCGGCGATCTCGGTCTCGGCCGGCGCCTTCGAAGACCTGCTGGTCCGCCTGCGGTGCCACGAGGTGGACGTGGTGCTGTCGGACGCACCGGCTCCCCCGGGCGGATCACCCGAGGTGTTCAACCAGGTCCTGGGCGAGGTGCCCGCCTATCTGGTCGGCCGGATGAGGCATCTGGACGAGTCGGCCGGATTCCCCGCCTGCCTGAAGGGGGTGCCGCTCTTCCTCCCGGCCCGAAATGCGCCCTTGCGCGAGCAGTTCGAATTGCTCCTGGCCCGGGCCGGTGTCCAGCCCGAGGTTCGGGGCGAGGTCGATGACATGGCCCTGCTGCGCCTGCTGGCCCTGTCCGGCAAGGGGCTCGCGTTGACCTCGGCGATCGTCGTGGAGCGCGAGTTGGACTCCGATCGGTTGCGGCAGGTGATCCCGCTTCCGGGCCTGTCGGTCCGCTTCCACGCGGTGACCGTGCGCCGGCGGTTGGCCAACCCGTGGATCGAAGAAGTCGTCTCAGGGATCCAGGAGCGCATCCGGAGGTTCATCCAAACGGTGGAGGAATCCCAGCCTCGGCCACTGCCGAGGCGCAGGGTGTCCGCCCCGAGATCGGCCAAAGCCAGCCAGGTGCGGTCCAAGAACCGACTGAAAGCCGGACGTCCCGGACGATCACCCCGTCCCTGAGCGGTCGGCGATCGAACGACGCACCGATCCGAGTCGTGCACCCGAGCGGTCAGGCGTTGCCTTCGGGGGGCAAGGTTCCCGGCAATTCGATCTCGGGCGGGGTCAGACCAGTGCGCGTGTAGAAGCGGGGGGTGTTCTTGTCGCGTTTCAGGCTGACCTCGAACTTGAGGGCCGCCTTGCGCGAGAGCTTGTCGTGCCGCCACACGACGGGCCAGGGCCCCGGTTGGCCGGTCCACTTGGCCACCTCGGTGTCGGCCGTGAGCGCGAACTGATCGAGGTGCTCGGTGTGACCCACGAAGCAGCGTCCGGCCGGATTGCGCAGAACGAAGACGGACCAGATTTCGGACGGGTCGGACGGAGCCGGAGCAGAAGATTCCACGCCGTGAGCATGAGGTCTGAGGCTCCGCAGGGGGAGCAGATTCGTGGGTCACCGGATTCCCCGGGTGCGCTGCAGCGGCCCGGGCCTCCGGGCGTTGGGATCACCGCCGCATCGAGGCCGAGGCGCCGTCGGCCAGGGCCTGGATCTCCGCTGCTCGGAACTGCGAGGTGTCGCCCCGGGTGGTGTGCACCAAGGCCGCATAGGCCAGGGCGAAGTCGAGGGTGCGGCCCAGCGGCAGATCCGACAGAAGCCCGTGCAGGATGCCCGCCGAAAACACATCACCCGTGCCCACCCGGTCCACGATCTCCAGGTCGCGGTATTCCCGGCCTTGCCCAAAGCGGGGGCCCACGCCCACGAACCCGCCCAGGTCGTGCCGGTGTCCCTGATGGACGGTGCGCTCGGTGCCGGCGATGAGTTTCAGATTCGGGAAAGCCCGGCTCACGGCGGCCACCAGTTCGGCCGTGCCCGATCGCGGATCCGGCGCGGCCGAGTGCAACAA
>JAIXXC010000039.1 GCA_027490985.1 Verrucomicrobiales bacterium
CGACGGAAGGCGCTCTCGCCGACCGGATTTGCATGACCGCCGACATCCGACACGACTGGACCCTCGAGGCCCTCCGCGAACTCCACGGCACGCCGCTCCTGGAACTGGTGTTCCGCGCGGCCAGCGTGCATCGCCAGTTCCACGATCCGGCCGAGATGCAGGTCAGCAAGCTGATCTCCATCAAGACCGGGGCCTGCCCGGAAGATTGCTCCTACTGCGCCCAGTCTTCCCGGTATTCCACGGGAGTCAGCCCGGAGCGCCTGATGGAGAAGGACAAGGTGGTGGAGATCGCCCACCGCGCCAAACAGGCGGGCGTCTCGCGGGTGTGCCTCGGAGCGGCGTGGCGCGAGGTGAAGGACAACGCCCAGTTCGACCGGGTGCTCGACATGGTCCGTGGAGTGACCGATCTCGGCATGGAAGTGTGCTGCACGCTCGGCATGCTCAATGAGCATCAGGCCAAGCGTCTCGAGGAGGCCGGCCTCTACGCCTACAATCACAACGTCGATTCGTCGGCCGAGTTCTACGAGACCATCATCACCACCCGCACCTACGCGGATCGGTTGAAGACGCTCGAAGAGGTGCGCAAGACCAACGTGACCCTGTGCTCGGGCGGCATCATCGGCCTGGGTGAGACCGTGGACGATCGGTTGAAGATGCTTCAGACGCTGTCTCAAATTCAGCCGCATCCGGAATCGGTGCCCATCAACATCCTGAGCAAGGTCGCCGGCACGCCGATGGCCGAAAATGCCGATGTGCCGGTGTGGGATGTGATCCGGATGATCGCCACGGCGCGCATCGTGATGCCGCGTTCGGATGTGCGATTGACCGCCGGACGGGTGAAGCTCGACGACACCGCCCAGGCCCTGTGCTTCATGGCCGGGGCCAACTCGATCTTCAGCAGCGAGACCGAATTCATGCTGACCAAGGCCGTGCCGTCGCCGAGCTACGATCGCGACGCCGAGTTGCTCCAGGCGCTCGGATTGCGGATGCGCGAACCCTTCAAGCACGGTCGCACGCACCCCGCCCAGCAGACGGGTTGCAGCGTGGCGGCTTGAAGCAGGCGGCCTGAACCAGTGGCCTGAACCGGTGGTCGCCGATACCAGCGATCGACCGCTCCGCGGCGGAAATCGACGCGGTGACTCTGGCGAAGCGGCCGATCGGGAGTCGGGGCGTTGTATGGGCCCTCAAGCTCCGAGGCTTCCGTGCCGATGGGATCCATTGCCCGTGTGGCAGCCGCCCCATGCCTGAAACCCGCGAACCGATCTCTTCCGCCCAGGCCCATCCAGACCGGAATTCCGAGTCCGGTTCCCCGGGTCGCCCGGTTCCGCGAACCCGCTTCCAACGGGTCATGCTCCGCCTGGGGCTTTGGCCACGATGGCACAACCCGTTGTCCCTGAAGTCCAGTCTCACGGTGGCGTTCCTGGTCTTCGCCCTGGTGCCCATGGGGGTGCTCGGATTCTGGTTGGATCTCACATTCCAGAGGCTGGCGACCGCCCTGGCGCCCGCGACGGCGCTGGTGGACGGCGCAGCAGGGCAGGTCCCGGGGGGCGTGGAGGGCGCTCAGAACCGGGTCTGGCTCTTCATCGGCCTCTTGGCCTGGATGGCCGTTTGCCTGGCGGTGGCGTCGTGGTTGGCCGCCCGTTGGGCCGGGCCCATCGATTCACTGCCGCAACACCTGGACACCTTGGACTCGGTGGAGGCGACCGATCCCGGATCCGGGGTGGGTCGACTGGTTCCCGA
Organism: Verrucomicrobiales bacterium; assembly: GCA_027490985.1. Classification (GTDB taxonomy): domain Bacteria; phylum Verrucomicrobiota; class Verrucomicrobiia; order Limisphaerales; family UBA9464; genus SXXZ01. The sequence continues at coordinate 1,741 of JAIXXC010000039.1, forward strand.
TCGCGTGCGTGCCGTCCAGGAATCGCTGCGGAGCCTCCATCGGCGGATCCGACGGAATCAGGTCGAGGTGAGCGCGACCCGATATCAGATGGACCAGACCGCCTCCGATCTGGTCCGCGTGCGCCAATCGGTCGAGATCCAGGTCTTGGAGCGCACCCAGGAACTCACCGAAAAACTGCGCCGGGCCGAGAAGTCGGAGCGGGCCAAAGGCACGTTCATGGCCCAGTTGAGCCATGAGATCCGAACTCCGCTCCAGGGCGTGATGGGGATGCTGCATCTGTTGGAACAAAGTCCGCTGACGGCCGAACAGCGCGACTGGTTGGAGACCCTGCGATCGAGTTCGACGACGCTGCTCAATGTCCTCGATGACAGCCTCGACTACTCCAAGATCGAGGCGGGCAAGATGCGGTTGGTCACCGAGGAGTTCCCGCTCCGCGAAGTCTTCCAACGCGTGGCCAAGCTCTTCACGCCGCGGGCCTCCGAAAAGGGGTTGGCCTTGGAGTTCCAATTCGATCCCCACCTGCCCGAACGGGTGAAGGGAGACGCCGACCGCCTGAGTCAGGTGGTGACCAATCTGGTTTCCAATGCGCTCAAATTCACCCAGAGCGGCACCGTCCGGTTGGGGATTCGCCTCACCAGCCGCGATGTCGCGTTGGTGGGAATCCGGATCGAGGTGGACGATACGGGTGTGGGCATGGACTCCGACACGCAAGCCCGGCTCTTCCAGGCGTATTTCCAGGCCGAAGGGGCGGGGCCCCGTCGATCCCCCGGGGGTACCGGCCTGGGCTTGGCCATCACCCGTCAGCTGATCCAGTTGATGGGGGGGCAGATCGGCGTCCGCAGTCGCCCCGGGCAAGGCACCCAAGTGGCGGTCGATCTGGTGCTGCCCATCGTGGATCCGAAGTCGGGGACCCCGGGCGGGACGGTTCCCCAGCCGCCGAGATCCTTCAGGCCCTTGCGGGTGCTGGTCGTCGACGATGACCCCACGAGCCAGAAATTCATCCGCATCCTGCTGGAAAGGGCCGGGCACGAGGTCAAGACGCAGGACGCCGCGGAGACCATGCTTTCCGATTGGATCCTCGGGAGTCGATTCGATGTGGTGTTGCTCGATCTCCAATTGCCCCAGATGAGCGGCCTGGAATTGGCCACGCGCTTGCGCGAACTCGAGGCGGCCTCGGTGGTCACGGCGGCGTCGGCCCGATCGGGAACCGCCCGCTCCGGGACGCGGACGCACCTCATCGCCCTGACCGCCAGCGCGCTCGAAGAAGACCGTCGGCAAGCCCTTCAGGCGGGCTTCGACCAGTTCCTCACCAAACCCGTCCGCGTGGCGGAATTGGAGCGGGCATTGGAGCGGGTGGGTTCAACGGGTTGAAGTTCCGGTCGGCGGAGCGTCGATCGGGGCGGGGTTCCCTCGACAGCGACCGATTCGAGGCCGTATCGTGAGCGTCAGATTCTCCCCGACATGATCTCCACCCTCCGCTCCGGATCGCCCGTGGCCATGCTGGCCGTGCTGGCCGGAATCCTCGCCACCACCGCCACCCCGAACCTCCAGGCTGCCGATCTGTCGGTGCCGGGTCGCCGGATCCTCGCCGCCGATGATTCCACCCGGCGCTTGGCGATCATCGCTCCCGACGGTTCCTTCGAGTGGGAGATCCCGGTGACCGCCATCCACGACGCCCACGTGCTGCCCAATGGCAACGTGCTGCTGCAGCAGGGTTGGACGAAGATCCAGGAAGTGACCCGCGACAAGAAGGTGGTCTGGGAATATGACGCGGCGAAGGCCAACCCCGGCAAACCGGTGGAGGTGCATGCCTTTCAGCGCGTTGAGAATGGTTTGACGATGATCGTCGAGTCGGGCCCGGCCCGGATCATCGAGGTGGATCGCGACGGCAAAGTGCAGCGCGAGGTGAAGCTGCAAGTCGATCATCCGAACGCGCACTCCGACACCCGCCGAGTCCGCAAGATCGCCAACGGCAATTACCTGGTGGCCCATGAGGCCGATGGCCGCATCCGGGAATACGACGCGAAGGGCAAGATCGTCTGGCAGTACGACATCCCCCTCTTCGGCAAGGAGCGCAAGGGCGGCCACGGTCCCGAGGCCTGGGGCAATCAGGCCTACAGCGCCATCCGACTGGCCAACGGCAACACCCTCATCGGCGGCGGCAATGGGCACAGCGTGCTCGAGGTCGATCGCGCCGGAAAGATCGTCTGGCAGGTCAACCAGAACGACCTTCCGGGCATCACGCTGGCCTGGATCACCTGTGTGGATCGGTTGCCCAACGGCAACACGCTCATCGGCAACTGCCACGCCGGGCCCGAGAACCCGCAGTTCATCGAGGTGACCCGCGACAAGAAGGTGGTCTGGAGTTGGAAAGACTTCACCCG
>JAIXXC010000025.1 GCA_027490985.1 Verrucomicrobiales bacterium
CCAAACGCACGGCGCCCTTCGCCATGTTCAACACCTTCGACGCCCCGACCGGGGAGTCGTGCCTGGCCCGACGCGACACCTCCAACACCCCCTTGCAGGCGCTCACGCTGCTCAACGACGTCTTCTTCATCGAAGTCTCGCAGGCCATGGGCCGCGATCTGGCCCGGCAGACCGGCACCGTGTCCGAGCGCATTCGGACGGCCTTCCAACGCTGCCTCACCCGCCCCCCGACCGCGGTGGAACTCCAGGCCTTGGAATCGTTCTGGAACAGCCAACGCGCGCGCTTCCGGGCCAAGGAACTCGACGCGGCCGCCGTGGCCGGACCCGGCGACGTCTCCGGAGAAACCCCGCTCGAAGAACGCGCGGCCTGGTCGGCCCTGTCGCGGGCGCTGCTGAACCTCGATGAACTGATCACCAAGGGCTGAACCCGTTCCCACCATGAATCCCTTCGAACTTTCCCCGAACCACGTCAGCCGAAGGCACTTCCTCCGCGACTGCGGGGTCGGCCTGGGCAAGATCGCCCTGGCCGGCCTGCTGACCGACCGCCTGGGGCATCGTCTCTCGGCGGCAACCCTGGCGGGTTCTCCGTCGCTGGCCCCAAGATCCCCGCAATTCCAGGGCACGGCCAAACGGGTGATCCACCTCTTCATGGGCGGCGCCCCGAGCCAGTTGGAGCTCTTCGACTCCAAGCCCGAGTTGGCCAAACTCGAGGGTCGCCCCCTGCCTCCGTCGGTCATCGGGGGTCAGCGCTATGCCTTCATCCGGCCCGATGCGGCCGTGATGGGCCCCCGCTTCAAGTTCGCCCGCCACGGCCAATCGGGCACCGAGATCTCCGAAGTGTTGCCGCATCTGGCCAAAATCGTGGACGACATCTGCCTGGTGCGCTCGGTGCGCACCGACCAATTCAACCACGCCCCGGCCCAGATCTTCTTCAATACGGGCTTCTCGCAACCCGGACGCCCCAGCCTCGGTTCCTGGGTGCTCTACGGTCTCGGGTCCGAATCCCAGAACCTCCCCGCCTTCGTGGTCATGAGCACCGGAGGCGGCCTCAGCGGCGGGTCCGCGCTCTGGTCGAGCGGGTTCCTGCCGACGGTCCACACCGGCGTCCGCCTGCGCAATCAGGGCCCGCCCATCCTCAACGTGGACAACCCCTCGGGCATCGATGCCCGCCTGCAGCGCGACACGCTCGACCTGGTGGCCGACCTGAACCGCCAACGCCTCGGCGTGGTTGGCGACCCGGAGATCGCCACCCGCATCGCCTCGTACGAAATGGCCTTTCGGCTCCAGACCTCGGCCCCGGAACTCATGGACTTGCGGAGCGAGTCACCGGAGACCCTGAGGATGTACGGGTGCGATCCCGACAAGCCGTCCTTCGCGCGGGCCTGCCTGCTGGCCCGACGGATGATCGAGCGTGGGGTCCGGTTCGTGAACCTGTACCACGAGGGCTGGGACGCCCATTCCGATGTGGTGGGCAACGTGCGCGGCAACGCGGCGACCACCGATCAGGCGAGCGCCGCGCTGGTGCTCGACCTGAAGCAACGCGGCTTGCTCGACGACACCCTGGTGATCTGGGGAGGCGAATTCGGACGCACCCCGATGGTGGAGTCCAACCCGGCCCTGGGCCGCAGCCAGGGACGCGATCACCACCCGCAGGCCTACAGCCTCTGGATGGCCGGCGGCGGCATCCGCGGCGGCATGACCTACGGCGCCACCGACGAGCTGGGCTTCCACGTGGTGGAGAACCCGGTGCACGTGCACGACCTCCAGGCCACCATCCTGCACTGCCTGGGCTTCGACCACGAACGGCTCACCTACCATCACGCCGGGCGGGACTTCCGCCTCACCGACGTGCACGGCCAAGTGGTGCGCCCCATCTTGGCCTAGGTCCAGAGCCCGATTCCCACGGCCAAAAACGGCCTCTTCGGATCAGGGGCCTAGCGGAACACCGCCGGCTCGGCACCTAGCGTGCCCACGAGTTCGGCCAACCGGGCGTCGGACCGGCTCCGCTCGAGCATGACTCGGGCATACGCCCTGCGCTCGTGGAGACCCAATCGCTCCGCCTCGCGCGAGTATTCGGGCCGGCCGAGCATCCGCTCCAGATAGGTCGCAAGGGTGTTCCAGTGCCGCACCTCCAACTCGCGACGCACCTCGAGCCGGGTCCGATACCAGGGGCTGGCCAAGACGCTGTCGCGGGAGAAGAGCTTCCGAAACGCGGCGTCTTCCAGCGGCAGTCCTTCGTACACACCGTCGCGCATGATATGGAGCAGCGCCTTGAGCGGCGGAACGGCCTGCTCGACGGACCCGTCGTCGAAATAGTGCTGGGCCACCCGACGGTGGGTCGCGGCGATGTTGTCCACCGAATCGGCGTACTGCGCGGCATCCTGCTTCTCGGGGCGCAACATGCTTTCGACCAGGACGGCGTGGGGGTGGTTGAACACCCGCCCCAGGAAGTCGTTCATGAACTTCGGAGTCACGCGCCACCCCAGACGACTGGCCGGAACCGTCCGCCCCTCGTGGGTGAAATCCGTGACCCGCTCGAGGTAGCCGTTGGCGATGAGGAAGGCCGGATCGCGTTCGGCGACGCCCATCCGGCACCAGACCTCGGGGACCAGCAGGCTCACGTCGTGATCCACGCGGGTCTTGGGTCCGAGATATCCGGCACTGGTGAGGAACACCGGATTCTCGGAAACGGCCAGGCTCACGAAGGCGGCGTTGAGATCGTAGATCGGAGGCAGGGCGTTGAACGGGCTCTTGGTCAGCGCTCCTTCACTGCCGGCGCCGGTCGTGGAGGGCGATTTGCCGGTCATGCTGGAGATGAACTCCATGAACGCCTCGGGCAATTCCATGTGATGGATCGGCCCGTAGCAGGCCAGCGGGCGCACCCCCGGTTCGGCGGGATTGTTCCGGCGACCGGCCAAGACCGCATGCACCGGCGTGTGGATCGGACGGTCCAGCGGCAGGCGGCGGGCCAACCGAGCGGACATGTCGGTGAGATGTCGCCCCAGATCATCCAAGAGATCGGGCCGGATCTGGAGGTACCTCGGATTCTTGGACGGCTTTCCGTCCACCAGACGCGGGTGGGAGGTGATGACGATCCACTCCGGCGATCCATCCCCGGGTTCCGAGGCGGCGGCCGCCTCGATCAGGCTCCGCATGGGCGCGGTGTACTGATTCAGGGCGATGGCATCGTCGACGATGTCGCGGGCCTGCTGCCGCGAGATGGGCTCGTAGTTGCTGAAGAAGCAGCCACCGCCGGCGAAGTCGGCCTCGGAGGCCTTGTCGTACCCGCGATGGATGGCGTCGTCGGGGCGCTGGAACAGCCGGAATTCGGTGTTCTCCACGAACTTGAGCGACGGATGGACGCTCTGCGGATCCAACCCCTGCAACTGGGTACGGGGAACCGTGACACTGGCGGTGATGTCGTCCTCCATCTGCAGCTTGAAGGCCGGGATGTAGTCCTTGCGGAGGCCGAAGGTGCGCCAGGCGCCATCGTCATCATACCCCACTCGCAAAAACTGGGTGACCAGGCGCTTGCGCCCCAATCGCAGTTCGTTGGCGGGGGTGCCATTGATCACATCGACACTGAAACGGGAACGCCAGTCGTCGCCCCACGAGGGCTGCCAGAAGCGCTTCACGACCAGGACGAGTTCGCGGATATGCGGCGGAACCGATCCGATCCAGACATTGTGCTCGTCGCAGAAATCGTCGCTGGGCGTCAGCAGCTTGATGACCGAACCCAGAGTGCGCCGCGGGCTGAGAATGGGCCGCTGATCCTGACCGTTGCGGGCCGGATTGCGGAATCGCTGCGAAAAATCGCGGGCCAGCACCTCGGCGACCCGGTCGAAATCCTGAACCAGATCGGCGACGAAGACCGAGCCGAAGAGGATCGCGTCGGTGATCGGCTTGGAGATCTCGCTCTTGCCGCCGCCGGAGACCGTGCAGGGCTTGTGGCAGAGCGTGCCCTCGGGGCGGGTTCCGACCAGTCGCCAGGCACGTCCCGACATCGCGGGCGGCTCCAGATGCACCCGGAACCCGCTGGGCAGCAGGTAGTGATGGTCGCGCCGCAACCGGATGGATCGGGTCTTGCCGGCGTCATCCCAACGGACCGTGAGCGACTCGATGTCGAAGCGGGCGTTCTCGGGCACGTAGATCACCTTCGAGAAACGCTTGTCCACCGCATACCCTTCGGGCTTCAGGTCCACGGCGCCGGGGATGAGACGGGCCACCTCGGAGAAGGTGTAGGGAAAGTCGGCGCGGTGCTGTTGGGCATCGTATTCGCTGCCGAGATCATGACGGGCGAAGACCAGCGCTCCGCCGGCGTGCTCTTCTTCCACCGCCCCGAAGAGGTTGGCGGCGAAGCTGATCTGGGTTTTGACCTCCTTCTTGCAGTAGCCGAAGTAGTTGTCGGAGATGAGCGTGACGATCACCCCGGACGAGTCGCGGGCGGTCAGCTTGAAGGCATTGCCCTCGTTGTAGAGTTCGCGGGGGTCCGACCAGCACATGCCGTCGCGGCGCTGCCGTTCGGAGGCCTCGTCGTGATGGGGCAGGCCCACTTCCTTCTTGGTGAGTCCATTGAGGTGCGGGGCCAGGATGACGCAGCCGGTATGACCACTCCAGTGCTCGGCATCGAGGGCCGCGTCGTTCTCGGGCAATAGCGGGTCTCCGGCGTTGCCGAAGATGCTTTCGACGAAGTCGAGGTTGGCCACGAGCGATCCCGGCACAAAGAACCGGATCTCCATGCTCTTGCGGGGTGTCACGCCGGCCACCTCGGGGCAGATCACCGGACGGATGAGCAGCGACACCATGCACGCGGCCGGTTTTGCGCCCGACGAGGTGAACGGCAGACGCATCAAGTCTTCGGGCGGCTGGAGCGCCCGGGCCAGAAGGTCGGCGAAAACGGCCTTGGGGACTCCTTTCTTGTCGTCGGGGATGGGCAGGCCCCCTTCGGTGACATGGAAAATGCCGGCCGTGGTCCGACGGTCCGATTTGGGATTGTGCAGGATGCCGTTGCGCAACCGGTAGCTGCGCAGCATCGGCGAGGCGACCTCGTCCTGGTCCGGAGGCAGCGACAGCACTCGCGCCAGGCCATACTGATCGAGGACGAAACTGTTCCGTGGCAACTCCCGGGGGACGGCCGTGTCGGAGAGGTAGTCGTGAAGGAAGTTGTTGATCCGACGGTCCACCGGGCTGGCGTAGCGCGAGAGCAGACGGTCCTTTTCGCGGCCATGCGCGATGAACGATTCCAGCAGCGGATCCAGTGCGGTGATCCCACCGGGCACCGGGACGCCCGTCATGCCCAATTCGGCCAGCTTGAGATTGATGTGCCGATGAAGATCGATGGGGTTCGAGGGAGTCAGTCCAATGGAACGGTTCATGGCCTAAAGGGGGGCGGGTTTGGGGTGTTACGCCCGTGGCAACCCTCAACCCGGAACGGCATGGCTTCAAGTCCCGAGAAACGAACCGGCAACGGCCTTGAAACCGACATCGGAACCGACCGCGGATGGGGAGCGTCACCGGAAAGCGATGTCAGTCGGATCCTTCGAGGCCGTCCCGGTGCAGACCCGATCCCTCGTCGATCTCCATGAAATGGGCACTGGCTTCCACCGGATCCAGACTCCAGCGACGGGCCAGCAACGCCACCCGCTCGGTGTTCTGCTGTTCGGAGGGCCCACCGCAGACGCCCGGCCCCTCGACGGATTCGGCATAGTCGTGGCACACCAATCCCAACAGGCGTTCATCGAGGGTGTGTTCGCCCTGGTTCCAGAGCGTCTCTCCGGCCCAGGCATAGGCCCGGATCACCTGGCCGTCTCTCAGGTCGGCCCAAGCGTGATGATTGAGCACCCGATCGGCGGCGAAAAATTGAACGTCACCGATGGCGCGGCTGAGGTGGGTGAGAAAGCGGTGCAACCGATCGATGTCAGAAGCGGGATCGGGTATGGCCGCTCCGATGACCAGAGTCCAACCGCGCCATGGCGGCGACACGAACCAGGTCCGCTCACGGGCCCGGATCAGCGCATCGGACCAGGAGGTGGCCTCCTGCTGCGGCGCCGAGAGCAACTGTCGCAGGAAGAGGGTGTTGGAAGTACGGACGGCCAGCCAGCGATGGGGGATCGGCAGGTGGGGAAAGCCCCTGCGGGATCCGGCCAGGGGCGTGAGGGGATCACTCCATTTCTGGGACAGCCTCAGCACCCTGAGATGGCGGCGGTAGAGGGTGGCGAAGACAATGGCGATGCCGATGACAATCCCGAAGCTGACCAGCAGCCCGACCGCCAAACCATGCATGACCGTGGAATTCATCGCGTCGCCCTCGAACCCGAATTTCTGCTTCACAGCAAACACTCTGGTGGCCGCTTGGCAAATGACTTCTTGTCACCCGCCCTTCCCTGGGCCTGGCAGCGCCCGTCGAACCGTGCCTCGCTCCGAGGAGGAGACGCTTCTTCGGGACTATTTCCGTCGGAGATTCTGAACCGCGGTCTGAACCCGCCAACCCGCGGCATCCAGGGCCGATCGGGCGATCTCGGGCGTGGCCCGGGTCAACTCCTGGACGATGCGCACGGCCCGATCCCTCAGCTTCACATTGGAGGGATTGAGGTCGATCATCAGGTTCTCCTCCACCTTGCCGAGTCGGACCATGGTCAGGGTGGTGAGGATGTTGAGCACCAGTTTGGTGGCGGTTCCGGCCTTGAGGCGGGTGGAACCGGTGAGGACCTCCGGACCGACATCGATGGCGAGGACGACCCCCGGCTTGGAACCCCGGGCGAACTTCAGGTGGGGGTTGAAGCACAGCAGCGCGGTGCGGGCTCCGACGTCTCGGGCTGCGGCCAGCCCGCCCCACACATACGGAGTCCTGCCGGACGCGGCGATGCCGACCACGAGATCCTTCGAGGAAACCCGGCGCATCCGGAGCACCTCGCGCCCCGCCCCGGCGTCGTCTTCGGCTCCCTCCACCGAGGTTTGCAGGGCCTTGTCGCCCCCGGCCATGATGCCCTGGACCCACTCCGGCGGCGTGCGGAAGGTGGGCGGACACTCGCTGGCATCGAGGACGCCAAGTCGGCCGCTGGTGCCCGCGCCGACATAGAGAATGCGCCCACCGTCCCGGAGAGCGAGCTCGGCCAGACGGATCAACCGGGCCAACGCGGCCCGGTGCCGTCCGATGGCGACCGGAACCTGGGCGTCTTCGGACAGCATCAGTGCGATGGCCCGGTCGAGCGGCATCCGATCGAGGTGGCGCGAACGTGGATTGCGCAACTCGGTCGGTGACACCCCCGTGGCCTCGGGCCGCGGCACGGGCGGAGTGATCGGGGCCGAAGGCGGGGTGACGCTCGCAGTTGGATTGCCCCCGCCCGCCAGGAGCGCCTGTTCGGCCAGGACCACGGCACCCCAGGCCGATTCCCGATCGAGGCTGCGGATCCGGGCCTGCGGTCGGGCGTCTCGGAGGACCTGCTCGATCCGGGGCAGCCATGCGGGTTGGCGCAGGAAGACGCTGCCGGCCAGCACGAACTCCACCGCACCCCGGCCCGATCGATCGAGGCGATCGGCACACACCAGGGCCAACTCCAGCAATTCGCCCAGACAGCGCTCGATCACCCGCTGCGCCCCTTGGTCACCCCGGGCCGCCGCAGCGAAGACCTCCGGAGCGAGGGCGGCCACCTCGCGCTTGGAGACCGACTGCATCCAACCCACCCAGGCCTCGGGATCCTCGAGGCCCGACGCCTTGAGCAAACGGCGCCCCAGAGCTCCGAGTCGGCCGGA